>JBHELH010000351.1:0-5246 GCA_046263215.1 Gemmatimonadaceae bacterium | reverse complement strand
TCCAACCTCGTGTACACGAACCGCCCGTTGTACCCGAACGGCGACGCGGGCGGGAAGGGGAAGATGTCGAAGCCGTTGTTGGCGCTCATGCGGTCCGGGTACACGTCGAAGACGTTGCGCGCGCCGACGGCGAGCCGCTGTCCGCGGAAGGTGTAGCCGAGCTCCAGGTCGGTGAGGCCCTTGCCGCCGTACGTCTGCACGTCGTCCCCGCTGTAGCTGTAGAGCGATGACGTGTACTTCCCGTAGTACGAGTACCGCACGAGACCGCTCCACCCGCTGCGGCTGTAATTCGCGCTGAGCGTGCCCCGCCAATCGGGGCGCTCCTTGGTCATCGCGAGCAGGCCGCCCTCGTCGTATCGACCGATCAGCTCTTCGCCGGTTCCTTCGAGCTCCGGCGGGAGCGGAATGTTGTTCTCATTCGGGATGCGAGTGCGCGTCATGTTGAACGCGCCGGTGAGGTCGAGCGTGCCCGCGAGGGCATCCACGCGGTAGGCGCCGGTCACGTCCAAGCCGCTCGTGCGCGTATCGATCGCGTTCGTGAAGTATTGCGCCGCCTCGGCGCGCGAGCCGGTTCCCCGCAGGATCGCGATGACCTCGTCCGTGTCGAGGAATCCCGTGAGGACGATCCGGTCGTTGAGCGCGATGTAGAACCAGTCGGCCGTCATCGTGAACCCCTGCGTGGGAGTCGCGGCGAGGCCGATGCTGAAGTTGCGCGAGGTCTCGGCCTTGAGCGGTTGGGCTCCAAGCGCACGAGCTTCCCTCGAGCCGACGGGGAAGATGCCGAGCTCGAACGGCACCGGGTCGCCGGTCACCGGATCGGGCTTGAAGTTCGTGACGACGCTCGAGTAATGCGACTGGTTGAGCGACGGCGCGCGGAATCCGGTGCTGACGGCCGAGCGGAGCGTCAGCGCCGGCGATGGTTGGAAGCGCACCGCGAGCTTCCCACTCACATTGTTGCCGAAGTCGCTGTAGCGCTCGAAGCGCGCGGCGGCGTTGGCAAGCACGCGCGGCGCGACGTCCCCTTCGACGTCGACGTAAACGCCGACGTTGTTACGCGTGGAGTTGGATGCGTCCTCCGGGCGGAACCCGGGGAAGACCTGTGATCCGGTGGGCGCGATGCTGCCGTCCGGAGCCGGGTGGAAGCCGTTGATGTATGACGCGCGCTCCCCGGCCAGGATCTGATAGCGCTCGTGTCTGAAGGCGACCCCGTACGCCAGGTTCAGCGGTGTCCCCCTGCCTACGTTCACCTCGCGGCTCGCGTCGAGGCTCGCCACAGTCTCAGTGAGGCGTAGCTCGCCAGCGAAGAACCTCATCTGGTTCGGAATGCCGGGGTCGTCGGCCGTTCCGAGCGTGCCGTCCGCGCCCGGAGCGCATGGAGTGTCGAGGCACGGACCAAGCGAGGTGTTGAGCGTGTTATTCAGGTTGTACTTGAAGCCGTTGTGCCCCACGGTGACGCCGAGATCGTAGTACGAGCGCCCGAGCTGTCCGCGGATGCCCCCCGCGGCTGAGACGTCAACGACGTCCGGGGCGAACTCCGGCAGGAACCCGTTGGGATAGATCGTGGTCCAGTTCCGCGCGCTCATCGGCTCACGGAAGTAGCCGAAGCCGGTGCCCTCGCGCTTGCTGTAACCGCCGAACGCGTACAGGCCGGCGGATCCCGTCTCGTTGAACGGCAATCGCGCCGACGCGAACGTCATGAGGTCCTTCGACGCGCCGTCGCCCCAGTGGTAGTGCGGCTGCGGGATCGTGTTGTTCTTCTGGACGAGCCTCCCGTCCTCGACCACGTCGGCGTCGCCCGCGGTGAACATGTCTACGGGGTCTGGGCCCGCGCGATTTGTGGGCTCGCGGTCGCGGTACTCCGCGAACAGGCCCACCGCGGCCCGCCCGGCGTTGAATCCCCATCCGCCGTTCACGTCCACGGTGCGTCCGTCGTTCGGGTAACTGGGGCGCGAGCCGCCTTGCGGCAGGGCGGCGAAGTTCTCTTGACCGGTCATGTACTGGCCGACGTCCGCAGTGAGGAATGGCGCGAAGGCGCCGTCCTTCAGGACCACGTTGACGACGCCGGCGATCGCGTCGGACCCGTATTGCGCGGCGGCGCCGTCGCGCAGCACCTCGAGGCGCTCGACCGCGCCGGCCGGGATCGCGTTCATGTCGACACCGCTCGATCCGGCGCCCTGGCCCGCGCCGTAATAGTGGATAAGTGCGGTGCGGTGGCGGCGTTTGCCATTGACGAGAACCAGGCTGTGATCGGGGCTCAGCCCGCGCATCGTGAACGGTCGGACGATCTCGCTGGCGTCGGAGACGCTCTGTCGCGGGAAGTTCACCGACGGCGAGAGCTGCGAGAGGATCTGCGCCATCTCGGTCGTGCCCTGCTGGCGGATCTCGAGCGGCGTGAAGACGTCGACGGGCACCGCGAGCTCGTCGGCGGCGGTGTGTCGCGCGCGCGACCCGACGACGACGTCGACGGAGGCGAGGGTAACGGCGAGTCGGCGCATGACGATCGGCTGGTCGAGGGACTGCCCGTCCACGACCGTGAGCGCGATCGGCGGCGCGTCGTAGCCGATGCGTCGCACGCGCATGGTGTATCGGCCGGCAGGGACGCGCGCGAGCACGTATTCGCCCCGATCGTTCGAGAAGGTTCGCGGTCCGCCCGGCTCGAGGGCGACCGACGCCTGAGGAACGGGACTGCCGGTGCTGTCGGCGACCCGCCCCCGGACCGTCGCCGTCTGCGCGGCGAGCAAGACGGGGGACAGCAGGGAGAGACACAGCGCGAGAGGAAGACAGCGGGGAGCGCGTGGCATGGGATCGATCGGTGGGGGGAAGGATTGCGGACTGCGGATTGCGGACGAGATCCTTCGGGATGCGCTTATCGCCCGCGTAGAGCGTCCCGGCGGGGTGAGTCCGGAGTCCGCAGTCCGCAATCCTTCATATACGGCGCGACCGGGCCGGTCGTCAACCGCCGTGACTGCTTCGTTCGACGGTCGTCGATTCCAACGTGAAACCCGGCCTCCTCGTAGCCGCGCTCATCGCCTGCACGGCGGCACCGTGCTCCGCGCAGAGCACGACTGCGTTGGGCACGCCCGCGCCGAGTGCCGCGGCGCCAAGCGCGGCGGGATTCGATCCGGCGAAGCTCGACCCAGCCGTGCGGTTGGCCCTATCGGGCGGGCGTTGGCAGAGCGGCGTGCAGCGCGGGACGTTCCGCCTCCTGCTCCTGCGTGACGGCTGGGACCAGGTCCGCAATCGCCTCGTCATTCAGTGGCTGGAGGAGCAGCCGGCCGCGAAGCGCGTCGTGGTGCACTCGTCGCGCGACGTCGAAGCGGTCGCGGACGGCGCGTGGGCGATCGGCGTTCCGCGACTCGAGTTACGGAGCGGTCAATGGTACGCGGTCGTCACGGGTACCACCGACGCGGGCCGGATACGACGCACCTGGCGCTTCGATCTCGCCGTCCCGGGGAAGCTGCGAGAGGTCCAGCTGCGCTGAGCGATCGCGCCTAGTCCGCCTCTCCCTTCTTCGGTGCGCGTTTCGCGGCGCCCGTTCGCACGGCAGGGCGCTTCGAGCCCGACTGTTGACCACTCGCGCGCTTTGCGCCCGCCTGCTGGCGCACGTTCGGTCCAGCGCCGGCTCCGCCCGGCCCGTCGCGCCGCGTCGCCCGTTGGTCGCCGCCTCTCCGACGTTCAGCCATATCGAACCTCTCCGATTACGGTTGTCATGTCGGAGTCGCACGTCGCATTCCACGGGGCGGCGAAAGGCGTTGCGGAACGGCGTTGCTGGTGAACTGCGCAGCCGCGGAGGACGCGGCGGACGCAGAAAGGCGCTGATAGCCCCTGGTGGCGCACTCGGCTCCGCACCGCCACGAGCCCGGACGACGCTTTGGCTACACCGCCGGGACGCCACCCTCGCCCCGGTTGTCATCCCGCAGGCGGGCGGGGAGCGAGCGAGTGCGGGGCACCCGCGCAGCGGGTCGTCTGCTTGCACGGCTTTGTGGCCGGCGCCGTCAGAGTGGAAGGTAGATCCCGACACTCGCGGCCGCCTTCGGCGGCGCTCCTGCGGGATGACAGCGGGAGTGGCTTGCTCCCCGCCCGCCTTCGGTGGGCACCCGGCTCCTGGGGGATGACACTCACAATCGCCGCCCGCTGCTCGCCGGGCCCGGATCGTGCGCCGTCGGCGCCGCATCACTGCTGTTTGCGTCATGCCCGAGACCGCACGAGTTGTCGCCCTGATCCCCGCCTACAATGCCGACCGGTTCGTCGGCGACGTGATCCGCCGCGCCCGCGCGCACGTGCCGGTGATCGTGGTGAACGACGGCTCGACGGACCGGACCCTCGCCGAGGCAACGGCCGCTGGCGCGACGGTGATCGATCAGCAGCCGAACCAGGGGAAGGGCATGGCGCTCAAGCGCGGCTTCCGGGCGGTGCTCGAGCAAGGCGCCGCCGCCGTGATCACGCTCGACGCCGACGGCCAGCATGACCCGGACGAGATTCCGCTCTTCGTCGAGCGCTTCCGCGCGACCGGCGTCGACTTGATCATCGGCGAGCGGGCCTTCTCGAAGATGCCAGTCGTGCGTCGCGTGTCGAACACGATCGGGCGCCTGGCGTTCTCCTGGGCGATGGGCCGCCGCATCCGTGACAATCAATCCGGTTACCGACTGCTGAGTCGCCGCCTCATGGAGGCGGTCCTCGGCAGCGCAGAGCGTGGGTACGAATTCGAGATGGATATGATCGTCACAGCCGTCAAGCGCGGCTGGCGCATCGAGGGCGTGCCGATCCGCACGATCTACGGCGAGGAGACGAGCCACATCAAGCCGATGCAGCACGTCGTGCAGTTCTTCAGGATGGTCCGGCAGGCGCGTCGGGCGATGAGATAAGTCGCCGCCTGCGGCGGCGACGCTATCGGCTATCGGCTAAGAGCAGCTATCAGCTATCAGCTATCAGCTATCAGCTATCAGCTATCAGCTATCAGCTATCAGCTATCAGCTATCAGAAGTAGGGAGGGCGGCCCTGCGGGCCGCTGATTTGGTGGGACGGAGCATCGCGTTGCGGAAGGAGTCTATCAAATGCAGTCGAAGCCCCGACTCGC
Organism: Gemmatimonadaceae bacterium; assembly: GCA_046263215.1. Taxonomy (GTDB): domain Bacteria; phylum Gemmatimonadota; class Gemmatimonadetes; order Gemmatimonadales; family Gemmatimonadaceae; genus JBHELH01. The sequence continues at coordinate 169 of JBHELH010000351.1, read as the reverse complement.
GCGCAGCGCGGGCGGGGCAGTCCCAAGGGCTGATAGCTGATAGCTGATAGCTGCTCTTAGCCGATAGCCGATAGCCGATAGCTTCAGGGCCGCGCGCGTAGCGCGCACCCGGCCCCTGATACGTTTCCCGGCGACCCTCGTCGAATAGTGTCGGCCCGGGCGCGCCCCC
>JBHELH010000350.1:0-35675 GCA_046263215.1 Gemmatimonadaceae bacterium | reverse complement strand
CAGTTCTCGCTCTACCTCCAGGACGAGTTCTTCGCGACGCCACGGCTCACGCTCACCTTCGGAATGCGCGTCGACTTCCCGACGTACTTCACCAACCCCGTCGACAACCCGTTTTCGCGCGGCCTCCAGGCGCGCGACGAGAACGGCCAGCCGGAGCTCGTCGACCAGAGCAAGCTGCCCGGTGCCCAGGCGATGCTTTCGCCACGGTTCGGCTTCAACTGGGACCCGACAGGTGACCGAAGCACGCTGCTGCGCGGCGGCACCGGCGTCTTCACCGGCCGCGTGCCGTTCGTGTGGGTCGGCAACGTGATCTCCAATCCGGGCGCGAACCCCAACCTCTTCCCGACCGGCCCCGCGATTCCGACGAAGAAGGAGTCGGTGCTCCAGCAGTCGTTCGACCTGAACGCGATGGACCCGAGCTTCCGCTGGCCACAGACGTGGACGACAAACGTCGCCGCGGAGCAGGCGCTCCCGTATGCGCTGCGCGGGACGATCGAGCTCCTGTACGGCAAGGACCTGAACGGCGTCTTCATGCGCAACGCCGACCTCAGAGCGCCGGTCCGCACGCTGCCCGACGGCCGGCCGTATTACGGCGGCTTTGGGAACAACGAGCTGAACTCCGACGGCGGCGCCGGCATCTATGTCATCGACAACACCGGACAGGGCTACTCCTTCAACATCACCGGGCAGCTCCGCCGAACGTTCGGTGACATCGGGAGCGCCGGACTGGGCTACAGCTTCACGAAGGCCAAGAACGCGCTCAAGTCGACCGAGATCGCGAGCGTGCTGTGGCAGAACCAGCCGGTGCAGGGCGACCCCAATCGGCCGGAGCTGAGCTGGTCGGAGTTCGGCCAACGTCACCGGATCGTCGGCGATGCGACGTACATCCACCGCTGGTCCGACCGCTTCCGCACGCAGCTCGGCCTCTTCATGGAGGTCGCCGAGGGGAACCGCTTCGCCGGCGCCGGTGGGAACCGTTACTCGTTCATCTACTCGGGCGACGTCAACGGCGACGGCTCGGGCGGGAACGACCTCATTTACATCCCACGCAACCAGAACGAGATCCGCTTCGCGCCGTTTGTCGATCGGACCGGTGCTACCATATCACCCGCGGAGCAGTGGTCGCGCCTCGACGCGTTCATCGAGCAGGACAGCTACCTGAGCACGCACCGCGGCCAGATCGCCGAGCGCTTCGGGCTGATCAACCCGTGGTACACGAACGTCGATCTGCGCGTTCAGCAGGACGTCGCGATCGCCGCCCTCGGCCGGCAGCACGCCCTCCAGATCGGGCTCGACGTGATGAACGTCGGTAACCTCATCAACTCGGACTGGGGCGTGCGGACGATAGCCGACCCCGCGGCTACGTCGCCGCTCAGGTTCGTGGGCTTTGACACGGACGGGACGACGCCGCTGTTCAACTTCACTGGTCCGGAGCGGACGTTCATCGACGACCCGGACCTGCTGTCACGGTGGCGGGCGCAGATCGGGGTGAAGTACTTCTTCCAGTGACCCCGACGGGCGACTGCGAGGAGGGTGCTATGCAGACCGCCTTGACGACCTACTTCGAGGGTGAGGTCTGGTTTGTGGGCGTCGCGCTGGGCCTGCTCTGCCACGCTGCCTTTCTACTCGCCTTCGACGTGGTCGCCGAGCGTCGGGGCGCAGCGTACTTGGCTGCGATCGAGTCGCACGGGCGCGTGAGGCGGGCCGAGTAGCGGGATCGCGCTTCCACGCAGGCGTGGATGATTCGCCGCAAGAATCGGGTAGCCTTGAGACCCCGGACGCGTGCATGGTTCCCGCTGGAGCGGCGAGAGAGCGCCGCACAGCTCAAACGCGCACTAGGGGAATCTCATGACGTTCCGGGTCATCGCCATTCCGAGCGACACCGCCGATGCCGTGCGCTCCACACGTACGTCGCCGGGGTATGGTCACCCCGCACACGGGGAGGTCGCCGCCGGACACGGGCCATGCCGGCACTGTCTGCGGACCTTCGCCGTCGGCAAGGAGCGCCGCATCCTCTTCACGTACGACCCGTTCGGGACAACGGAATCACTCCCTCTTCCCGGTCCGGTTTTCATTCACGAGACGGAGTGCGAGCGCTACGCCGAGGACGGCGGCTTCCCCACCGAGCTGCGGTCGCACCCGCTCACCTTCAACGCGTATGGGCGCGGACGACTGCTGCGGAGTCAGGAGTACGTCGCCGACGGGCATGTCGAGCCGGTAATCGAGCGCCTCCTCGCCCGGCCCGACGTCGACTACATCCACGTCCGCGACACGCGCGCGGGGTGCTTCGACTTCACCATCGAGCCCATTACCTAGTCAAGGCGTACGAACGCCGCTCACCGTCCGCAGCGGGCGGTGTCACCCGCCGCGTGCAGCACCGGCAGCCGCGCGAGCGCCGTGTCGACGAGCGTGCGAATGAGCGCGCTGTCCGTCGGCATGAGGTGACCCGTGCGGAGCCAAATCAGCTCCTTTGGCGGTCGGGCCGCCCGGTAAAGGCGCTCTACCGCCTTGACCGGCATCTGCGGGTCGTCGACGCCGTTGACCATGACGACCGGGCGGGGCGCGATCAGGCCGATGAAGCGCTCGGGGAAGAACGACGCGAACGGGCGTGTCGCGAGCCACGCCGCCGGCCGGCGAAGGACACCCGGTCGAACGACGATGTTCGCGGCGAGTACCGACGTCAGGTCACCCGCGCCGTAGACGAGGGCGACGTTGCGGAAGCGGTGGTCCGCCGCCGCGGCGATCGTCGCGAACGGCACGGCGAAGGACGTCGCCGCGATCGCCAGTCGCGCCGTGTCGACGTCCGGTCGCTGCGACAGATAACTCGCTCCAAGCGAGAAGCGGGCGGGAATCTGCTGCGCGGCGCGCCGTAGGCGCTCGCCGTGAAGCACCACGTCGCGGAGGCGTATCACGTACGGGATCTCCTCCGGGTAGTCGAGCGCGAGCACCACGACGTCTCCGAATTCCGGCGGGAGCCGGCCGATGACGCCGCTGTTCTCCTCGCGACCGTTCTGGAGCAGCACGGCCGGATAGCACCCGGCGCGCGCCGCGACGGGGCGGAGAAGCCGCCCCGTGGCAACCAGCCCTGTGTTGCTCCTCAGACGAACGCGGTGCGCGGCGTACCGGCCACGCGGCGAAGCGGCCGACGTCTCGGCGCCGACCAGCGTGCCACGCAGGTCGCGGTACGCCCGGAGCTCAGCCGGTGTGGCCTGGCCCTGCGCACAGCCGAGCGCAGCGCCGAGACAGACGAACGCCCATGTGGCGCTGTTAGCCGCTGCTCTCCGTGATCGCGATGCGCTGCCTCGCAACCCTAGTCCGCTTTCACCTTGATCACGGTGCGGAATCCGGTCATGATCTTCCCCCTTGCTGAGTGACGGTGAAATCTCCAGCGGGTGATCGATGGCCGTCACGGCTGCACGGACGTCGATGCCGATCTCGCGGCCAGGGTGGCGGCCGACGAGACGGCTCGGCGGGAGCGCGGGATCATGGCGGACCACGGGGAGGTAGTCAAGCTAGTCGCCTCGGGACGCGAGACTCGGAGGACACGTGGAGACAACAGCACCGAGCTACACCATCCGCATCCTCGGTCGCGAGGACGCCGCGGTACTCGACCGCGTAGCGCCGGACGTCTTCGACCGCCCCGTCGACGCACGCTGGAGGGCCGAGTTTCTCGCCGACCCGCGTCACCACCTCGCGGTCGCACTCGACGGAGCAACCGTCGTCGGGATCGCATCGGGGGTCCACTATCTCCATCCCGACAAGCCGCCGGAGCTCTTCGTGAACGAGGTCGGCGTGGCGCCCACGCATCAGGGACAGGGCATTGGCCGCCGGCTCGTGCAGGCGTTGCTCGCTCGCGGACGCGACGTCGGGTGTCGGGAGGCGTGGGTCCTCACCGACTACACGAATGCCGCAGCGAGGCGATTGTACGCGTCGGTCGGCGGAATAGACGCAGCGGAGCCCACGTTGATGGTCTCGTTCGATCTAAAGGAGGAGTGAGGAGGGAGGAGGGAGGAAGGAGTCCGCACCTCCCTCCTCATTCCTCATTCCTCATTCCTCATTCCTCATTCCTCATTCCTCACCGCAGCCAGTTCACGAAGAACGTGATGATGATCGCGTTCGTGAAGTCGATGAAGAACGCGCCGACGAGCGGTACGACGAGGAACGCCCGCGGCGCCGGGCCGAAGCGCGCCACGAGCGCGCGCATGTTCGCCACCGCGTTCGCCGTCGTGCCGAGCACGAAGCCGATGAACCCGCTCGACATGACCGCCGAGTCGTAGTCCCGCCCCATGAGGTAGAACGAGACCGTCAGCGCGGCGAGGATGGCGACCGCCATCTGCGCGAGGAGGATCACGAGAAGTGGTAGCGCGACGCCCGCGAGCTGCCACAGCTTGAGGTCCATCAGCGCGACGGTGAGGAAGATGTTGAGCGCGATGTTGCCGATGAACTCCATCGTCCGCTGGTCGATGCGCAACCATCCGCCGGCGTCGTCCACGTTGCGCAGCACCGACGCAACGAGCATCGCGCCGATGTAGGCGGGCAGCGTGATGCCGAGCGATTGGATGTAGCGGCTCACCACACTCCCTACGCCCATCGCGAGCGCGAGGACGACGAGGTTTTGCACGAGCGGGTTGTCCTCGCGCTCGACCTCGACGACGATCGTCTCCTCCGGCGGGGCCAGCTCGGCCTGGAGCTCCGCCCGCCTCTCGGCCGTCGTCGCGGCGGCCGGGCGCAGCCCGAAGCGTCTCGTCAGGTACGTGCCCGCCGGACCACCGGTCAGGCCGCCGGCGACGATCCCGGCGGTGGCCGCCGCGAGGGCGAGCGGGCCCGCGCCGGTGAGACCGGCCTGCTCGAAGAGCGGCGCGAACGCGAGCCCGGTCGCCGGTCCGCCGACGAGTGTCACCGAGCCCGCCATGACCCCGAGCAGCGGGTTCTCGCCGAACGCGGTCGCGATCCCTATTCCGAGGAAGTTCTGCACGAAGCAGAACACCGTCGCGAAGACGAGGAAGACGAGCACCTGGAGCCCGCCCGCCCGGAGCAGCGCCAGGCTCGCACCCATCCCGATCGACGTGAAGAATGCGACGCTGAGGACCGGTTGCGCGGTCGTGTCGAGCTGGATGCTCAGCCACCTGCGCACGACCATCACGAACGTCGTGAACAGCAGTCCGCCGATGACCGCCGCCGGGATATTCAACCGGTCCAGCCACGCGATCCGCTTGCGAAGCTGAACCCCGACGTAGTACAGCACCGCCGCCAGGGTCAGCGTCTGGAGCAGGTCGAGCTTGAGGGCGGACATGGCGGGAGATTCTGACGCGGGAAGAGGGGCGAGGGAAGAGGGGCGAGCGCTATGGAAGAAGAAGCGGGCCGGCGCATGGCGCCGGCCCGCGGTGTCGCGTCGCTATCCCTCTCCCTCCCCCTTACTTCACGGTCATCGCCCGCACCGGGAAATCGACGTTATCACGGATCCACTTCCACAGCGCGGTTTGCTCTGAGGGCTTCGCACCCGTTCGGTGCTGTCGCTGCCACGTTTGCATGACCTCGTTGTCTACCGTCCAGATACGCACGCGTCGCCGCGGGACCTGTCGCTCCCACCGCACCGCGATTGTCGGCGACGGATAGAGGAGGCGAAGCGTGACGCTCTTCGACAGATACTCCATCTTGCTCAGATCGATCTTCTTGTACGGGCCGAGGCTGTCCCCCCTGGCCGTGGGCGTGTCGGGGAGACCGTCGGTGAGCAGCACGATGTTGATCGGCGAGAGCACGAGGTTCTGCCGCTTGACGAGCGTCGCGATCCGGTCGAAGAACGGATTGAACTCGGTCAACCCGTCGCGCGCCGGGTACTCCCTGCGGAGGTACGCCGCGATCTCGGCCACGCTCATGTTCTGAAAAGTGTGGATCGGCTGGAACGACTTCGTCTCGAACGGCCTCTCGCCGCCGATCGAGCCGACGAAGACCGACGTCGGTTGCTTCAGTCCACCCAGACCGTGCAGGTGTCCGTAGAGATAGTTCGCCGCGAAGTCGATCGCGCTCTCATAGCGTCCGTCCCGCTGGAACGACCCGCTCACGTCGACGCCGATGATGAGCGTCGACCGCGCGATCCGCGGCTCTCCGGCCTGTTTCACGCCGCGGACGCTGCGGGCGCCGTCGCCGTCGCCGCCTCCCTGCGAGCATGCGCCGAGCGCGATGAGCGCGATGAGCGCGGCGAGCGCGGCGAGCGCTGGGAACCGCACGCGGCGGCTCATGGGGCGACCCGCGGCATCGGACTGCGGGGCGTGTGCACGCCGCCGGCCTTGATCGCCCTCCCACTCCGGTCGCCGAGCGTGTCCCGCCCGCGCGTGGCGAACGGGGTCGCCACCAGCATGTCGTCGATCGAGCTGAAGGGCAGAGAGAACACGGGGCGGGACTGCATCACGACCACCGCGAAGTTGAGAGCAGCGGCGAGGAGCTGCATCACCGGGATCGAGAGCAGCTCGAACATCCGCTTCGCCTCCTCGTGGAACCACGCCGTCTCCTTCTTGAGCGCGTCGACCGGCGCGCGCCAGAACTCGGGCTGCACCGGCGGCTCGGCGAACGTCGCCCCGCCAGCGTGCGTGATCGTCTGCCGCGACAGGATCGCCAGCAACGCGGGCGTCCCGAAGCGGCCGAAGAGGAACCACGACATGCCGCGCACGCCAACCCAGCCGAACGACGCGAGGCCGAGCGTCGCCGTGATGCCCAACTGCATCTCGCCGCCCGTCTGCTGCGCTATCCACGGCGTGATGGCGTCGATCAGCTCGCGGTAGAGGAACATCACCTCGAAGAACATGACCGCGGCCTCGACGATGATCATCTGGACGATCGTGCCCACCTTGCGACTTTCGACCGCTTCGCTCAGCACCTGCACGCAGGCGAAGCTGCCGCCGATGAGCATGAAGAGGAACAGCCAGAGCAGAGGGAACATCACGATCGGACGGGGCTCGAACCCGGTAAGCCCGGAGAACACCTCGTTCAGCGTCGGCTGCAGCGTGAACGTGAAGACCGTCGCCTCGACCGCCGACCAGATCACGAGGACCATGAACGCGATCCACGGCACGCCCGGTTTGAAGTAGCGGCGCGACGTCCAGTCGAGCAACGTGAGCGGCGAGCGGAAGAGGGAGATGACGAGGCTCTTCAGGAGCAGCAGCGCGAACCGCAGCGAGCCGATCACCCAACCCACGAGCGCGACGCCGACGCGAATCATCCCCGCCCAGTAGAGCCAGATGCAGCGCAGGGCGTCCCACCATGAGAGCAGCATCGCGGTGATGAAACCGCCACGTCCCGAGCGGAACGGCAGCGTGTAGATCGACAGCATCGTACACCACATCCCCGCGACGAGCAGAAGCACGGGGAGCAGCAGCACCACCGCGGCGGCTGCGGTGGCGGCGGGGGAGTAGCTCAACCAGGTCGACCGCAGCAGCATCGCCTGCCATTCCGGGATCCACCGCACTGGTGCGGCGAGCAGGGTGATCGTGCCGCGCCACTCGGCCGGAAAGAGCTGGGCGAACGACTCGAACATGGGCGGGGGTCTTGAGGGTGTTTTGTTGCGCCCTGCCGGTGGGAGCGGAGGGAGTCTTCCCTATGACGACCGCCCGCCGGGCTCGGCAATATCCCGGTTCGCCCTCCCTCAGGAGTCTGCCGCGTCACGCTGCGCGGCGGCCAGTCACCCCTCCGGCAGGCCCGGCGACCGGCTCGTCGTGAATTCACGAATCCACACGTGCCGAGCATCGTCCTATGAAAGCTTCCCAGGTCAGGCTCTCCAGGCCGACCGCACGCACCCGTCCGAGGCACGACGCACACAATGACCAACTCGGAGGAAGCGCCGCCGCCCGCGGCGCGGCAGGCTCCGACCGAACGATCCATGCGAGGTCGCGTCGGACTGTTGCTCGGTCCGGCGCTATTCGCGGCCGTACTCCTGACGCCGCCGCCCCTCGGCGTCCCCGAGCCTGCATGGCGCGTTGCCGCCGTCGCACTGCTGATGGCGACGTGGTGGGTCACCGAGGCGATGCCCCTCGCCGCAACGGCGCTCCTGCCACTCGTGCTGCTTCCGCTGCTCGGCGTGGCCACGATCGACGCGGCCGCGGCGCCGTATGCGAACCCGGTGATCTTCCTCTTCATGGGCGGCTTCCTGATCGCCGCGGCCTTCGAGCGCTCCGGGCTTCACCGGCGGTTGGCGCTGACGATGGTCCGCCTCGGCGGTGCCGGACCGCGGCAAATCGTTGGCAGCTTCATGGCGGCAACGGCGTTCATCAGCCTATGGGTCAGCAATACCGCGACGGTGGCGATGCTGCTCCCGATCGCGCTGTCGCTCGTCGATCTCGTGGAGGAGCGGGCCGACTTCTCCCCCCCGACCGCAGAGCGCGCGCACCGCAACTTCGCCGTCGCGCTGCTGCTCGGCCTCGCCTACGCCGCGAACATCGGCGGGCTTGGCACGCTCATCGGCACGCCGCCGAACGCCCTCCTCGCCGGCTACATGGCCGAATCATACCAACGGCCGGTCGGGTTCGTTCGCTGGATGCTGGTCGGCGTCCCGCTCGTTCTTGTCGGCGTCCCACTCGCCTGGCTGCTGCTCACGCGTGTCTTCTTTCCCGTCGGTGCCGAGCGTATCGCTGGCGGCCGCGAGGCGATCGCCGCGCAAGCCCGCGCGCTCGGTCGGGTGTCGCGCGCGGAGTGGACGGTCGGAATCGTCGCTGCGCTCACGGCGGCCGCCTGGATCACCCAGCCGCTCCTCGCGCGGCTGGTTCCCGCTGTGAGCGACGCGGGGATCGCCGTTGCGGCGTCGCTGCTCCTCTTCCTGATCCCCATCGGGCGCCGCGGCGAGCGCTCGCTCGGCTGGGACGCAACGGCACGCGTGCCCTGGGACGTGCTCGTGCTCTTTGGCGGCGGCCTCTCGCTCGCTCACGGGATCCAGCAGACCGGGCTCGCCGTCGCCATCGGCAAGTCGGCCGCCGCGGCCGGCGCCATGCCAATCGCGCTCGTCGTCCTCGTCGTGACGGCGCTCGTCGTCTTCCTCACCGAGCTGACGAGCAATACCGCGGTCGCGGCTGCGCTCCTTCCCGTAGTGACCTCACTCGCGGTGGCCGTCGGCGGGGACCCGATGCTGCTCGCCGTGCCGACCGTCCTCGCCGCCAGCTGCGGCTTCATGATGCCCGTCGGGACGCCCCCCAACGCGATGGTTTACGGCACCGGGCGGATCAGGATGCCGGACATGCTGCGCGCGGGGCTGGTGACGAATCTGCTCTTCATCGCGCTGATCACGATCACGACGCTGGTGGCGGTGCCAACGGCGCTGGGGAAGTGAGGCCGACCCGCGGACCCGAACCCTCGGGAAGCCTGTCGCCCCAACTCGGGGCGTCCCAAAGCCGTTGGTCCGCAGTCCGCAGTCGCCCTTAGATTCCCCCCGTGCGCCTGGTCTCCCTCTGTCCCAGCCTCACGGAGCTCGTCTTCGACCTCGGCCGAGGCGACGACCTCGTCGGCCGCACGAAGTTCTGCGTGCACCCGGGCGGTCGCGTCGAGCGCGTCGAGTCGGTCGGCGGGACGAAGAACCCGAAGATCACGCGGATCGTCGAGCTCGCGCCCGACCTCGTGCTGCTGAACGAGGAGGAGAACCGTCGCGAGGACGCCGACGCCCTCACGGCCGCGGGGGTGCCCTGCCACGTGAGCTTCCCGCGCGGCGTCGACGACACCGCACGGATGGTGCGCGACATCGGCGCCGTCCTCGACCGGCGCGCGGAGGCGGAGCGCATCGCCGCCGACATCGAGCGACGCGCCGCGCGCGTGCGCGGGAGCGTCCGCCACGCCCCCGCCGTGCGGTACGCGTACCTGATCTGGCGCAACCCATGGATGGTCGCGGGCGGCGACACGTTCGTCACCGCAATGCTCGCGCTCCCCGGCGGGGTGAACGTCTTCACCGAGAATCGCGAACGGTATCCGGCGGTCACGCCCGAGGAGCTGGCGGCCGCGGACCCCGACGCGGTGCTGCTCTCGAGCGAGCCGTTCCCGTTCAAGGAGAAGCACGCCGACGAGCTGGCAGAAGCTACAGGGCTCGCGCGCTCACGCATGCACTTCGTCGACGGCGAGTACCTGACCTGGCACGGCTCACGGACGCCGGCCGGGATCGACTACGCCGAGCGCGTGATTGCGGCAGTGCGCGAGACGGCAGCGAGCCGTGCGTGATGGCAGAGATCGATGACGACGTCGAGCTATCTGCGAGACTGCCTCGGGAAGCCATTACGACGAACGGTTGAGCCGATCGGGGCGGATACACGGATCGGGCGGATCGAAGCGTTCAAAATTATTGAAACGCTCATCCGACCGATCCGTGAATCCGACCGATCCGCTATCCCCCGTCGTAGATGCCAGCGCGAGCGCCCGTTCCAGATGACCGCGCGCGCCGCGCCGCTTCATCCTCGGCCGCGTAGTCGAACCGCTCCGGATCGATCGCCGGCGGGTGCTCGCGCTGCCACGCGATTGTCCGCCTGATCGCTTCCGCGCGCGATCGACTCGCGGTAGCCGAGCTCCGAGCGGATGCGCGTCGTGTCCGCGACCAAGTGCTGCGCGAGGTTCTCGGCCATGCGGACCGACGCCGGCGCCTCGTCGTCCTCGACCACCACGAACTCACCGCTCCACCCGGTCGCGTCCGCGAGCATGCGCGCCCACTCGAGCTCGGAGAAGCTCTCCGCTTCGGCGACGTTGTAGATGCGACCGCTCGCGACATCGGACGTCGCCGCGAGCGCGAGGGCCCCGGCGACGTTCTCCACATATCCGCGGGGCGACCTCCACCCGGCGACACTCCGCGACAGTACGATGACCGGACGCCCGTCGTCCATGCGCTTGAGCATGGGGAAGAAGCGGTGCCGCGGGTCGCCCGGCCCGTAGATCATCGGCAGTCGGAGCGCCGTCCCTGGAAGCTCGGAGTGCCCTAGCACCTCGCGCTCCACCGGGATCTTGTCGTACTCCTCGTCCAACCACGCGAAGACCTGCTGCATCGCCCTGATCTGCGCCGCCGGGTACGGATGCAGCTTGGTGCGAAGCGCGGAATCCTCGCGCAGGGGCAGTGGCTCGAGCGGGCCTTCCTCCTGCCGATGCACGACACTCATCGCGCGGTACACGTCAATGCTCGACGCGGCGACGACGCGACCGGCGTGACCACGAAAGAGCTCCATGAGCACGGCCGCCTGACGGCCGGAGCTCAGGATCAAGTCCACGACGACGTCCGGCGCGAACGCGCGGAGCTCAGCGGCCGACGCGGACAGGTCGTGTCGGTCGCCGCGAATCGAGTGCACACCGGCCGGCACGGGCTTCGCGCTGTCGGGACGCTGAAATACGGCGACGTCGTGCCCGCCGTCGACCAGTTGCGGGACGACGAACCGGCCGATGAAGCCGGTACCACCGATGACCAGAACGCGCATCACCGGACCATACACCCGACGCCGCAAGCTTGGAAACCGGCGCCGGGCCCGCGCTGTCAGCTAATCGGCCGCGGCGTCGGTAACTACCGGCAGCTCGACGCCGTTGGCGGCTTCGGGCGCGTTAGTCGCTCCGCCGTCCACCGGGCACGCGTCACCTCCGGTGTCCGTCTCGCGCCTGCCGCAGCGCGCGCCGTGGAAGCGCGCGCCGTCGAACGCCGGGCCTGAGTAGAAGTCTGCCTCGCTGCCACCGCTCTCGCCGAACCCGGCGAGCACGTTGTGCTCGAAGTCGCGGTTGAACGACGCCGGCTCGTACTCCGGCAGCGCGTCGAGATCCGTCGGAATGGCGATCACCACCTGATCGAGCGCGTCGTTGATCCAAGCCTTGCCGATCGGGATCAGAACGCGGCGGGCCGCCGGGCCGGTGCCGAGCGCAACGTCCAGGTAGCGGACGTGCATCGAGGCGAGATCGATCAGCAGGTCCTTCACGACGCCGAGGTGCACGGACGTGGGCGACGTGACTTCCCACTCGCGAACGTCGGGAGCGCCCTCCGCCAGCTCACAGTCCGGCATCCGGCTCAGCGGCTCGACGCCCTGCGCGGTCACACGGTTAGCGTCGGTCATGACGCCGCCGCGCGCGGTAGTACGGCGGCCGTCGACACCCGTCGCGCGACGCGACGGCCGATGTCGATCGCCTCCGCGCCAGATCCGTAGAACTCGATCTCGGCGATTCGCGCGACCATCTGCTCGAACTCCTCGTCCCGCAGTCCGGCGTAGAGTGGCCGAAGCCGACGGGCGAGCGCCGCGCGTTGCGCCTCCACAGTTGGCCGTTGTGCCATCAGTCGACGCTCCCCTCTCGAAAGTCGGCGATCCGGCGGCCGCATTCTGCACGCCTGTGCGATCTCGAGCCGGAGTTCGTGTGCAACAGATGTTCCCGCGCGCGTGATTGGTATGTCGCGCGGTATGCGCGCAGCGCGCGCGAAAAAGCGTACGGTTTCGTACCTCGTACGCTTGCGTACAGACGGTGCGAGAGCGGCGGAGAGCGGCCGCGGGATGGAGCCCGACGTTATCGCGTCGTCGCGCTCTCCGCGACTTGCTCGCTCCGCCCGACCGACGCGGTGGCGGCCACGATGTGCGGCCACCCGTCCCTGACGCTCCGCGTCGCCGGCCTCCAGCCAGACTCCTCCTTCAGTTTCCGGTTCGAGATGCGCTGCGAGCGCGAGAGCGTCTCGCCGAGCGATCCCGTAACGCGGGCCAGCCAGGCCGGCGGGAATTTCGGCGGCGCCACGCCGAGCGCCGCGGCGAGTGACCCATAGTAATCCCGCCGACGCATTGGCTCATCGTCGACGACGTTGTAGATGCCGGCGCGGGCGGCAAGCGCCGCCACGACCGCGGTGGCTGCGTCATCGTGCGACACCGACGACACGAACCCGTCGGGCGCGCCGAGCGCCGGCGCCCACCCCTTCCGCACATAGCTGATCGTGTCGAGGGTGAAGCTGCTGTCGGGACCGTAGAAGAGGGCGAAGCGAAGCACGACACCGGTGCGCCCGCTTCGCGTCAAGCGCGCGGCCGCCGCCTCGGCGTCGAGGACGGAGCGGTTGTAGCGCGCCGCTCGGACGGGCGTACCCTCGTCGATCCACTCGTCGCCGCGGTCGGGGTAGATTGGCGCGAACGACTCCTGAACGAAGCGCGCGGCGCCCCCGGCGATCGCCGCGTCGACCAAGTTGCGTGAGGCGACGCGGCGGATACGGTCGTTCTCGCGCCATGCTCCTGGGAGGAAGGCGCGAGAGCTCGGCGGGATGTGCGTCGCGAGGTTGATCACTGCGTCCTGTCCGGCCACCGCTGCGCGCAGCGCAACTGCGTCGAACAGGTCGACGTGGACCGGCCGGGCGCCCTGCCGGGACACCGTCTCGCGCTTCCCGGCCGCGCGGACGACAGCGGTGACCTCGTGCCCGGCATCGATCAGCTGCGGAACGAGTCTCCGTCCGACAACGCCGGTCGCGCCGGCGATGAAGATCCTCATTCGTCTCCCTTCTGCGCCTGCGACCTATCCCTGGAAGACCGACGGGAGCGGATCCTCGCCCTTTATCGCGTACCGGATCCGGAAAAGCTGCGTCGGGTTGGCGCGAGGTGCCGCGCGAGGAACGCCAGCGTCTCTCGCCAGCTCTCGCGCCCCTGCGGCGTGTCGAGCATGCCGAACGAATGCCCCCCGGGCGGGTCGCGCCACTCGCGGTACGTGTACAGCCCCGCGGTGTCCTTGCCGGCGGCGACCATCGAGTCGCGCAGGATCCGGTTCTCGACGATGAAGACGTCCTGGTCATTGTCGGCCACGTGCACGAGCACTGGCCTGCGGAGCGAGCGCGCGTGCGAGGACGGCGAGCGCTCGATGTACGGGCGTGGGTTCTCCTCGAGCGTGCCGCCGTACGGCGGCTGCGCGGCGAAGAGGGCCTGGTACCACTCGGGGTGGGTGCGCATGCGCGCCGGAAGGTCCGCAACGGGTACGTGCGCCACCGCGGCGCGGAAGAGCTCGGGCCGGCGGATCACCGCGAACAGCGCGATGTAGCCGCCGTGGCTGTAGCCCATGACCGCGGTGCGTTGCAGGTCGGCCCACGGCACCTCGCGCGCGAGGAAGTCGCGCGCCGCGATCACGTCGTCCACCTCCCGTCCGCCGTAGTCGATGGCATCGTAGAAGCGGCGTCCGTACCCCGTGCTGCCGCGGTACTCGGGCGCGACGATCACGTAGCCCCGCTGCACGAGGTCGCGCACCTGCTCGAGGTGCCCGAGCCCGAAGTCGCCGTGGACGCCGCCGTGAATGAAGAGGACCACCGGACGCGGTGAAGCCGTATCACGCGGCGAGAAGAAGTAGGCCGGGATGGTGAGACCATCGGGCGCCGGGTAGCCGACCTTGCGGACGACCATCTCGCTTCCGAGCGCGGCCGCGAAGAGCGCGTCGACGTATCGCTTCCGCATCACCTGCCGCGCGAAGAACGCCTCGACGGCGCTGTCGCTCGGCGGCGCGACGGTCTGTCGCTCGCTCGCGGCTCTGTCGGCTCGTGCTGCCGACGGTGCGTCGTCGAACGGGCGGCGCGGCTCTCTCGCGGCGGGCGGCGCCGCGCAGGCGAGCCCGGTTAGGAGGAGGGTGAATGCGAGGAGGGCGCGACTCGAGACTCGACGCACTTTCAGCTAGGAGGGTGTGGGCTATCGGCTGAGAGCTAGATGTTACCCGCTCCGACGCTCAGACCGCCAGACGCGGCTCCTCGTCTCCGGCATCGTCGCTCGCGTCGTCCTTCCCTAGCTCGGCCAGCCGCTTGAAGGCCTCTACCTTCTCCGAGCGGTCGACCTTCGCCTTGTTGATCGCCAGCCCGAGGACCTCGATCGTCCTGTCGTAGGTCGCGCGGTCGACCGGGAACGGCGTGCGGTCCTTCCCGCCATGCGCGAAGGCGAACCGAGCCGGATCGCGCAGGCTCGCCGGTGTTCCGTGCACCAACTCGGACGTCAGGCTCAGCGCGCGCAGTGTCTTCGGCCCCACGCCCTCGATCCCCAGTAGCGTCTCGAAGTTTTCCGGCGCGCGCTCGTAGGTCCTCGCGAGGATCTTCTGCAGGTGCCGCTTCGGCACGTCCATCTCGGGGAAGAGCGTGTGGCGCACCGGCATCGCGAGCTCGGGCACCTTCGCGATCTCGCGCAGCGTGACATCGGGCGGCAGGGTTGCCAGCTCCACCGACCCGCGCCGCACTCCCTCGCTCTCGTCCGCGACGAGGTTGAGCGTCTCGCCCTGCGTGTCGCAGCAGACGGCCTCGTGCGGCTCCTCGACAAAGCTCGTCACATGCTCGGAGAGCCAGTGGTAGCGGCGTGCCATCCGCGTCGCGTCGCTCATTCCCTGCTGCACGACGGCCCAGTCGCCCTCCGCGGTGAAGAAGAACGCGTGATGGTAGAGCTGGTAGCCGTCCTGCACCGCGGCGCTGTCGACCTTCGCCGCCGTCTTGCTCGCGTAGACGAGCGGCGCCGGGTCGCGGCCAATCCGCTCGCAGGCCTCGGTCACCTGCGCTGGCGTCTTGCGCGACGTCGCGCCCTTGCCGCCCGCCGCGAAGAACCCCAGCTCACGATCGATCCCCTTGATCCCCTCCTTCACGGCGCCTGTGACGGTCGTCGTCACGCCGCTCGAGTGCCAGTCGAAGCCGAGCACGCAGCCGAACGCCTGGAACCAGAACGGGTCGGCGAGCCGCCGCAGCACCTCACGCGCCCCGAACTCGCTCACCATGTAGATGACGATCTCGCGCGACAGCATCGCCATCCGCGCGAAGAGCCACGGCGGGGCCTTGCCGGTGTGGAGCGGGAGGGATGCGGTGCCGGTGTGGGGCATGAGAGGGTGGAGGGTAGAGGGTGGAGGGCGGAGCGAGCGTTCTCGGACCCGGGTGAGGGGAGGTCTCACTACTGCAACCGCCTTCTCTACCCTCCACCCTCTACCCTCCACCCTGTTCTAAATGCGCCCGGTAGGACTCGAACCTACAACCCCCAGATCCGAAGTCTGGTGCTCTGTCCAGTTGAGCTACGGGCGCGTCTGTCAGGGCGATATTCTTGACAGAGGCAAGCAATTTATGGATGTTGGCAACCACATTCCAGCTGGAGGCGCGAGTGGTTGCCGATGCTGTCGCCCAGGTGCGGCACTTCAGCCGGTTCTACACCCGCCTGGTCGGTGCTCTGGACGAGGGACACCTCCACAGTTCTTTCTCGCTGGCCGAGACTCGCGTCCTCTACGAGATCGCCCACGCCGAGGGCATCACGGCGACTGACCTCAGCCGAGACCTCCGGCTCGACCCAGGCTACCTGAGCCGAATGCTCCGCGGCTTCGAGCGCCGCGGGCTCGCGGAGCGAGCCCGCTCACCAATAGACGGACGTCGAAATCTACTGCGACTGACGACGAAGGGACGCTCGACCTTCGACGACCTCAATGTGCGCGCGAGTGAGGTCGTCGCCAAGCTCCTCGAGCCGCTCTCCGAGGCCAAGCGCCGCCAGCTCCTCGACGCGATGCGCACGATCGAGACCCTCCTCAGCGGTCGGCCTGAGACGGAGTCGCAGCCGCCCTTCATCCTCCGCCCGCACCGCCCGGGCGACATGGGGTGGGTCGTGCACCGCCAGGCGGTGCTCTACGCCAAGGAGTTCGGCTGGGACGAGCAGTACGAGGCGCTGATGTCGCGCATCGTCGCCGACTTCATCGAGCGCTTCGATCCCAAACGCGAGCGCTGTTGGATCGCGGAGCGCGATGGCGAGACGGTGGGCAGCGTCTTCGTCATCAAGCACGCCGAGCGCGCGGGCGTGGCGCAGCTGCGCCTGCTCTACGTCGAGCCGTCCGCGCGCCGTCTCGGGATCGGGCGGCGGCTCGTGCGCGAGTGCACGGAGTTCGCCCGCAACACCGGCTACAAATCGATCGTGCTGTGGACGAACAGCGTGCTCACCTCGGCGCGGCGGATCTACGAGGCCGAGGGATACAAGCTCGTGAAGGAGGAGCCGCACCACAGCTTCGGGCACGATCTGGTGGGGCAGTTCTGGGAGATGGAGCTGTGAGGTGCGCGGACGGCCGACAGTGCCGTGACTGATCGGCGTCTGAGCCTCCAACGAGTAGTGAGAACCCCCAGGCGGCTTGATCGCTTGGGGGTTTCTGTGACCACGAGGCCCCTTGCGCGCTGTACTTTGCTTTGTAAAGTACTTCGTGACACCTGTCAGGTGCTACCCGTCTCCCTCCGACCGCCTTAGTCCCGACCCGCGCCCGAGCCCAGTGCATGCGCGTCAAGATGATCCTCCCCGCACTCACCGAAGCGAAGAGCCCTCTCTTCCGCCCGATCAAATACTCTCTCTTCCCGCCGCTCGGACTCGCTACGCTCGCCGCGTACCTCGACGACAACGACGAGGTGACGATCCAGGACGAGCACGTCGAGACGCTCGACCTCGACGACACGCCCGACCTCGTCGTTATCCAGGTCTACATCACCTCCGCCCGCCGCGCCTACGCACTCGCCGACCACTACCGGCGCCGCGGCGCCCACATCGCCCTCGGAGGTCTCCACGTCACCTCGCTGCCGGAGGAAGCGGCCGCTCACGCCGACACCATCTTCCTCGGCCCCGGCGAGGACACCTGGCCCGTCTTCCTCGCCGACTTCCGCGCCGGCCGCCCCGCGCCGCTCTACCGCTCGACAGTGCGCACGCTCGTCGGCATCCCGCCAATCCGGCGCGACCTCATCAAGCGGCACCTCTACCTCGTGCCGAACTCGATCGTCGTCTCGCGAGGTTGCCCGCACTCCTGCGACTTCTGCTACAAGGAGGCGTTCTTCCAGGGCGGGAAGGGCTTCTACACGCAGGCGGTCGACGAGGCGCTGGCCGAGATCGACCGACTCCCCGGACGCCACCTCTACTTCCTCGACGACCACCTCTTCGGCAACGTGCGCTTCGCCACCGAGCTGTTCGAGGGGATGCGCGGCATGGGACGCGTCTGGCAGGCGGCGGGCACGGTGCAGTCGGTGCTCCGCCCCGGGCTCCTCGAGCGCGCCGCCGCGTGCGGACTGCGCAGTCTCTTTGTCGGCTTCGAGACGCTGAGCTCCGACAACCTGCGCGAGCAACACAAGCTCCAGAACCTCCACCGCGACTACGGCGCCGCCATCCGCCGCCTCCACGACCACGGCGTGATGGTCAACGGCAGCTTCGTCTTCGGCATGGACGGCGACGACGAGTCGGTCTTCGACCGCACCGTCTCGTGGGCGATCGAGCAGGGGATCGAGACGGCGACGTTTCACATCCTTACCCCGTACCCGGGCACCGCGCTCCACGACCGCATGCGCCGTGACGGTCGCATCCTCCACGAGGACTGGGACCTCTACGACACCCGCCATACCGTCTTCCGCCCGGCGCGGCTCTCGCCCGAGGCGCTCGAGCGCGGCTACTGGCACGCGTACAAGTCGTTCTATGAATGGGGCTCGATCTTCCGCGGCGCGTGGACGAAGCCATCGCTCGGCGGCGCGCTCCGCCACGCGGCCTACGCCGGCGGCTGGAAGAAGCTCGAGCCACTCTGGGACTTCGTCATCCGGGCGAAGCGGGTCGCCGCGATGCGTCCGGCGCTCGAGCGGGTACTAACGGCGGTCACCGGCTATCGAGCGCCGCCCGCGCCGCCGGCGGCGGTCGCCGAGCCGGTGCGGGCCGAGGAGATGTCTGCCTGTGCGTGACTCGGTTAGGTGGTCACAGGTCGCACGTCAGTTCGCCCCCGCGAGCAGGCGCTGCAGATCCACCCCCTTCCACAGCCGATCGCGAATCGCCCGGGTGTCGGCCAACGCCTCCGCACCGGAGCGCGTGACCGCGAACACGCGGCGCGACGAGCCGCCGATGCCGGCGCGAACCGAGCGCACGAGCCGCTTCGCCTCCAGCCGGTCCAGTGTCGCGTACACCGCGCCGATCGTCACGTCACGCGCCGTAACGCGCTCGAGCTCGCGGCGCACCGCCATGCCGTACGCCTCGTCGGCAGTGCGCACGATCGCGAGCATCACCTGTTCCTCGAAGCTGCCGAGTAGTTCCATATCGGACACGGTCGTCTCACTCCGTTCGCAGCACCAGGACGGGGTCGGTTCGACTCGCGCGCCGGGCGGGGATGTACGCGGCCGCCAATCCGACAGCCGCGAGCGCGGCGACCGCCGCCCCCATGGCCATCGGGTCCGCGGCGCCCACGCCATACAGGAACGACGCGAGCAGGCGCGCGAGGACTAGCGCGCCGGCGATGCCGATCGCGCTGCCGATCGCGACGAGTACACCGCCACGTCCGACCACCTGCCGGATCACGCCGGCCGTCGATTGTCCGAGCGCGATTCGCACGCCGTAGTCACGCCGCCGCCGCGTCACGAAGTGGGAGATCACGCCGTAAATACCGACAGCGCCGAGGACGAGCGCGAGCGCGGTGAGGAGTGTGAGCAGCGTCATGACTTGCCGCGCCGGCCCCACCGCCTTCGAAAAGACCGACTCCATCGTCGTCATCTCCTGAATGGCGACGGTAGGCGCGGTTTGTTGGATCGCGCGGCGGGCTGCCTCGAGCACGCCGGCGGTGCGGCGCTCTCCGTCGACCTTGAGCACGATCGAGTGCGTCTCGGGCGTGTACGGTACCTGATCGTACAGGACGTAGTGTGCCGGCTGCGGTCCCTCGGTGAGCCTCTGCTCGGCGACGTTCTCCACGACGCCGACGATGCGCTCCCCCGCGCCGAAGGTGACGAGGCGGCGGCCGATGGGATTCACGTCCGGGAAGTACTTCGCGGCGAGTGCCTCGTTGATGACGGTGGCCACCTCGCCGGTCGGCCTGTCGATCCCGACGTCGAAGCCCCGCCCGCGCCGGACCGCGATCCCCATCGTCTCGAAGTAGCCGGGTGTCACGACTCGGAAGGCGCTCGTGCCACCGTCCAGATCCGGGCGTCCTTCGACTCTCACACCCCAGTTGTCGCCCCTCACATGTAGGGCGAGTCGCTGCACCGCGCCGACCGAGCGCACGCCTGGGAGCGTGCGCAGCGGTGGCAGCAGCTCGCGCAGCATTCGCAGCCGTTCCTGCTCGCTACTCTCGGCCGGCATCGCGATGTCGACGACCGCGATGCCACGCGTGTCCACCCCGGGGTCGATCGCGTGCAGCTTCGCGACACTGCGGATCAAGAGCCCCGCGCCCGCAGCGAGGAGAACTGCCAGCGCCACCTGCGCGACGACGAGGCCTCCCTCCAGACGCCCGCCGCGCCCGCCGATGCCTCCCGTGCGCGACTTCGAAATTGTCCCCCGCAGGTCGCTCCGCACGACGGCGACGGCGGGCACCACGGCCACGAGGAGTGCCGCCAAAACGGCGATCGTGATCGCCGCCCAGAACACGGTCCAGTCGAGCACCGCCGTTTCTGCCAGCGCGCCGAGCGGCAGCGCGCCGATGAGCAGTCGGAATCCGCTCGCCGCGAGCGCCGCGCCGACCGCGCCGGCGACGAGTCCGACGAGCAGCGCCTCGAGGACGAGCTGCTGGATCAGCCGCTGGCGGCCCGCACCGAGCGCGGCACGGACCGCGAGCTCCGTCGACCGGCTGTCCACCTGACCGAGCATCAGCGCGGCGACGTTCGCGCAGGCGATGAGGAGGATCACACCCATCGCCGCGAGGACGGCGAGCACAGAGGGACGTACCGAGCCAAGGATGTACTGCCGAACCGGCGTCAGTGCCGCGTTTTTCGTCTTGTCCCACGCCTCGGGGTAATCGAATCGCTCGTCGAGTCGCTTGACGAGCTGCGCGACCGGCGCCGCCATCGCGTCAACGCGCATGCCCGGCGAGACGCGTCCGATGAACGCATAGTTCCCGGACGTGCGCCGCGCGTCGAGTGGAGTCGGGGTCCAGATGCGGACCGTGGGCTCCGGGAACCAGAAGCCGCGGGGCATGACCCCGATCACCGTCCGCGGAGTGCCGTCGAGCAGCAGCCGACGGCCGACGATCGACGCGTCGCCGCCCAGCTCCTGCCACAGCCCGTAACTGAGCACCGCGACCGGCTCGGCCCCGGGCACGTCGTCACCTGTCTGGAAGCCGCGGCCGATCGCGGGCGCCACGCCCAGCACGCTGAAGAGCTCGGCCGATGACGCGAGCCCGGGCACGAAGCGCGACGGCCCGTTCTCCGCCTGAAGTGTCACGTCCTCCGGCCGGTACGCGGCGACCTGTCGGAAGCCGGGGAATGTTCCGCGCAGGTACAAGAACTCCTGCTCGGTCCAGTCGTTCGGCATCCAGAAGACAGCCAGCTCCTGCTCCCGCGCGTACGGCAGCGGCTCGAGGAGGAGTGTGCGCACCAAGCTGTAGACGGCAGCCGTGCCGCCGGCCCCAAGGGCGAGCGTGAGGACGGCGAGGATCGAGTACGTCGGCCGCGACCGGAGCCGGCGCGCGGCGTAGCGTGCGTCGATGATCCACCCCTCGATCATCGGGCCGCCGGGTCGCATGCGGTTCGCGTCCGGCTCGAATCCGGTCCACGCGCGCCACCAGCTCCGCCGGAGGAGCATGGGTAGCGAGCCGAAGGCCTGGCGCCACAGCCAGAGCCGAGCGGCGCGCGGGCCGCGCTCGGCAGCGCGAGCGCCATACTCAGCGGCGAGCTCGGAGAGGACTTCATCCCGCTCGGCGTAGGGGACGAACGCGGTGATGAGCGCCGCGGGGAGGCGGGGGAGCGCGGGAGCGGGCGTGGCGTCAGGTCGAGTCATGGGGGAGCGCCGGTACATTCTACAATGTAGAAATAGCGGGCAAAGGGCGAGAGCGCGATGGCTCGCCGTGGTCGTCCCCGGCTTAGATGCCGCTACCGCGCAAAAGGTTCGCACGGCTTCACGCGCCGCCGCCATGCGACCACCCGAACTCCGCGCCAGCTACGCGGCGAGGCCGGCGACCGCGTAGACGGCGTCAATCGCCGCGCGCTCGCGCACCTGAGGCGGCGCAACGTTCGGATGTTGGCGCCGCCGCCTCGCCTTTCGCCCGCAGAACGTCGGCGTCTGGCTGTTACAGTTGGGGCAGAGCAGCCGCAGGTTCTCGGGCGTGTAGTCGTCGTTCACGCCATTGATGTGGTCGAGAACGAGCACCAGCGGCTTGCCGCGCCACGTCGGTTGCTGGCCGCACTCGTAGCATTCGTTGCGGAGAATGCCGGCCTTGATGAGGCGACGCTTTACATAGCCTCGACTGCCGCCCGAGCCCCCGGGAGCGACAAGTTCGGCGAGGGGTTTGCCGGCAGGTGGTCGCCCTTTGAACCAGTGGCTGGTGTCGAGCCCGAGCCGACGTACGTGCCGCTTCACCGCGACAAAGTTGCCGCCGGTGAGTCGGAAACCGAGGACGCGCAGGACGTCCGAGGCGTAGCGGCGGTCGCGAACCGCGGCTGCGAATGCCGCGTCGCTGAGCTCACGCCAACGCGTCCAAGTCTGACGGTACCGATTCGCCCGCTCGGAGGCCTGTCGGCCTCCCCAATTGCGCGGGCATCGGCGCCTTGAAGTGGCCAGGGACGGAGTCGAACCGCCGACGCCCAGATTTTCAGTCTGGCGCTCTACCACCTGAGCTACCTGGCCGTAACGAGCCGACAAATCTAAGCGGCAGCGTCACTTCGCTCAACCCGGGGCATACGCGCCAACGTGTGTCTGGTACACGCTTGCGACCGCCATCCGACGAACGCACGCGGTGCCCATGCTCCCCCTCGGCTCCCAAAATTCCGCTCGCCCCCCGACCCCCCGACCCATACATTAGACCCCGCGCCACTCCCGGGTCCGGCAGTTGGAGATAGCATCTAACCCGGCTGATCCGCGCGCTGAACACGGTACGCTTCCGTTACCGCATTGTCCGCCAAGCCTGCGATTCACCCCGGCAACTTGCACGCGGCCGCCATACGTCGACGACTGGTGACGTCGGGGTGTGACGACGTAGTTCGATAGTTCGGCACGAGCGAGGTGCGGGTCATCGCACGAGCACGCCGACCCGGCCCATGCCAGGCCTCCATTCCTCCCGCCCCACGAAGCAGACGAGACACACGAGACACACGAGACACCCCCATGACACCACCACGCCGTCGGACGCTCAGGCTCGCTCTCGCCGCCGCGCTCGCGCTCGTCCTGCCGCCCCTCGCGACCAACGCGGACGCGCAGGGCGTCACCACCGGCGCCATCACCGGCACCGTCACCACCGAGCAAGGTCAACCGCTCGAAGGCGCACAGATTCAGATCGTCAGCCGCGCCACAGGCTTCACGTCCGGCGCGATGACGCGCGCCAACGGCGTCTACTACGTCCAGGGGCTCGAGGTCGGTGGCCCGTACACCGTGCGCGCCCGCCGCATCGGGTATGAGCCGTCCGAGATCAACGACGTCCGCGTCATCCTCTCGCAGGCGGCGCGCGTCGACTTCCGCCTCGTCCAGCAGGCGACGCGGCTCGGCGCGGTTACCGTCACGGCGACACCCGCCGAGATCTCGCCGACGGCGCAGGGGACAAAGACGACCGTCTCCGACACCGTCATCCAGCGCCTTCCGACGCTGACCCGCAACCTCACCGACTTCATTCGCCTCACGCCGCAGGTCTCGCAGTCAGGTCCCGGCTTCTCCGGCGGCGGCATGTCGAACCGCATGAACAACGTGCAGATCGACGGCGCGACCGAGCGCGACGTCTTCGGCCTCGGCTCTACCGGCCAGCCCGGCGGCCAGGTGAGCGCGCGCGCGATCTCGCTCGAGGCGGTCAAGGAGTTCCAGGTGCTCCTCGCGCCGTTCGACGTCCGCCAGGGCAACTTCGGCGGCCTACTGCTCAACGCGGTCACCAAGAGCGGCACCAACGACTGGACCGGCTCGGCTTTCTACTACTACCGGAATCAGGACTACGGCCGCGACGTCCCCGTGCTCCGCGCCACGGCGTTCGACCGCGCGCAGGTCGGCTTCTCGCTCGGCGGCCCGATCATCCGCGACAAGCTCCACTTCTTCACCGCCAACGAGTTCCAGGACGAGAACACGCCGGTGACCGGGCCGTTCTTCGGCCAGCCGGCGACGGCCACGACGCCGTTCCCGATCGCGGCGGGCGACATCCAGCGCTTCGAGTCGATCCTGCAGACGCGCTACCAATTCAACCCGGGCACGGCGGCCGCGCTCAACGCCCCACAGCCGATGACCAACATCTTCGCCCGGACCGACTACCAGCTCTCGGACGCGCATCGACTCGTCCTTCGTTACAACTTCACCAACACGACGAAGGAGAACCGGACCCAGAGCGGCCGCAGCGCCACCACGGTGGTCTACGGCTCCAACCTGCACGACCTCTCTCATAAGAAGCACGCGCCGGTCGTGCAACTCTTCTCGAACTTCAGGAACGGGTGGAGCAACGAGCTGTTCGTCGGCGCCGACCTGGTGGAGGACCGCCGCACGCCGCCGACGCGCTTCCCACAGATCACGGTCAACCAGGTCCCGACCGGGTCGGGCAATCGCATCATCGCCGGCGCCGACCAGTTCTCGCAGGGCAACGAGCTCGACGCTTACACCTACGAGATCACGAACAATCTCACGATCCCGCGCGGCAACCACTCATTCGTCATCGGCACGCGCAACGAGCTGGTGAAGATCCGCAACCAGTTCACGCAGAGCTCATATGGCGTCTGGTCGTTCCAGACGCTGGACAGCCTCGACGCGGGGAACCCGAGATCGTTCCGCCGCGCATTTGTCCTGAAGGACGAGGGGAACGTCTACTTCGACGCGCTCCAGACCGCACTCTACGCGCAGGACCAGTGGACGATGACGCCGCGTGTGACGCTCACCTTCGGCCTGCGCGCGGACATCAGCAACTTCCTCACCGACAACTCATACGCGCTGGCGATCGACACGGCCTACGGGCACCACGAGACGCCGACCAGCGCTGTGCAGTTCTCGCCGCGGTTCGGCTTCAACTGGGACGTCACGGGCGATCACGTGAACCAGATCCGGGGCGGGGCCGGCCTCTTCGTCGGCACCCCACCCTACGTCTGGCTCGAGAACGCGTACGTCAACAACGGCCAGATCATCACGTTCCTGAACTGCACGGGCGGTACTGCCGATCCGGCGCCGGCGTTCACCCCGGAACCGCCGCTTCCCGAGACCTGCCGCAACGGCCAGGGCAGCCGGCCGATCGGCGCGGTCAACTTCCTCGACAGGGACCTGAAGTTCCCGCAGCCGCTCCGCGCGAACCTCGCGTACGACCGCCTCTTTACGCAGAACATCGTTGCTACCGTCGAGGGACTCTACTCGCGAACCCTCAACCAGCTCTTCTTCGTCAACCGCAACCTCGCCGGGCCGGTGGGCATGGACGCCCGCGGGCGCGTGATGTACGGAACCATCGCCACCAACGGACGCTCGACGCAAAGACTCCCACAGGCCGTTGCCGACAACGGCGGTACGGCACGGTTCAGCGAGGCGTTCGACATCGAGAACCAGAACAAGGATTTCTCATACAGCCTCACGGCACAGCTCCAGAAGCGCTACTCGCGCAACTGGGAGGGCATGATCGCGTACACCTTCTCCCGCTCGCGTGACGTGCAGAGCTTCACGTCGAGCACGCACATCTCCAACTGGCAGTTCGGCCGCACCCTCTCGGGCCGCCAGGAGGACGCGTACACCGGCATCAGCCTCTTCGACCAGCCCCACAAGATCGTCGGCTACGGCACTTATACGTTCAATTGGGCCCGGCAGATGTCGACCGACATCACCCTGTCGTACCAGGGCGTCTCGGGGCCGCCACACGACTACATCTACGGCGGCTCGGGCAACATCGGCGACCTGAACGCCGACGGTCTACAGGGCAATGACTTAGTGTATGTCCCGACGGACGCACGCGACCAGAACCAGATCCGCTTCTCACAGACGACGTTCACGAGCCCGACAGGTCAGCGCGTCACGTTCACGCCCGCGCAGCAGGCGGAGGCCTTCGAGCAGCTCATCCAGAACTCCGACTGCCTGAGCAGGTACCGCGGCCGGATTCTGGAGCGCAACGCCTGCCGCTCGCCGTTCTCGCACCAGTTCGACTTGACCGTCCGCCAGGGGCTCCCCGTCGTCCGCGGCCAGCGCGTCGCCCTGCAGCTGGAAGTGTTCAACGTCGGCAACCTTCTGAACAACCGCTGGGGTCAGCAGCGCCTCAGCCCGATCAGCACCTTCAACAACATCCCGCTCGTGTCGCACGTCGGCATGTCGAGCACCGACCCGGCGACGGCGGTCCCCATCGTGACGTACAACCCCTTCAATGTCGATCCGCAGCTGACCGGCAGCCCGGAGGAGTACCGCGTCGCGAACTTCGTCAGCAACTATTACCGGCTGCAGCTCTCCGCTCGCTACAGCTTCTAGAACCGCACGATCGAGAGTCGAGTTGAACTGAAAGCCGCCCGGGAAACTCGCCGGGCGGCTTTTAGCTTTCGGGGCATGACTCCGTCCCGACGACGCGTCGCCGTTCTCGCCATGAGCGCACTCTGTGCGATCGTCGCCGCCGCCTGCGGCCGGCGGGCGCCGGTCACTGTGGCCCCCCCCGTCGAGCAGCGTCGCGCGATCGTCGTCTCGTTCGACGCGCTCAGCGAGTCGCGATTGCGGAGCTCCGTCGACCGCGACGCGGCACCGACGTTCTACTCGCTTTTCGAGCGCGGCGCCTGTGCGGCCTACGCGCGGCCTGCGATGCCGAGCCTGACCGCGCCCAGCCACGCGTCGCTGTGGACGGGTGCGTACGGTGACGTGAACGGTGTCACCGCCAACGATCAGCCGATGCTGCCACGCGACGAGCACGCGCTCACCGAGCTCGCGAGCGGCTTCCTCTCCGCCGCCCTCCGCGCGGAGCCGATCTGGATCACCGCGGGGCTCGCGGGACTCACGGTCGCCGGTCACCACCCGACGCACGCGCCACGGATGCCGGGGTACGTGCCGACCGTCACGTCCCAGCGCGATACACTCCTCGAGCAGCTCCGCGCGCGCGCCGCGGATGGGCTCGCGCGGAACAGCGTGCAGGTGCTCAACGGCTACAACCGTGACGTGTCGCTTAACCGCGTGCTCACCGAGCGCACGCACCCGCCGCGCACGCCGGCCGCTCCCTGGCGGGGGCTCGGGCGGCTCGGCCGCATCGGCACGCCACAGCGCGAGATCGCCTGGCGCATCGGGCGTGACTCGGTCTTCGCGCTCTTCTACGGCGAGGGACGCACCTACACACACGTCGTCGTCTCGGCGCGCGGGCGCGACGCGTCGGCCGGCGTGACGGCGCGCGCCGTGCCCGCCGACACCAGCTGGCCGGTCGGCCGTCCGCTGGCGCGCCACTTCTCGGAGCCGATCGAGATCACGGTGCAAGGCGGCGGCAGTGCGGCGGCGGCCGGACGTGTCTTCCTGCGCGTGCGCCTCTTCGCGCTCGCGTCGGACGCGTCGAGCTACGTGCTGTTCCAGCCCGAGCTCAACGTCGTCGAGGCGAATCACCCGCGGACGGCAGTCGCGTACGCCCAGGCGATCGGCGGCTGGGCCGGGGGTAGCGCGACGTGGGCGTACGAGCACGGCCAATTCGGCCGCACGGTCATGGACGGCGGCGACGGCACCGCCGAAGCACGCTACCTGGAGACCGCCGAGTACCTCACGCGTCAGTCGATGCGCGGCGTCGAGTGGATGTGGCGAACGTACCGCCCCGCACTCCTGCTCGACTACTTCCCACTGATCGACAACTTCGAGCACGCCGTCTACGGGTACGTCGACCCCGCATCGCCGCATCACGATGCCTGGGCGGCCCCGCACGTCCAGGAGCTCCGCCGACGCGCCTGGGCACTCACCGACCTTCGGCTCGCGCACCTGCGCGGGCTCCAGCGTGCGTCCGGTTTGAGCACGACCGCGCTCTTCGTTTCCGGCGACCACGGGATGCGCGCTCTCTGGCGCGTCTTCCGCCCCAACGTCGCGCTCGCGCGCGCTGGACTGCTCGCCCCCGACTCGGCAGGCCGCGATACGACGCGCGTCGACCTCGCCCGTACCCGCGCGCTCTCCCCCAACGGCTACTGGGTGAGCGTCAACCGCACCGCGTGGAAGGGTGGCGTCGTGCCGCCGGGCGAAGAAGGCGCAGTGCTCGCGGCAGCCGAGCGGGCGCTCCTCGCCGTCCGCGGCTCGGACGGCGCGCCTGTCGTCACGCGCATCTTCCGCGCGGCCGAGCACGACTCGCTGGGACTCGGCGGCCCGGTCGGCGGTGACCTCTACTATGAGGTCGCGCCCGGATATCGCTGGAGCTCGTCGACGCGTGGGCCCCTGGTCGACACGATGTCCGACGCTGACGCCAACCACGGGTTCGCCTCGGTGAGTCCCGACATGTACACGGTCTTCTGCGGCGAGACGATGGCCTTCCCGGCGCACCGCTTCGGTCCCGCGCGCACGATCGACGTCGCGCCGACGGTGGCTGAGTGGCTGGGAATAGCACAGCCGCCAACGGCAAAGGGGAGATCGATGCTGAGAGAGTTGGGAGGAGGGAGGTAAGAGGAGGGAGGGAAAGTGCTGGGACTCTCTCTCCTACCTCCCTCCTCGTTCTAGCCGATCTTCTCCCCGACCCGCGCCGTGATGACCGACTTGATCCCGCCTCGGACGTTGAAGTTCCCGATGACTTCCATCGAGCGCGGCTTGGCGGCCTGGGCGAGGTCGTCGAGGATGCGGTTGACGGCGCGCTCGTAGAAGATGCCGTCGTTGCGGAAGCTCCAGAGATAAAGCTTCAGGCTCTTGAGCTCGATGCATACGTCGCCTGGGACGTACGTGATAAGGATCGTCCCGAAGTCCGGCGCACCGCCGGTGAGCTGCTCGAGCTCTCGCGCGTCACTCTCGACGCCGCCCAGCGGACAGAGCGAGGTGAACTCAGGACACTCCATCCGAATGACGTAGTCGCGTCCCGGATACGGGTTCGGGAACGTCTCGAGGAGCTCGGGGCGGGGCATGGGGACAATCTAGGGTGGAGGGTAGAGGGTGCAGGGTGGAAGAGCTGCGGACTCCACCCTCCGACCTCCATCCTCCACCCTGTTTTTCTGGGGCATGCTCCGTGCGGTGTAGCATCCTGCCCCGCCGGCTCTGGCGCGCCGCGCGCACCGAGGGGTATGTTGCCCGTTGACCGGCGCTCTCTGCGCCGGCGTTGCCGCCGCGAGAACGGCGTGGCGGCTTTGCCCCCCCGGCATCGCCCGGGGGGGCTCTTTTGTGCGCCCGAAGCGCGCGCGATCGGTCGCCGCCTGCGGCGGCGCCTCAGCGCCCTCGCAGCCGGCGAGAAAACTCCGACAGTACTTGGCGTTCCTCGTCGGTCAGACTCTCCATGCCCTCGGCCGAGATCTTGTCGAGCAGCCGATCCACCTCGGTCTGCTTCACCTCGCCGGAAAGGCGCGGCAGCATGCCGCGGGCCGGTTGGCGCTGCTGCTTCTGCTTGCCGACGATCGCCTTGCTCTTCGCCACGATCTCGTCCACTTCGTCGACGCGCGTGCGGGAGCGAGCGGTGCGGGGCGGGATCGCACGCGGCGATTCGGCGCCGTCCGGGACGGAAGAGACGTGTTGGCGTAGCCGCTCGATGCTCCCCGGACCTGGCGCATGAAGGTAGAGGAACGCGAACGCGAAGCCGCCGAGGTGGGCGAGGTGTGCGACGCCGGAGCCGGTGACGCCCACGGGGGCGAGCACCCCCTGGAGCAGGTTGATGCCGGCGAGGATCGCGACGAGCACTGACACCCGCAACGGCAGCACGCCGAAGAGGTACACCTCCTCACGGGGCCACTGCCACGCGAAGGCGAGCATCACGCCGAACACCGCCGCTGATGCGCCGACGAGCGCTGACCCGTCCGGGCCGAAGAGCGCGTGCGCGAGCAAGCCGCCGAGCCCGCACCAGAGGTAGAACCAGGTGAAGCGTTTCGTCCCCCACACGTGCTCGACACGCGGCCCGAAGATCCACAGCGTGTACATGTTGAGCGCAAGATGCCACAGCCCCCCATGCGCGAACATGTACGTGACCGGCGTCCACCACGCCCGCAGCGGCTCCCCCGAGTACGCCAGCACCTCGGGACGCAGGCCGATCATCCCGCCCACCGTCCACTGCAGGAACAGCATCGCGACGTTGATCGCGATGAGCGCCTGCACAGCCGGCGTCATCCGCGGATAATCCTGCGTGTCTGAGGAGGAGGGGTAGGTCATGAAGAGTCGCTGCGGGAGACTGCTGGGGGACTGCTGGGGGACTACTGTAGTATCACGACGTCGAAGCTCGGGTTCCCCAGCGAAGGTGGGAGGTCGGAGGTGGAAGGGTGAGTGAGCGGAGTCACACTCCCACCTCCGACCACCGACCTCGGAACTCTACCTCGTCCCCACCGCCGGCGGCAGTCGCAACCCGAAGCGCACGTCGCCATGAAGCGATGCCCCGCGCTCGAGGAGCATGATCCACCGGCGGTCGCGATCGACGGGCACGTTCGGCGGCGGGTGAATGACGATCATCGTCGCCTCGCTTGCGCCGTGCGCCTGCTCGACGATCCGCAGCAGTTGCCCGTCACTGGTGCGCTCGTCAGGCGCCAGCACCAGCGCATGCTGCACGTTCTGTCGTGCCGCGATGCGCAGCGACTCGAGTCCGCGCTCGACGGCCGCGTCCGCCGCACCCGCCGACCCCTCGAGCGTCACCTGCACGAGCCCCAGGTGCTTGGCGAGGAGGGCAAGCTCGGCCGGACGCTGACCATCTGTGTCGAGCATCATCGGGATCGTCGGCACGTGCTTCTCGAACGTCGCACACAGGTACTCGGCGTTCGCCAGCGGGTCGCGCCCGGAGATCGAGACCGAGTGAAACGTCGAGCGCGCGACGAGACGCTTGAGCTCCTGCGCGAGCGCGTCCGCCGTGTACATCGTCGCCGTCTCCGCCTCGGCGGCGAAGCGCACGAAGAGCTGCCGCCGGCCCGTCCACACCCCCTGCGATTGGAGCCCGGCGGGCACGCCAGCCAGCGCCGCCGTCGGCCCGGCGACGTGTGTTCTCATCGTCCCTCCCGTTTCCCTTTCCCGCTCGCCTTCGCCTTCGGCTTGCTCTTCGCCTTTGCGGCCTTCCGAGTCGCTTTCCCCGCTGCCCTCCGCCCTCCGCCCTCCGCCCGCTCTACTCGTGCCCAGTCGCCACTCTTCGGCGCGTAGTCCGACTTGAGCGCCAGACGCGCGATCTGGTCACACAGCTCGGGGAACGTGATCCCGGCCGCTGCCGCTGCCTGTGGGATGAGACTCGTCTGCGTCATCCCGGGCAGCGTGTTCGCCTCGAGACAATACGGCTCCCCGTCCTCCGTCATCCGGAAGTCGATCCGCGCGTAGCCGCGCAGCTTTAGGGCCTTGAACGCGCGGCGCGCCTGGTCCTGGAGCTTGTCACGCCACGCCTCGCTGATGCTCGCCGGGAAGACCTCCTGTGCCATCCCCGGCGTGTACTTGCACTCGTAGTCGTAAATCTCGTGCTTCGGGATGATCTCGCCAACGGGCAGCGCGTCGTCGCCGAGGATCCCGACGGTGAACTCCCGGCCGGCGATGAACTGCTCCAGCATCACCTCGTCGTCGTAGCGGAACGCCTCGGCGATCGACGCCGGCAGCTCGCCGCGGTCCTTGACGAGCGTGAGTCCGACGGTCGAGCCCTGCTTCGACGGCTTGACGATCAGCGGCAGGCCGAGGTGCTCGACCGAGAACGAGCCCGGATCGTCGTTGCTGAGCATCACCCAGTCCGCCGTCTGCACGTCCGCGCGGCGGAAGAGATGCTTCGACAGGTCCTTGTCCATCGCCAGCGCGCTCGCCAGGTGTCCGCTCCCCGTGTACGGCACGCCGGTGAGGTCGAGAAGTGACTGGATCGTCCCGTCCTCCCCGTGCCCGCCGTGCAGCGCGAGGAAGACGACGTCGGCCTCGCCGCGCTCGGGCAGCACGCGCACAGTCTGCGGCAGCGCCTCGCGCGCCATGCGCTCGAGCTCCTCTCGCGCCGGCGGCAGCGTCCCAACCGCACTCTCGCGCAGCTTGCGCTCGGCCGCCTCACTCAGTGGCCCACGCGCTGTGTCGACCGCGGTGACTTTGTGGCCGGCGGCGCGAAGGGCGTCGGCGACACGAACGCCGGAGGCGAGAGAGACGTTGCGCTCGGCGGAGGTGCCGCCCATGAGAACGGTGATTTTCACGCGGGAGATCAGTCTGACGTGACGCTCAAAGAGGTTCCCAGTTCCCGGTTCCTAGTTCCCGACATGCCGTTCACTGGAACTGGGAACCAGGAACTTGGAACTCGCCTCGTAAGCTACCTCGCCATCAAATAGGCCAGCAGGTCGCTCCTCGTCACGATCCCTTCGACGTGTCCGTTGGCCCTGACCAACACGGCCGGGTTCGACTTCGAGAGGAGCTTCGCCACCGACTCGGCGGGCATCCCCGCGTCGACCACGGGAAACGGCGGGTCCATCACCTCGCTCACCGTCGCGTCCAGCAGCTTCGTGTTCTCGAGACTCCGCGCCGAGAGCGACCAGTCGGCGACCGAGCCAACGCAGTTGGCGCCATCCATGACCGGGAGCTGTGAGATGTCGTGCAGCTGCATCAGGCGCAGCGCCTGACGCACCGTCTGCCCCGGCGCGACGCTGACAATCGGCTTGTCCGCGGGTGGCTTGGTGTGGAGCACATGGCCAAGCGTGACTTTGTCCGGCTCGAGGAGCTGGTTCTCGCGCATCCACTCGTCGCTGTAGAGCTTCGAGAGGTACCGCTCGCCGGTGTCCGGGAGCACCGCGACGATGTACGCGCCCGCGTCGTCCACACGCCGCGCCGCGTGGAGAGCGACGTGGACGATGAGCCCCGCCGAGCCCCCGACGAAGAGTCCCTCCTCACGCGTGAGGCGGCGCGCCATCGCGAACGACTCCTTGTCGCTCACCGTCATGAAGTCGTCGATGACGCTCATGTCGAGCGTGCCGGGCACCTTGTCCTGCCCGACACCCTCGACCTTGTACGGCACGCCCTCCGGTTTGCTCTGACCCTTCGTGCGCCACATCTCGGCGAGGATCGAGCCCACCGGGTCGCCGGCGATGACCTGGATCTTCGGGTTCCGCTCCTTGAAGTAGCGCCCGACGCCGGTGATCGTGCCGCCGGTCCCGGCCGCACAGACGAAGTGCGTGATCCGCCCCTCCGTCTGCTCCCAGAGCTCGGGCGCCGTGGTCGCGTAGTGCGTCTCGGGGTTGGCGTCGTTGTAGAACTGGTCGGCGAGGATGGCGTTCGGTGTCTCCTGCGCGATCCGCTTCGCCATGACGACGTAGTTGTCCGGGTGGTCGGGCGGCACCGCGGTCGGCGTGATGATCACCTCGGCACCGAACGCTTTCAGGAGTCGCACCTTCTCCTGCGACATCTTGTCGGGCATGGTGAAGATGCAGCGGTACCCTTTGAGCGCCGCCGCGATCGCGAGCCCGACGCCGGTATTCCCGCTCGTACCCTCGACGATCGTCCCGCCCGGCTTGAGCCGCCCCTCGCGCTCCGCGCGCTCGATGATCGGCATGCCGATGCGGTCTTTGACGGACCCGCCCGGGTTGAAAAACTCCGCCTTCCCGTACACCGCCGCTCGCACGCCACGCGTGACGCGGTTCAGCCGGATGAGCGGCGTCCAGCCGATCGTCTCGAGGACGGAGGAGTAGGGGGCGCGATTACGCTCTGGCATATCGGTGCGTTCCGAGTTTGGAGCTTCGAGTTTCGAGAAGCGACGCGCTCGAACCTTGAACCTCGAAACTCCTACCTGTCTCTCTTCAACACCGTGTCCTCCGGCAGCGGGCTCGCCTCGGGATGACGGAAGAATACGGGGAACAAGATCGACACCGCCACCGGCTCACCCTGCTGCCGCGCGGGCGCGAAGTGGAGCTCCTGCGAGCCGGCGACGGCGGCCGAATCGAACGAAGTGTAGCCGCTCGACTCCGCGACGCGGGTCGACTCCGGGCGGACGCGCCCATCGCTGTCGACGAAGATGCGCAGCGTCACGTTCCCCTGAATCTTCTTCGCGTACAGCGACACCGGGTAGCGAAACGGCGGCTCCTGGTTGAGCATGACGGGGCGCGACGGGGACCCTCCGCCGGCGAACACGAGGACGAGTGCGGCGAGGACCGCCGCCAGGGCCGCCATGAGGGCCCACACGCGAGCGTCAGGCCTCGCCCAAGGAGTGCGAGGAGACATGAGGGGAATGTAGCCGACTGCGAATCGCGGGCTGCGAGCTACGAGCTACGAGCTACGAGCTGCCCGCTATGGTTCGGCTGGCCTCGCTTTTCCGCTTACGCTAGCTCACCGGTCGCTTGGCTTCCTCGACGAGCTGCGCCAGCAGCGTGAGCGCCTGGAGCGGCGTCGTGGCGTTTGGATCGACCGCCTTGAGTCGATCGACGACGGGGTGCGGGGTGGCGCCGAAGAGGGTGAGCTGGTCGTCACCGACTGCGCGGGTACCCGCCGCAGGCGGGTGGGTCGGACTGCGGGCTGGAAGCGCTCCGGAGGTCGTAGTCCGCAGTCCCGAGTCCGCAGTCCGTCCAAGATGCTCCCCCTCCAGCTGATGCAGCATTTCCTTCGCCCGCGCTATGACTCCTTCAGGTAGGCCGGCCAGTCTCCCTACTTCGATCCCGTACGAGCGGTCCGCGCCGCCGGGCTCCATGCGGTGAAGGAACAGAATCTCACCACCCGTCTCGCGCACGGCGACGTTGTAATTGCGAACTGCGTTCAGTTCCTCAGCGAGCTGCGTCAGCTCGTGATAGTGCGTGGCGAAGATGGTTTTGCAGCCGACGCGGTCGTGCAGGTGCTCGCTCACCGCCCAGGCGATCGAGACGCCGTCGTAGGTCGACGTGCCACGCCCGATCTCGTCGAGGAGGACGAGGCTCCGCGACGTCGCGGTGTGCAGAATGGCACTCGTCTCCGCCATCTCGACCATGAAGGTCGACTGTCCGCGCGCGAGGTTGTCGCTCGCGCCGACGCGCGTGAAGACGCGGTCGACGACGCCGACGCGCGCGGCCGCCGCGGGGACGAAGCTCCCCACCTGCGCCATGAGGACGATGAGACCCACCTGGCGCAGCACCGTCGACTTGCCGGCCATGTTCGGCCCGGTGAGGATGATCACCCGCGCGTCTTCGGTGAGCCGCACGTCGTTCGGGATGAACTTGTCGCGCGGCATCATCCGCTCGACGACCGGGTGGCGCCCTGCGGCGATCTCGAGCGCGAAGTCGTCCGACAGCTCAGGACGTACGTACCCCTCGCGCGCTGCCGCCTCTGCGAGCGCGGCGTAGACGTCGAGCTCCGCCGCAGCGCGCGCGGCACACTGGAGGCGCGCGATCTCCGACCCGACGTCCGCGCGCAACGACTCGAACAGCTCCCGCTCGCGCGCCTCGATTCGCTCGGCCGCGGTGAGCACGCGCTCCTCGTACGCCTTGAGCGCCGGCGTGACGTAGCGCTCCCCGTTGGTCAGTGTCTGCCGGCGCTGGTAGTCGGCCGGCACGAGGCGCTTGTTGGCGTTGCTGACCTCGATGTAGTAGCCGAAGACGCGGTTGAAGCCGACCTTGAGCGACTGAATGCCTGTGCGCTCGCGCTCCTCGCGCTGAATGCGCGCAATCGCGTCACGACCGCCGTCGCGCAGCGCGCGCAGCTCGTCGAGCTCACGGTCCACTCCCGGTGCGATCGTCGGCTCCTCGCCGACCGCCGCCGGCGCATCGGGGACAAGCGCGGCGCTAATGCGCGTGCTGATGTTGCCGCAGGAGTCCCAGCGCTCGAGGAGGTCGGCGAGGGAGCCGACTGAGGGTGGAGGGTGGAGGGTGGAGG
>JBHELH010000349.1:0-40156 GCA_046263215.1 Gemmatimonadaceae bacterium | reverse complement strand
TCTCACGCGGGAGCGAGTCCGCCCCGCCGCCGAGCCGCAGCCGCTTTCCGATCGGATCCTCGCCCGGCCAGTAGCGGCGGGCCGTCGTCTCGCTAATCACGACAACCGGTCGCCCGGGGAGCCGGTCCGTCTCATCGAGCCCGCGCCCGCGTCGTACCGGGATTCCCATCGCCTCGAAGTAGCCCGGCGTCGCGACTTGCCAGTCCGCGGCCGCGCCCCGTTCGTGCTGCCCAGGCGCAGGCCGCGCCTTCCCTTCGATCGCGAAGTTCCAGTCGCCGAGAGTCACGGTGAGCGGAAGACCCGTGACCGCGCCCGCGGCGCGAACGCCCGGAAGCCGACGAACTTCTTCCAGTAGCTCGTCGTAGACCTCACGAACCCGCGTCGACGTGGCGTATCGTCCCGCTGGGACGGAAAGCCGCATTGTCAACGCGCCGTCGGTTCGGAAGCCCGGCGGAACGCGAAGAAGCGACACGAAGCTCCGCGCCATGAGCGTCGCGCCGGTCACCGAGACGACGGCGAGCGCCACCTCGGCTGTCACGAGGAGGTGCCGCAGTCGCCGCCGGCCCGCGCTCGTCGTCCCGCGCCCCTGACGCAGTGAGTGGTGCAGGTCGCCGCGCGCCGCGTGCACCGCCGGGGCGAGCCCGAAGACGACCCCGCAGGCGAGTGAGACGCCGAGCGTGTACGTGAGTACCCAGAGATCGAGCGAGACGTCCCCGACACGTGGCAAGTTCGCGGGACGTAGCGCGCCCAGCGCAGCGATCCCCGCCCGCGCGACGGCAAGCCCCAGCGCGCCACCGAGCAGCGCGAGGACGATGCTTTCGGTGAGGAGTTGACGCACAATCCGGCCGCGACCGGCGCCGAGCGCCGCCCGAATGGCCACCTCCCGATGCCGCCATTCGGCGCGCGAGAGCAGGAGGTTGGCGATGTTCGCGCAGCCGATCAGGAGGACGAAGCTCACGGCGCCGAGGAGAATGAGAAGAATCCGCCGCACGTTACCGAATGCCTCCTCTCGCGCCGTCACGAGAACGACCCCGAAGTCGGTACCGTACGTGTTCGGGTGATCCTGACGGTAACGCTGGAGGAACGCATTCACCTGGCGCTCGGCCGCCTCTCGTGTCACGCCCGCGCGCAGACGGGCGACCGCGTGCAGCCCGTGACTGGCGCGATTCTCCTCACCGGGAATACCTAGCTGAAGCGGCATGAAGAGCTGCGAGTACTCGCCGGCGAACTCGATCGGCAGCCGGAAGCCGACGGGCAGGATTCCGACGACCGTCTGGGGTGTCCCGTTCACCGTGATTCGTCGGCCCACGACGGTCGGGTCGGCCCCGTACCGACGCCGCCAGAGCTCCTCGGTGAGCAGAACGCCTCCAGGGCCGTTCGGGATGTCCTCCTCCACGGCGAAGCCGCGGCCGAGCAGGGGGCGGACGCCGACGACGTCGAACAGCTCTCGCGCGATCAGTCCCGCGCGGAGCCGCTCCGGCTCACCCTCAGCACCGCTGAGGTTCACCGCTGTGTAGTCGAAGGCGGCGAAGGCGGCGAACGCCTCACGCTGCCGGCTGTAATCCACGACCTCCGGGCCGGACAGCCACGTCTTCGGCCAACCGGTCCACCGGTTCCACACCATGACCACGCGGTCGGCGTCACCATATGGCAATGGACGGAGCAGGACGCCGTTGACGACGCTGAACATGGCGGTGTTAGCGCCGATCCCCAGCGCGAGCGTCAACACGACCGCCATCGTCAGGCCTGGCTGGTTGCGGACGCCCCGGAGGGCGTAGCGGACGTCCTGCGTGAATCCCTCGATGCGGTCGCGGAGCTTCATGCGCTGCTCCCGGCGTGTCGCCGACTGGTGGAGGCGCCGGCGCGCCTCGTGGAAGGTTGCCTCCGAGCCCGCGCCGCCGAAGCGACGCATCGCCTCGGCCAGCGCCTGCTCGGGCGCGAGGCCGCGCCGAATGAGCTGCTCGACGCGTTCGTCGATGTGGAAGCGGATCTCCTCGTCCATCTGCTCCCGGGCACGCTCCGGCGTCCGGGGAGCCAGGCGCAGGAAACGGCGAAACCGCCGTTCGGGGCTCACGAGCGCGGGCTCACTGCGTCAAAGCGCGACCGGCGTGTCGCGCGCCGTCAGAATGCCGGTCACCGTCTGGGCGTAACGCACCCAGCGGGTCGTCTCAGCGCGGAGATGCGCGCGGCCGAGTTCCGTCATCTGGTAGTACCGCGCGCGGCGGTTGTTCTGCGTGATGCCCCACTCGGCGGTGACGAGGCCGCGCTCCTCCATGCGGTGCAGCGCTTGGTACAGGGCACTGTCCTCGACGGCGAGGGCGCCGCCGGAACGATCCTCGAGCCACGTGGTGATCTCGAACCCGTGCATCGATGCCCATGAGAGGGCCTTGAGGACGAGGGCGTCGAGCGTGCCCTTCACGAGCGGGGTCTGGTCGGCCATCCCGGAGACTCTCCCCTGAGTATCTGCAGGGAAGACCATGGGTTCCTGGCCTGCAGTCGTCAAGGGCCAAATGTGACCGGCGTCACGAGCGGACCCGACATTTGCTGATAATGTGCTTGCGGGGCACGACTTTCGCCCCAATTTGGGGCAAGGCCGCCCCGTACAGGCGGACCCCTCCCCGCCGCTGGGGAATTGACGAGTGCCCCGCACGGTTGCCCATTGTGTAACGCCGCGCGGGTTCGCACCCGCCTCCGTGGTCGACGGCGACTCCGGGCGCAGAACCATCGCGCAGGATCCCAAACCATGGCCAGCGATCCCGCCGCCGGGGAGCGTCCCCTCCGGCTGCTGTTCGCCGAGCAATACGGCTGGTTCGCGCGGACGCTCGCGACCGTGCTCGACACCGCCGGATGGACGATCGTGCGCGCCACCTCCGGCGCCTCGGTTGTCGATCTCGCCGGCAGGCTGTCGCCGGATGTCATCGTGCTGCGCGACGATCTGGAGGACACCAATCCGACGGAGCTGTGCGGCGTGCTTCGCGCGCAGAAGCAGGTTGGCTTGGTGACACCGATCGTGATCGTTGCCGCCGACGTTAGTCGACCGGACTACCTCGCGGCGTTGCGCGCCGGCGCGTGGGATCACCTGGTTCAGCCGGTCGATCCCGACGCGTTCCTGATCCGGCTGGCGAACCTCGCGCGCGCGCGCCGTGAGGTCGACCGCCTCGCGAGCGCGGCACTGGTGGACGGCGACACCGGTCTCTACAACCGCTCGGGGATCGCGCGCCGCGCCGAGGAGGTCGAGGCGGACACGCGGCGGCGCCACGCGCCGGTCAGCTGCATCATCTTCGCTCCCGAGGCCAACGGAGGCACGAATGGCGGGCCGAGCGTCACCGCGCAGGTCGGTGCCATTTTACGCCGCCGCGGGCGCGGGTCGGACGTGATAGGCCGACTCGACGACGTCCTCGCCATCATCGCGCCGGCCACCGGCGCCGACGGCGCGGTGCGTCTCGCAAACCGTCTGCGCGGCATCATCCGCGAGATGCCGATCGACCGGCACGGTAGTGAGCGTCCGCTGCGGGTGCGCGCGGCGTACTGTACGGCGGCGGACTTCGCGCGGTCCACGCTGAGCGTCGCCGAAATGCTGCAGCGCGCGAGGGAGGCGTTGCGTCGCGCCCCACCCGACATCGACGGGCCGCTGAGCGTGCCCGGCGATTCGGTGCCACTCGCACCGCCGATCTAGCGCGCTTCCGCCCCCGATGGCCGCGGGTGTATGCTCTGGGAGCAGCCGACCGCCGGGGGTGTCGATGACCGTAGCCACGATCGACGTACTGGTCGAACGGATGCGCGCCGCCGGCGCGCCTGCTCTCGGCCATGACCTGCTCGCGGTCGAGGAACCGCTCGAGATCCGGGTCGACGCGGACATCGCCGGCGAACGCGTGCGCAAGACGATCTCGGTGACGATGCGCACACCCGGCCATGACGTGGAGCTCGCGGCCGGCTTCCTGTTCACCGAGGGCATCATCCGCGACCGCGCGGAGATCGAGCATATCGGCCAGTGCGGCGCCGCGGGGAACGTCGCCCGCGTTCGGCTGTCCTCCGGCACCGGCGTCGACCTCGCCCGCCTCGAGCGACACTTCTACACGACGTCGAGCTGCGGCGTCTGCGGCAAGACGTCCATCGAGGCTCTGGAGACGACCTCCCGCTACGCGCTGCCGACCGGCGCTCCGATCATCGAGGCGGAGCTGGTACACCGCCTCCCCGACGCGCTGCGTGCCGCCCAGGCGATCTTCGATCGCACGGGCGGTCTCCACGCTTCCGCGCTCTTCGACGCGGCCGGGCGGCTGCACTGCCTGCGCGAGGATGTCGGACGGCACAACGCGCTCGACAAGGTGATCGGCGCAGAGCTGCTCGTCGGGCGGCTGCCGGCGCACGAGCGCATCCTGGTGGTCAGCGGGCGCGCCAGCTTCGAGCTCGTGCAGAAGGCGGTGATGGCCGGCATACCGATTCTCGTCGCCGTCGGCGCGCCCTCGAGTCTCGCCGTGGAGGTCGCGGTGCGGACGGGCATGACGCTCGTCGGTTTTGCGCGGGACGGGCGGTTCAACATCTACGCGGGGAAGGAGCGCGTGCGAGCCAGCGCCAGCGGACTTTCGGCAAGCCAATCTGACGAACGTGTGATCGGATCGGTCGGATTCCCGGATCAGGCGGATTGAAGCGTTCAAATCATTGGAACCCTCATCCGACCGACCCGGATGTCCGACCGATGCGACCATGCAGCGTCGTAAGCGCCTCTCCGGCGGCGCGGAGTGGAGGGTCTGGATGTCAGACATCGACGAACAACGCCCGACACCCGAGGAGTTCGCGGAGCTAGCCGCCGCGGATCGCGCGGATACCGTGCAAGCGAGCCATTACCACCCGGTCAAGCGCGACGTGCAATCCGAGGAGGACGCGCGGCGGGATGCGGTCGCGTCGGGATCCGCCGACGCACGTCGTTCGGACGACCGTGGCGTGCGCGCGCAGCCGCCGGAGGAGCGCCTCGAGGCGATCCGGGTCGGTGATCCGAAGGGCTACGCCGGCGGGATCCCGAGCGTGCTCGCGACCGCCAGCCGCGCGTACGACGAGATGGGCGTGCGGCGGTCCCTGCGGACGCTGCGCGCCGTCAATCAGAAGGGCGGCTTCGACTGTCAGTCATGCGCGTGGCCGGATCCCGACGGTCCGCGGCGCACCGTGGAGTTTTGTGAGAATGGCGCGAAGGCGGTCGCGTGGGAGGCGACGACCCGGCGCGCGACGCCGGAATTCTTCGCGCGGCACAGCGTCGCAGAGCTCTCGCGGCACTCCGACCACTGGCTCGGCGAGCAGGGTCGGATCACCCACCCGATGCTGCTCCGGCGCGGGGCCACGCACTACGAGCCGGTGGCCTGGGACGACGCGTTCGCGCTGATCGCGGAGGAGCTCAACACGCTCGCGTCGCCCGACGAGGCGGCGTTCTACACCTCGGGGCGCACGAGCAACGAGGCCGCATTCCTCTACCAGCTCTTCGTGCGGCAGTTCGGGACGAACAACCTTCCCGACTGCTCGAACATGTGTCACGAATCGAGCGGCACGGCGCTGACGGAGACGATCGGCGTCGGCAAGGGGACGGTGACGCTCGACGACTTCCCGCGCGCGCAAGCGATCTTCATCATCGGACAGAACCCGGGCACCAACCACCCGCGGATGCTGACGACTCTCGAGGATGCGAAACGGAACGGCGCGACCATCGTGAGCATCAACCCGCTCGACGAGACGGGGCTGAAGCGGTTCAAGCATCCGCAGGACGTCCGCGAGGTGCTCGGGCGTGGCACGCGGCTCGCCGACCTCGTGCTCCGTGTGCGGGTCAACGGCGACGTGGCGGTCCTGCAGGGAATCGGCAAGGAGCTGCTCGAGCGCGACGACCGCGCGCCAGGATCGGTGCTCGACCGCGACTTCATTGGGCGGCACACGGCGGGCTTCGACGCGTATGCTGACGCGGTGCGGCGCGTCTCGTGGGAGGAGATCGTCGCCGTCGGCGGCGTAGCGCGCGGGGACATTGTGCGCGCCGCCGACATCTTCGCGCGGTCCGATCGCACGATCACCTGCTGGGGCATGGGGCTCACCCAGCACCGGAACGCGGTCGCGAACGTCCAGGAGATCGTGAACCTGCACCTCCTGCGCGGGCAGATTGGTTCGCCCGGCGCGGGGGTCTGTCCGGTGCGCGGGCACAGCAACGTTCAGGGGGACCGCACGGTGGGGATCTGGGAGCGGCCACGCCCCGAGTTCCTCGACGCGCTCGGGCGCGCGTTCGGGTTCGAGCCGCCGCGCCATCACGGCTATGACACGGTCGAGACAATCCGCGCGATGCACGCCGGCCGCGTGAAGGTCTTCTTCGCGCTCGGCGGGAACTTCCTCCAGGCGACGCCCGACACCGAGTACACTGCCGCCGCACTCAGGCGGTGCCGCTTGACGGCGCACGTGTCGATCAAGCCCAACCGGGCGCATCTGGTGGCAGGCGAGCGGGCGCTCGTCCTCCCCTGCGTCGGCCGCTCGGAGCGCGATGTGCAGGCATCCGGCGGCGACCAGCTCGTCAGCACCGAGAACTCGATGGGCGTCGTGCAGATGTCGCGCGGCGTGCTGGAGCCGGCGTCGCCACACCTCCTGAGCGAGCCGGCGATCGTCGCCCGGCTGGCGCGCGCGACGCTGGGCGCACGCGACACCGTCGACTGGGAGTGGCTCGCCGCGGATTACGACCGGATCCGGGACGCGATCGAGCAGGTGATCCCGGGGTTCGACCGGTACAACGAACGGGTGCGCGAGCCGGGCGGGTTCTACCTCCCGAACAAAGCTCGCGGGCGCGAGTTCCTGACCGCGACGGGCAAGGCGAACTTCACCGTGCACCTGTTGCCGCGCGCGGAGCTGGAGCCGGGGCAGTTGATGCTGACCACCGTGCGCAGCCACGACCAATTCAACACGACCATCTACGGGCTGAACGACAGGTACCGCGGGATACGTGGCGGCCGGCGGGTCGTGTTCATGAACGGCGACGACATCCGGGAGCGCGGCCTCGACAACGGCGCGGTCGTCGACATCACGAGCCACCACGACGGAGAGCAGCGGCGCGCGCGGCAGTTCCGGGTCGTGGAGTACGACGTACCTCGAGGGTGCGCGGCGGCGTACTTCCCGGAGGCGAACGTGTTGGTCGCCGCGGGGAGCGTCGCGGAAAAGAGCAACACGCCGGCGTCGAAGTCGATCGTAGTGAGTGTCGAACGGGGGAGATAGGGGTTGGCGAGGGCGTTGTCGCGCTGCGAGGGAAGAGCGGGCGGAAGGCGGAAGGCGAGGGCGCTTCGGGAAGAGCGCGCACGCGGATGGCGCGGATCGGCGGAGGGCGATCAGCGCCATCCGCGTGCCCAACGAACAACTCGACAGGCCCTCACCCCGCCGACCCCCGGCCTGGATCTCACCGAGGCGGCCGGTTCGCGCGCGGACAGTCGTCGAAGAATCCGACGACATGGGTGAAGCCGTGCGACGTCGCGTCACGGGGCAGGATCTGCCACCGGCCGTTTCGCCGGCGGAGCGTCATCACGAGCGGCCCCTCGGAGTGAATCGACGCGTCGAGGTCGGGTTCGGCGCGGCGGCGCAGGGTCGCGTCTCGATGCAGGACGTAGGCGGTCGCCGAGTCCGCGACGACCGAGGCGAC
Source organism: Gemmatimonadaceae bacterium (assembly GCA_046263215.1). Taxonomy (GTDB): domain Bacteria; phylum Gemmatimonadota; class Gemmatimonadetes; order Gemmatimonadales; family Gemmatimonadaceae; genus JBHELH01. The sequence continues at coordinate 32,511 of JBHELH010000349.1, read as the reverse complement.
GATTTCGTGCACCGGCGGCGGAAAGCTGCGGCCGAGCTCCAGTGGCACGGGGCAGCCTCGCTCGCGCTGCACCTGCGCGTTCCGGCGGGCGGTCCAGCGCGGGTCCCGCGCCTGAAGCCATCGTGCGGCCGACTCCTCCGCCGACAGCGCGGCGAGCGAGTCGACGGTGGGCACGTCGGCAAACTCGTGGTCGACCCAGGTGAGAGCTCGACCGGTGGCCTCCGACATTCTGCGTGCCTGGTATTCGGCTACCGCGCGCGGCATGTCCGGGTCCTGCCGGAGCAGATCATCAGCCGTGATGGTGCGTCGCGGCGGCTGTGGTAAGCGCTCGGCCGCGATACGCTCGCGCCGGTATCGGTCGAACGCGGCCAGGTCGAGATGCCCTGCCGCGCCCCGCCAGCGCTCCTCAGCGACTGCGCGGAAGAAGGACGCGGCGACGTCCCGAGGCGATTCCTGCGCGGCAAGCGGCGCCGACGTGGCCGCCAGCGCGGTCAACGCGAGTGGGAGCCGAACCCGCATCTCAGGGCCGCGGCGTCGTCCCCGCGGCGACGAACGCGCCTTCGACGCGCCCGACGCTCTCGGCCACCTCGGTCGCCGGTGCCGCCGCCCGCGGACGCTCCGGCAGCCGCGCGAGCATGCCGCCGCCAAGCTCCTCGAGGCGCCACCGAATCTCGGGATCGCTCGTGTCGCGGGCGACGGACGTCACCGCGTTGACGAGGCCGAAGACCGACCGGTCGCGCCCGGCCTCGAACCGCCGCACGATCGTCCGCAGCAGGCTGGCGCGCACGCCCGGCGGCATGTGCGGGAGCACCGGCAGCATGTGCAACATGACGTCGGCGTCGCGCTGGGTGGCCGAGCGCATCGTACTCACCGTCGCGTCGAGCGTCGCCGGCGTGGCGCACGCGCGCACCGCCGCGCGCAGGTCGTCGAGCACTGCGTTGATCGCGGTACTCGGCGCGGCCACCTCGACGCGTTCGACCACGCGACTGCCGGTGGCGAAGGCGGCGATCGCGCCGTTCGTGCACACGACGCGATAGGTGTAGGGGTGGACGAGGACCTCGGTGTCGTGCGTGCGCAAAGCGATACCGCCGTGAATGCGGTCGCCGGGTCGCACCTCGGCCGCACCGGGCAAGACCGCGCGCGCGAACAACAAGTCGCCCTCGGCGTAGACGTCCGGGACGGTGCCGCCGAGCGCGATGACCTCCTGCTCGAAGGTCTCGCGAATCTCGGGTGCGGCCGGCAGGTACATGGTGTCCATGGTCCCTCCACGGCCCCGCAGGCCCCCCCAAACGTGCAACACCGCGTGCCGTTCCGCTAGACACGCGGTGTGCAACCGCAGATGGGCGTGAAGGATGAGGCCGCGCCGCGGCGGCCTCAGGCGTCGGTCATGGGATCCGGAACGACGCTTCGGTGCGGAACTCGGGCTCGAGCGAGTGACGGACGCGGACTCTGTATACGCCGGGCCCGGAGCGAATACGATACCGAAGCTCCATTGGGCCGACCGACGCGCCCGGCGCGAGCTGCTTCGTCTGCTGCACGGCCCCGCAGCTGACCAGCGGCTCGAAGCGGTCGGCTTCGGCGGTGATCTCGACATCGCTCTCGAAGAACAGGCAGATGCGAGCGGTGATCGGCACCGTCGCCGAGCCGGTGTTGGTGACGTCCGACGTCACGAGCAGAGTGTGGAAGCCCGGCTCGCGGAAGTCTTCCGGGTCGACGACGGTGGTGAGATGCTGCTCGAGACCTCTCGGCCCGACGGTGCGCGCCTCGCGCGAGGGGCCCGGCTCGTGAGCGGCGTCGAGCGGGGACTTGCCGGTACAAGCGGCGAGAAGGGCCAACGCGATTATCGAGATGACGCGCGCACGCATCGGAGTCGAGGTCTGACGGTGGGAGCGTAGCGACTGCACCGTGATCACAGAGCCGAACCCTCGATAGGTCGCGCGCGTCACCGCCGCGTCAGGGCCCCGCTCGCCGGCCCTTGAGAGGACCTTAGTTACACCCCCCGGGACGCTCCGCCCGCCGTCTTGTCATCCCGCACGAGCGCAGCGAGTGTCGGGATCTACTGTACATGCACTGTGGGTAGCACAGGCGGCGTCTGAGTAGATCCCGACACTCGCTCGCTTCGCTCGCTCCTGCGGGATGACAACGCGGGGGCGAGAGGAGCGTCCCGAGCGGGTGTAGCCACAGCATCGTCCGGGCTCGTGGCGGCGCGGAGGCCCGGAGAGCCGAGGAGCCGTCAGCGCGTCTTCGCCGTTCGCCGATCCGCGAGTCATCCGCGTGCGCGCTGTTCCGCGAAACGCCCTGCTCTTCACCGCCTTTTCCTACTCTGCTCCCACGCTCGCCATGAACGCCTCGTACACCTCCGGCCACCACCAATGCCGGCACGCGTGGAGCTCGGTCAGGGCTCTCTGCCGCGGCAGGGACGCGCGGTAGCTGCGGGCTGTGGTGAGGGCGTCGTACACGTCGGCGATGCCGATGATCTGGGCACTCAGCGGGATCTCGTCGCCGCGCAGACCGTCCGGGTAGCCTGTGCCGTCGATCTTCTCGTGGTGCCAGCGCACGATCGGTTTGACGTCCCACGGGAAATCGACCGACGCCAGCAACTCGACGCCGTACACCGGATGCTGCTTGATCACTTCGAACTCCGCCGCGGTGAGCTTTTCCGACTTGTTCAAGATTTCGTGCGGCACACGAATCTTGCCGACGTCGTGCAGGTACGCGCCAACGCGGATCGTCGTCAGGTCGGACTCGGCGAGCCCGAACGCCCTCGCGACGGAGACGGCATACTCGGCCACGCGCCCCGAGTGACCGAAGGTGTAGGTGTCGGACGATTCGATTGACGAGCCCCATTGCCGGACCACCTCAAGGTAGATGCCCTCGAGATGCGCGGTCTTCGCGGCGACGTCGACGAGGTCGCGGCGCGCATTTAGCCGGCCGAAGAGGCGGTGCGCGCTGTTGAGGAGCTTGAGCGTCTCCTGGTTGCGCCCCATCTGCCCGTAGAGCACCGCGAGCTCGCGTGTCGCTTCGGCCTGTGAGAGGATGGCGCCGATCTCGGACGCCAGCTCGAGCGCCGTTTTGAGCCTGGCCTCGGCGAGCTGCGGGCGGCCCGTCTCGCGATACAGCACGCCGAGGAACTTGTACGCGTCTGCCTTATGCTCACGGGCACCGAGCTGATCGAAGATGCGCAGCGCTTCCTGGGCACTATGCTTTCCGGCATCGAACTCCTGCCGCGCGATGTGCACCTCGGTGCGGTTCAGGAGCGTGAGGGCGCGAAGGCTCACGTCCCCAATCGACTCGGCGATCTCCAGGCTCGCGCGGAAGAATGCGTCGGCCTCCGGCCACAGCTCGCGGTCCGCCTTGTTCATCCCGAGGTTGTGATACGCGATCGCGAGCCCGCGCCGGTCACCGGCGGCGCGCAGGGCTTCGAGCGAGCGCTGGTAGTGGGCGAGTGCGGCGTCGAGATCCCCTTCCGCGTTCGCCATCGTCCCGAGGTTCTGCTCGACCCGCGCCCGGAGCGCGGCGTCGGTATCCCCCGCGACGGCGAGCGCGCGCTGGAGCTCCTTGCGCGCCTGCTCCCAGTCGCCGCGAACGAAGTGGACGAGCGCAAGGGCGTTGAGCGCCTCAGCGACGAGACTCGGGTCGTTCGCGCCGAGCGAGACCTCGAAGCTGCGCTGCGTCAGCTCGCTAGCCACGTCCAGCTCGTGCCGCCGACGATGGATGTTGCCGAGCCCGCGGAGCGCCTCGGAAAGGAGCTTGACGTCAGCGCGCGGGTCGGCGGCGTCGATGACGGCGCGGTAGCCGGCGCTCGCCTCGGTGAGGCGGCCGCGCAACTCGTGCTCGCGCGCGGTGGCGAACAGGTCGGGGAGCGTCGCGCCGGGCGAGTACACCGGCGCGTGCGCGTGAAGTCGAGTTGTCATCACAACGGGCTAGTCGGCGAGCGCGTAGCCCGAGAAGTGGCGGAGCCTGGTCGTGACCCGGTCGTTATCGGGGTCGTTGAGCGTCGGGAGCAGCTCGAGGATGCTGAGCAGGTCGTCGACGTAGACGACCTTTGGAAGGACCGGCGCACGGTCGCAGTGCGCGTAGCTCAGCCTGAGGACTGCGGGGTAATTGAAGCGCAGCCCCTCCGGCTGGAAGTCGACCCCGACGTGGTCCGCCGCCTTGGTCGACGCGGTGATGGCGACGGTTCGGTCGAGCGCGCCGGGCGGGACGACCAATGAGTGCGGGCCGACCGTGACGACGCCGCCCGCGGGGCCGACGCTCTGCGTGACCGACCCGAAGCTCGGGGTCGAGCACCTGTAAAGCGCGAGGTTGGAGACGACTCCGCTGAGCGTCTCGCCGAGTCCGGATATGGTGCCGTCGAGGTCGATGCCGAGCAGGTCGGCAGGCTGGGTTTCGACGGCGGAGAAGTCTGGCCCCCTGGGAGCGCTCGGGGTGACGTCGGCAGTGCAGCCCGCGAGGCCGAAAACGAGGGCGCCGATCAACGCGGTGAAGACCGCGGAGGCGCGGTGGATCCTCTTCATTGGAGTGCTCCAGAAGGCGGTTACCGGCGTCGGTGGACCGACCGTGCATTCTACCGGACTCAACTGTATCCTGCGGCAGGTCGGTTAACTGTGACTCGCATCACAATTGCTGAGTCCGCTTGTGCGAAGCCGATGGAAGGTAATGGGGTAGGATTAGCAACTGAACGGGCCCGCGCATCGCGCGGGCCCGTCCTGGCGTCGTGGCTCGTACGGCCGCCGGTCTACGGACATTGACGCCGCTGAGCCATCTGATCGAAGCCCCGGGATCGCGCCGCAGCTAGGTGGGTCGCGAATATGCCGTGCCGCTGCAGCGCATCCATAGGGGCGTCAGCGAACATGGGCACCGCGGCCTCGAGATTCGCCGCGAGCAGCCGAAGCTCGGGATCATCCCCGGCGTACGATTCGATGCGTCCCGCCGTCTGCTGGAGCACGCGCCCCGCAGCGCGGAAGTCTCCGACATGGTTGGCCTCTGTCGCGGCCACCTTCGCGCGCGCGGCGTAGACGCGTGCCACCTCGCGATCGACTTCGCGGTCTCGCTGCTGCGCCTCGGCGTCGGCGTCGCTCGCGCTCGTCCACGCGAGCTCGGTTGTGACCGACGTGACGTCTCGGCCCGTGAGGGTCACGCCGATGGTGGCGGAGGCTCCGATTTCCTCGCCGCGCGGGAGTGTCACTTTGACGACCACCAAAAGTTCCTGCTCGGAGACCAGGTCGCCCAGGTCGACGCGTAGCTCGTTGTCGCCGTGGGCGCGGCGGGAGCGGAAGCGGCTAACCGGCTCGGCGTCGGCTCCGCGCGGGAGCGTGATCTCGAGCGCTGCCTGCCGGACGACGACGTCCAGCGCTTCGCCCAGCTCACCGGTGAGCATCCCCGGGATCTGCGATGCGCCCTCGATGAAGTAGAAGTTACCGCCGCCTTCGAGGGCCATGTCACGCAGCAGCCGCTCATCGAAATCGGCGCCGACGCCGAAGGTCGTCGTCGACACGCCGCGGCGGTGCAGCTCGGCCGCGTGCATCGCGAGCTCACTGCGGTCCTGAATCCCTCGGTTTGCCAACCCGTCGGTGAGGAGCAGGCAGCGACTGACAGCGTCCTCGCCGACGAGGTGGTCGGCCACCTGCTCGCAGCCACGGAGCCAGCCGGCACCGAGGTCCGTCGAGCCGCGCGGGGCGACAGACTGGAGCGCGTCGAACGCGCGCATCTTCGCGCCGGGCGTCGCGAGCGACGACGGAGCCAGCACGTCGACCTCGTTGTCGTACACTACGAGCGAGAAGCAATCGTCACTGCGGAGCATGCGGAGCGCCTGCTCCACGGCCTCGCGGGCGAGCCTGAACTTGCGGCCGTCTTCCATGGAACCCGATCGATCCAGCACGAGCGAGATGTTCACCGGCATTCGGCCGTCGCGGGGCGGCGAGGAGGGCGCGTTGACTCGCACGAGCAGGTAGCGCGTGCTCGGCGCGCTCACCGGAAGCAGGAGACGATCGGTGCGAACGGTCAGCCAGGGGGACGACGTCGACATGTCAGGGTTCCTCCGCGAAGAGATCTCGAGCAGCCTCGATGAGCCGCTCGACCTGCCGGTTCTGCTCGCGCGAGAGCGGACGGCGGATGTGCAGCTCGACGTCGGGAGCAAGCGGGATGCGGTCCCAGGTCGAGCGGGTGGATCGGGATTGCTGGACAGACATCCCCAACACGTGCTCGGCGAGGTGGCTCGCGAACGGCGCGGTGGGTGGCGGTTGCGGGCTCGGCGGGGGCGCCGGCGACGCAGCCATTGCGGTTATCGAGTCCGTCCTCGCGCGCGCAGATTGTCGCGAGAGGAGGTCGCGGACGTACTCCAGAGCGGCCGACGCGGGCGGCGGCTCCGATTGGTCGACGTGGGCGGTCAGCGCGGCGCGGATCCCGTCGTCGTCGAGCGTCTCCAGGCGCCGGCGGATCTCGGCGAGCGGGAGGTGCTGTCGCTGGAGCCGACGGATCAGCTGGAGGCGGTCGAGATGCGCGCGGTCGTAACGAGTGCCGGGCCCGCGCGTGCCTGGCGACGGGAGGAGGCCCTGGTTGACGTAATAGCGTATGGTGCGCGGAGTTACGCCCGCGGCAGCGGATAACTCGTTGAGGTCGAAAGAGTCCGTACTAGCGCGCATGGCGCATTGTAACAGTGGTACGTAACAGTGTCAATATAGCGGGTGACCTCCGACCAAGGGTGCGTGAGTTCGATGCGCCGCGGGACGAAGCGGTTCATCTCCCAAATTCGACACTGCGATCTTGGGCTCACCCAGTCGCTGGAGGAGCGACATGCGTTTCACCCTGTGGCAGCGCGGCCGGCTGATCGGCGAGACTGACTTCGGCCTCGGGCGACTGCCCGGCGGCCGCCGGGCGGGCGTCTTTCACCCGGCGCCGTCCGGTATGACGGTTCTCCCGGCGCTGACGGCAATGGCCCCCGCGCTCTTCGGGCTCGACGACGCCATGAAGCGGCTGCCGCTCTCCGACGAAGAGATCGAGCGCGACACGGACGCCGCGATCGAGGCGTTCTCACAGTCACCGGAAGGTCAGCGAGTTCTTGCGGCGGCGGAGGAGATCGCTGACCTGGAGCTCCGCGACGCGAGCGGGACGCCGGTGGCGTTCGAGTCGATCCTCGTCACTGACCTTCACCAGCTGGCTGCAATCGGCGTCGTGCACCGCGTGGTAGGAGAGGCGAACGGGCAGGATGGCCGAGATCCCGTGCGCTATGTCATCTCCGTCACGTTGAGCAAGCCGCGAGGCTCGCGCGCGTCAGCGCTTCACGCTCATTAGAGGCAACCTGAAGATGGGAGCGCCGAAGGCCTCAGTCGCTCGGGCCTCCGCGTGACGCTGCTATCGTGGCCGCGCCGTAGAGCTGGTGAGCCATCCTGCTGATCGCCTCACCACGAGCGACTACAGACCGCCAGCGCTCTGGTATCCCCGCGACGCCGTAATAGGCACCTGCGAGTTGCCCGTACACCGCGCCCGTGGTGTCGGCATCACCACCAAGGTTCACAGCGCCGAGCGCGCCGCTCGCGAAATCGTCGGTTGTGCTGAACGCCCAGAGCGCCGCTTCGAGTGTGTCGACGACGTAGCCTTGTCCACCGCGGATCTCGGGCGGAGCCTTCCTTCTGAATGAGCCGTCGGCAACCGCGGCGACAGCAGGGTGGAGTGGCTCGCGCTCCCAAAGCCCTGGCACCGGGGTAAAGCGCGGCTCGAGCAGAGCCGACTTGGGCACCCCCTGAAGAGCGCCGAGTAGGAGGCCGGCGAAATAGCGGCAGGCGTCGACAGCCGCCGAGGCTCCGTGGGTCGTGCGCGAGCTGTCGGCAGCCATCCGAATGGCCACCTCGGCGTCGGCCGCGAAGAAGAGCGGCACCGGCGCGAGGCGCATGAGGGAACCGTTCCCCGCCGTGTTCTCATCCGTCGGGCCGGAGAACCCGTTGCCAGTGCGACGGAAGGCGTCGATCGCGTACCTGACGACGGTGCCCACGTCGAAGCAGACGCCCGTGCTCGACCAGTGCCCCTCGTCGATCCATCGTACGAAGCGGCGCATCTGGTCGGCTGCGTCAGCGCCGCCACGCACGAGAAGGCTTTCGGCGAGGCACAGGGCCATCGAGGTGTCGTCGGTCCACTGGCCCGGCGCGAGTCCGAATGGTCCACCCCCGACGATGTCGGCAATCGGCCGGAAGCTTCCCGGCGACCTGAACTCGAGCGTCGTCCCTAAGGCGTCGCCGACGGCAAGGCCGAGCATCGCGCCAAGGTACCGGTCGCGTGGCGACGGGCCGTGCGCGGCACGAGCAGTCTCTCCCGCGTGCACGCGTGTCTGGGTGTCGGCCACTGCACGATCGCGCGTTGCCCAGGCACTGACCAGCGCGCGCTGGGCTGCGGTCTGCGGTGAGCCCCACTGCGCGTTCTCCGCCAGCGCCGCCTTTGGCATGGTCCGGAACAAGGCGTCGACCTGCGTCAGCGCGGCATCACCGGTGCGCCCATGTCGAACGAGCCAGCAGCCGACCACAAGCCCGGTGCGGCCCATCCCACCCCAGCAGTGGACGTAGACGCTCCGCCCAGCGGCGAGGTGCGCGTCGATGGTGTCCAGCACTCGGCGCATATGCTCCTCGGCGCAGATGTCCATGTCGTAGATCGGCATCGCCTCCCGGATGATCTCGATGCCGCGTTGTCCGGCGAGGGGTGCGCAGCGTGGGCTCGTATGGCGCGAGTTCGTCCGTCGGGTCGGTGAGGTCGACGAAGGCCGTGATCCCAGCGTCGAGAAACGGGAGAGCTTCGCCTGCGCTTCGGCGGCCGGCCAGTGCGGCGCGCTTCCGGGGTACTCGCCCGCGGCCAGGAGAGTGCCCGGAATTACGTACGAGTTCTCGATCGGGCGGGCGAAAGCGCTGCGCGCCCCTTTCGCGGTTTGCACGACATCTTCCTGATGGCTGTAGACCCGCATCGCTCCGTTCCCATGGACCTGCCGGAGCAAGACTCGTCCGAACGATCCCCCCTCTCGGGACGGCGCCCGCCAGGCTCGTAGCCGTAGAAGCCTAGACGCTCCCACGCACATGGGCCAATCTGCAGGTGCGGTTGCGGCACAGTGTCGGACAGTCGCGGTAGTGTAGCCAGGGTGTCCAGGAAGGCGCCGGCGGAGTAGACTCCGTCGACGCAGCGTTTTCGCGACGGCGCGCGTAACTACGTGCGCCGTTAGCGAGCGCCAAACCGGAGCCAAGGGAATGCCCGTCGCTACCGTTTTCCACGGCACCAGACCCCCGATCCAGGCCTCCCTCATCGTCCTGATCGGGCTCGGTCTCGCCGCCCCGACCGCCCCTCTCCCCGCTCAACTCGGCCGCCCTGGCGCCGAGCGCGCCACGCCGAGCGCCTATGCGATCACCAACGCCCGCATCGTCACCGCGGCGCCCCAGGGCGCTGGCACGATCGAGCGCGGCACGATCGTCATCCGCAACGGCGTGATCCAAGCCGTCGGCCCATCCGTATCGACGCCCGCCGACGCCCGCGTCATTGACGGCAACGGACTCACGGTCTACCCGGGCTTCATCGACGCCCATGCGAGCCTCGGCATCCCGGCGCCGCGCGGCCAACAGAATCTCGCGAGCCGCTTCCCCGGCGTCCCGGCGGAGATGCTCGCTTTCGCTGCGCAGCAGCAGGGCGGCGGTCAGCAGCAGCAACCTTCCGGCGCACCGAACTCACTCTACCCGCCGGGCCTCCAGCCCGAGATCCGCGCAATCGACCAGATTCGCGTCGAAGCCTCGGCGTTCGAGTCCGCGCATACCGCGGGCATTACGACCTCGCTCACCGCGCCGCGCGAGGGGATCTTCATGGGGCAATCGGCGCTCATCAGCCTCGCCGGCGATACGCCCGCGGAGCTCCTCGTCCGCTCGCCGGTGGCGCTCCACGTCGGCTTCACGCCGCTACGGCAAGGCACCTACCCGGGGTCGCTGCTTGGCGTCTTCGCGTCGCTCCGGCAGATGCTGCTCGACGCGCAGCACTACGGGCAGCTTCAGGCGGCGTACGCGCGGAACCCGCGCGGGATGACGCGTCCCCAGCACGACCCATCGCTCGCCGCACTCCAGCCGGTGCTCGCCCGCGAGATGCCGGTCGTGATGTGGGCCGGCACGCAGCGCGAGATCGAGCGCGCGCTCGACCTCGCCAAGGAGTTCAACCTCCGAGCGATCCTCGCCGGCGGGAACGAGGCATACAAGGTAGTCGACCGCCTGCGCGCCGACGGCATTCCCGTAATCGCGACGCTCAACTTCCCCCGCCGCCCGGAGCGCCAATCCGAAGACGCCGATCCCGAGCCGGTGCGCGTCCTCCGCGAGCGCGCCGAGGCGCCGAAGAATCCCGGCCGTCTCGCGCAGGCCGGGATCCGATTCGCGTTCACCGACGGCGGGATGTCGAACCTCGGCACCGACTTCCTGAGCAACCTCCGCTCGGCGGTCGACAACGGGCTGCCGCAGGATCAGGCGGTCCGCGCGCTCACCATCGACGCCGCGCGCATCCTCGGCGCCGAGGACCGCATCGGTTCGATCGAGGTGGGCAAGATCGCGAACCTCACGCTCGTGCGCGGCCCGAGCGTCTTCGACCGCAACGCGCGGGTGACTCAAGTCTTCATCGACGGCCGGCCAATCGAGGTGCGCGCGCCGGCGGCCCGAGGCGAGGGTGGCTCGGGGATCGCATCCGGCACGTGGACGATCACCGCCACCACTGACCAGGGCGAGAAAACGCTCACACTCAGCCTTCAACAGGAAGGCGAGCGGCTCCGCGGCAGCATTCAGGGCGACCTCGGCTCCGGCGCGGTTGCCAACGCCTCGATCGGCGAGAACGGCGACTTCCGCTTCACGGCCAGCATCAACATCGGCGGCGAGACGACGGAGGCGACGTTCGGCGGGACGATTACCGGGACGTCGATGCGCGGGACCGTGGCAATGGTCGGCCGCCCGACGGGGACGTTCGAGGGGACGAAAGCGGGGGGCGGGCGCCGGCCCGGGGGCGGCGAGGCGCCACCGCAGCGGCCACCGCGGCGTTAAGGGGAATCACACACGATGAAGAATCCAACGAGGAATCCGATGACGAGAGCACTGCGGGCGGCGGCGCGGGTGCCCGCCGTGGGCGCCTGGGTCGGGCTGACCGCGCTCGCGGGCGCCGCGGGTGCGCAGCAGACGAGCGCTTCGGGTGGGGACGTCGCGCGCAGCCCGCAGCCGGCAGCTCGGACCCAAACCATGGCTCGCACTCCGGTTCTCATCCGCAACGCGACGGTCCTCACGGTCACGAAGGGGACGCTCCAGAACACCGACGTCCTGGTCGAGAACGGCAAGATCAGCCGTCTCGCGCAGAACATCACGCCGCCCGCGGGGGCGCAGGTGATCGACGGGTCGGGCAAGTACGTCATGCCCGGCATCATCGACGCGCACTCCCACATGATGGCCGACGCGATCAACGAGGGGACCCTGTCGGTGACGTCGATGGTGCGCATCACCGACGTGCTCAACCCGACCGCGCCGAACATCTACCGCGCGCTTGCCGGCGGCGTCACGACGATCAACATCCTCCACGGGTCGGCGAACACGATCGGCGGCCAGAGCGCGACGGTGAAGCTGAAGTACGGGCGGCCGGTCTCGCAGATGATCTTCCCCGGCGCGCCGCCGGGGATCAAGTTCGCGCTCGGCGAAAACGTCACGCGGAAGAACTCGACGGTTCAGCAAGGGCAGCAGCGTCGCTACCCGGCGACGCGCATGGGCCAGGAAGAGGTCATCCGCGACGCGTTCACGCGCGCGCGTGACTACAAGGCGGCGTGGGACGAGCACCGGGCGCGTGTCGCCCGCGGTGACCGGACCGCAATTCCCCCGCGGCGCGACCTCGAGCTCGAGCCGCTCGTGGAGGTCCTCGAGGGCAAGCGGCTGGTGCACGCGCACAGCTACCGCGCGGACGAGAGCCACATGCTGCTCAAGGTCGCCGACGAGTTCGGGTTCAAGGTGCGGTCGCTCCAGCACGTGCTCGAGGGCTACAAGGTGGCACCGGAGATCGCGAAGCACGGCGCCGGCGCGTCAACCTTCGCCGACTCGTGGAGCTACAAGATCGAGGCGTACGACGCGATCCCACACAACGTCGCGATCATGACGCGCGCCGGAGTGATCTCGACCGTCAACTCCGACTCCGACGAGCGCGTGCGGCGGATGAACATCGAAGCCGCGAAGATGATGAGGTACGGCGACCTCACCGAGGAGGAGGCGCTCAAGACGATCACCTGGAACGCCGCGTGGCAGCTCGGCGTTCAGGACCGTGTCGGCTCGATCGAGGTCGGCAAGGACGCGGACCTCGCCGTCTGGAACGGCCACCCATTCAGCGTCTTCTCGAACGTCGAGACGACGCTCATCGACGGCGAAGCCTTCTTCGACAGGCAGCGGGACCTGGCGATGCGCGAGGCGAGGGCGAGGGAGAGGGCGGAGTTGGAGAGGACGCAGCCGGGCAGAGAGAGACAGCGGCCGGCGGAACCGGTGGTGCCGGAGGGAGGGAGAGAGCGATGACGATGCGCGGAGGTTCGAGCTTCCAGTTTCGAGTTTCGAGATGGGTGCGCACGGCGCTGACCCTGGTTGTTCTCTCGAAACTCGAAACTCTAAACTCGCCACTACAAGCACAGCTCGGATCCTTCAATCCCGCCCCCGGGCCGCGAGGAGTCTACGCGATAAGAAACGCGCGGATCGTCACGGTGAGTGGTCCCGAAATAGCTCGCGGCACCGTCGTGATCGGAGCCGACGGCCGCATTCAAGCCGTCGGTGCCGACGTTGCCGTGCCCTCGGGCGCGCAGACGATCGACGCGTCAGGCCTCACCGTCTATCCCGGCATGATGGACGCCGCGACGAGCATGGGGCTCTCCGAGATCCCGCAGGGCGCGAACGCGACAGTCGACGTCGCCGAGGTCGGGAGCTTCAACCCGAACGCGCAGGCGATGTGGGGGATCAACCCGCACAGTGCGCACATCGGGGTGACGCGCGTCGTCGGCGTGACGCACGTGCTCTCGAGTCCCAGCGGGGGCCTGCTCTCCGGACAGTCGGCGGTGATCAACCTCGCCGGGTGGACCGTGCCGGAGATGACCGTCGTGCCGAAGGCGGCGCTCGTGATCAACCTGCCACGCTCGGGCTTCTCATTCGGGCGCGGCGGGTTCCAGGCGCTGATGGCGAGGATGCGGGAAGGTGGCGAGACCGATCCCGAGCGGCTCCGCGAGCGGCAGATGGACTCGATCCGGACGATCCTCCGCGACGCCGAGGCGTACGGCCGCGCCGTCGACGCGTACGAGCGCGACCGAGCGCTGCCGCGGCCGCAGCACGACGTTGTGCTCGCGGCGCTAGTGCCGGCGGTGCGCGGGCAGATGCCCGTGCTCTTCACCGCCGAGCGTGCGGCGGAGATCCGCGCGGCTGTCAACTTCGCCCGCGAGATGAAGCTCAAGCCGATCATCCTCGGCGGACGCGACGCGTGGCAGGTGACCGACCTGCTCAAGCAGAACGACGTGCCGGTGATCCTCACGAGCGTGATGGACCTGCCGTCGCGCGAGGACGATCCGTACGACGTGAACTTCTCCGCCCCGGCGAAGCTGCACCGCGCGGGTGTGCGGTTCGCCATCACCGCCGGGGATCAGGGTGCGGAGGTTCGGAACCTCCCCTACACTGCGGGCATGGCGGCCGCCTTCGGCCTTCCGAAGGACGCGGCACTGCGCGCGGTGACGCTCGCGCCGGCGCAGATCCTCGGCGTCGGCGACCGGCTCGGGTCAATCGAGGTCGGGAAGATGGCGAATCTCGTCGTCACCGATGGCGACCTGCTCGAAGCGCGCACGAAGACGCGGCACCTCTTCATCGACGGGCGGCCGGTTCCGCTGTCGAGCAAGCACGAGGTGTTGTACGAGACGTTCAGGAATCGGAAGGGGAATTGAGGGCGTGTGAGGTGTGGGCGTGTGAGCTTGTGAGCTTCTGACCTTGCGAGGCCGCGCCCGTGGCGCGGACGCCCTCGGGGAGCCACGCGGAGCCAGGCGGTTCCTCACAAGCGATCGAGCGGACAAGCTCACAAGCCGGGGCGACGGTGGGCCGGGGCTTCCCCTTGCGTGTCGACAGGAGCACGGCTATCCTTCTGTCGAATCCCGACAGGAGTGGCCAGTGCCCGCACCGCCGCCCTCGGACGTTCTTCAGGGGACACTCGAGCTGCTCATCCTCAAGACGCTGTCCCTCACTACGATGCACGGGTGGGGGATCAGCCAGCGCATCCAGCAGCTCTCGCGTGACGCGCTCCAGGTCGGTCAGGGGTCGTTGTACCCGGCGCTGCACCGCCTCGAGGAGAAGGGGTGGGTCGCCAGTGAGTGGGCGACGACCGAGAACAACCGGCAGGCGAAGTACTACCGGCTGACCGCCGCCGGCCGGCGCGCGCTCGGCGCCGAGGTCGAGAGCTGGCGGCGCTTCGTCGGCGCGGTCGAGCTGGTGCTCGACACGGCATAGGCGAGGCCATGGAGCTCCTCGGGCGGATCGGTCGCCGAGTAAGGTCACTCCTCCATCGCCCGCGGGCCGAGCGGGAGCTGGAGGCGGAACTCCGCTTCCATCTCGAGATGGAAATGGAGAAGCACGTGCGCGCCGGGCTGACGCCGGGCGAGGCCAGGCGCGCGGCCTTGGTCGTCTTTGGCGGCGTCGAGCGGGTCAAGGAGGAGTGCCGGGACGCGCGCGGCACGCGCCCTGTCGAGAAGCTTGCGCAGGATCTGCGATACGCCGCCCGTCGCCTGCGCAAGCAGCCGGGCTTCTCCGTCCCCGCGATTCTGACGCTCGGCCTCGGCGTAGGCGTCACCGGGGCGATCTTCGCCCTCGTTCACGGCGTCCTCCTCCGGCCGCTCCCGTATCCCGCTTCCGACCGCCTCGTGCTCGTGCGGCACACGGCTCCGGGGGCGGGGATGGCTGTCGCCGGCCAGTCGGGGACCACATACCTCCACTACCGGGCGAATAGTCGCGTCTTCGAAGAGATCGGCGTCTACTTCGACCGTGAGCTGACGCTGAGCGACCGCGACGACCCGGAGCGGATACAAGCGGCGAACTCGACGCCGAGTATTTTCTGGGCGCTCGGAGCGAAGCCACTCCACGGGCGCCTGTTCACGCAGGCGGACGCTGACGGCTCCCCCGCCCGCGGTGCCGTGCTCCTCAGTTACGGGCTCTGGGTGCGCCGGTATGGGGCCGATCCCGGGATCGTCGGCCGGTCGGTCGAGCTGAATCGGGGCCACAGCCGCGTCGTGGGTGTCATGGGTCCCGACTTCGCCTTCCCAGACCCGGCGACTCAGCTCTGGTATGCGATGCCGATCCGGAGCAAGGCGGCGCCGACCCTCCAGAGCTTGTTCATGACGAGCGTCGCCCGGCTCAGGCCAGGGGTCTCGGCGCGCGAGGCGGAGCTCGACGCGCAGCGGCTGGTCGGCACGCTCGCCGACGTCTACCCTGAGGTTCGCGCCGAGCTGCTGCGCGATGCGCAGCTCCGCGCGGTCGTCGTGCCGCTCAAGGACGCCATGGTTGCCGACGTGCGGCCCGCACTCGTGCTCCTCCTGCTCACGGCGAGCTTCGTTCTACTCGTGGCGCTGGCGAACGTCGCCAACTTGTTCCTGGCCCGCTCCGCGCGGCTGCGGTGGGAGGTCGCCGTGCAGCGGGCGCTGGGCGCGAGCAGCGGCGACGTCGCGCGCCGCTTCCTGAGCGAGGCCGCGCTGGTGGCGGCACTCGGTGGTGTACTGGCCGGCGCCGTGGCGTATGCGGGCGTCGAGTCCCGGTTCGGTTTCGAGCCGGGCCAGATCCCACGTCTGCACGAGGTACGCGTGGACTGGATTGTCCTCGCGTTCACGTTCGGTCTCTCTCTCGTGACGGGCCTCGTCCTCGGCGCCGTCTCGCTCGCGAGCGCGGGGCGGCCGCACGTGCCGACGGCGCTCAAGGGCGCCGCGGATCGGGTGACGGCAAGCCGCCGGACGCAAACCGCGCAGCGCCTCCTCGTGGCCGTGCAGGTAGCCCTCGCGCTCACCCTGCTCATCGGGTCGGCGACGATGGTGCAAAGCTTCTGGCGACTCAGGCGCGCCGAACTCGGGTTCAACCCCAAGCAACTGCTGGCGCTCGATGTCGCCCTACCCGTGAGGGCGTACCCGGATTACCACGAGAACGCTGCCTTCTTCGAGCAACTTTTGGCCCGGGTGCGAGCAGTGCCGGGCGTCGCCGCGGCCGAAGCGGTGGGTGTCGCGCCGCTGACCGCCGCGCCATCGTTCCTGGGCGAGCCGGTCGTCGCGGAAGTGTGGGCACGCGGCACTCCGACGGCGCCGCTGCCTGCAGGTGTCAACATGGCGACGCCGGGCTACTTCGCGGCGATGGAGATTCCAATCGCGCGCGGGCGCGCCTTCCGGCCAGGAGATCTCGCGAGCGACGCCCGCCCGGTACTGCTCAGTGCCGAGCTGGCTCGCGCGCTCTTCGCCGAGCATGATCCAGTCGGACGGCGCGTCAAGCTCCCTGACCGACGGGAGTTGACCGCGTTCACGGTCGTCGGAGTCGCCGCGGACGTCCCCGGTACATCGATCGTCAGCGGGCCCGCGCGAACGGTGTACTTCCCCGCGCTCAACGACGCGCGCGCCGACTCGACCGACACCCACGCGCTGCCGGTGTGGCCGCGCGAGATGACGGTCGTCGTGCGGGCGAGCCTCCCGCCGTCCTCGCTCGTCGCATCGGTGCGAGGAATCATCAAGGAATTGGACCCGAAGGTCCCGGTTGCCCGCGTTCGGACGATGCAGGAGGTCGTTACGGCGTCGATGGCGCGCGCCCGGTTGACGATGCTTCTCCTTCTGACCGCTGCCGGGTGCGCGCTCACACTCGGCGTCATCGGGATCTACTCCGTCGTCGCTTATACCGTGAGTCGGCGAATTCCGGAGCTCGGGCTGCGGATCGCCCTCGGGGCGACCCCGTCGGACGTGCACCGGCTCGTTGTGCGGCAAGGCGTCCTGGTCACCCTCGCCGGCATCGCGGCGGGGCTCGTGGCCGCAGCCTCGCTCATTGGCTTCCTCCGCGGTCTGCTCTTCGAGGTGAGTCCGCGCGATCCGGCCTCTTTCGCGACCATGTCTCTGCTACTGTTCGCGATCGCCACCGCCGCGAGCTACCTGCCCGCGCGCCGCGCGGCGCGTGTCGATCCGATCGCCGCGCTGCGGGCGGAGTAGGACGCCGGCGGCCGCATGGCTCTGCTCGGACGGATGGCGCGCCGCCTGGCCGCGCTCACGCGTCGGAAGCGCGCCGAGCGCGGGCTGGAGGTCGAGCTCCGGTTCCATCTCGAGATGGAGATCGAGAAGAACATCCGCAGCGGATTGAGCCCCGCCGATGCGCGCCGCGCGGCTCTCGTCGCCTTCGGTGGGGTGGAGAAGTTCAAGGAGGAGTGCCGGGACGCGCGCGGCACGCGGCCGATGGAGCGCCTCGCGCAGGACATGCGTTACGCGCTGCGGCGGGTCGCGAAGCAGCCCGGGTTCTCCGTTCCCGCGATCTTGACGCTTGCGGTGGGGCTCGGTGTGACGACGGCGATTTTCGCGCTCGTCCACGGGGTGCTGCTGCAGTCGCTCCCCTACTGGGACCCGGGACGTCTCGTCGTCGTTCGACACACGGCGCCCGGCCTCGGCATCGGGGAGGGCGGACAGTCCGAGGGCACGTACCTGCACTATCGGAAGCACAACCGTGCGTTCGAGGAGCTCGGCGTCTATCTCGACAGAGAATTGAGCATCACCGACGACCGGAACGATCCCGAACGAATCATGGCCGCGCTCGTGACGCCGAGCGTCCTCGCGGTCCTGCGCGCGACACCGCTGCGCGGGCGGCTCTTTGCCGCGGCGGACGTCGAATACGATTCGGCGTTGACGGTCATCATCAGCCATGATCTGTGGGTCCGGCGGTACGGGGCCGACCCGGGCATAGTGGGCCGGCGGATCGAGTTGAACCGCGTGCGTCGGCAAGTGGTGGGGATCATGCCGCCGGGCTTCGAGTTCCCGCGCCCCGATACGAAGGTGTGGTATGCGTGGCCGGTCGAGGCGACGCGGGCCGGCATCGGGGTCCACGACATGCACTACACCGGCATCGCGCGACTGCGGTCGGGCGTCACGCCGGACGATGCCGAGCGTGACCTCCGGCGGATGATCCGATCCCTTCCGGACGCGTACCCGGACGCGGCGCCGCAGGTACTCGAACGGGCGCAGCTCCAGCCGATCGTCGTGCGACTGAAGGATGCGGTCGTGGCGGACGTGCGGCCTGCTCTGCTGCTGCTCCTCTGTGCGGCGGTGTTCGTCCTCCTCATCGTCTGCGCAAACGTCGCCAACCTATTCCTCGTGCGAGCGGAGCGACTGCGGAAGGAGGTGGCCGTCGAGCGCGCGCTCGGTGCGGCCGGCAGCGACCTCGCGCGTCGCTTCCTGGCGGAGAGCTTACTCGTCGCTTCGATCGGTGCCGCGCTCGGGCTCGTCCTGGCTCTGGCGGTGATCGGCTGGCGCTTGGGGTTCGAGCCGGGCCAGATCCCGCGCCTGCACGAGGTACGGCTCGGCGGGACCGTGCTCGTGGTGACCGTTGGGCTGGCGCTGCTCAGCAGCCTGCTGCTCGGCCTCGTCTCCCTTGCTCGAGCCGGGAGGCCGGAACTGACGACGGCGCTGAAAGGAACGCTCGGTCACATGACGGCAGGTCGCGAGAGCCAAGTCGCGCAGCGATTCCTCGTCGGGCTGCAGGTTGCTCTCGCGCTCACGCTGCTGATCGGGTCCGCGGCGATGGCGCAGAGCTTCTGGAAACTCAAGCGATTCGACATCGGCTTCGAGCCGACCGACGTGTTGACCCTCGAGTTGCCCCTGCCCGCCCGGCCGTACACGACCTACCAGCGGTCTGCGGGCTTCTTCATCGATCTGCTCAGTCGCATCCGCGCTGTGCCGGGCGTGATGGCGGCGGAGGCAGCCGGGGGAGCGTTGCCTCTCGCGCCGCTGCCATCATACCTGATCGAGCCGCTCGCGGCGGAGATTCAGCCCGCGGGCTCCCGCGAGGAGCACCTCGCGGCCGCGACTACGGTGACACCGGGCTACTTCGGCGCGATGGGCATCCCGCTGACGCGCGGCCGCACTTTCCAGCCGGGGGACCTCAGGAGCGAGACGCCGGCCGTCATCGTGAGTGCGGCACTCGCCCGGACGCTATTCGGCGGCGTGGACCCCATCGGCAGGCGTGTACGATTCGCGCGGCTCAAGCGGTACCCGTGGTACACCGTCGTCGGCGTGGCGGGTGACGTACCCGGCGAGGCGATTCCGGCCGGCCCGCTGAAGACCTTGTACCTCCCCGTGCTCGACGACCTTCGTGCGACTCCGCAGGCGGACGCACCCCTGCCGTACTATCCGAGCGAGATGACCGTCGTCGTGCGCACAAGCCTGCCACCGACGTCACTCATCCCGGCGGTACGACGGATCGTCCGCGAGCTCGATCCCAAGGTGCCGATCGCGCACATCCGCACGGCGGAGCAGGTGCTCGCTGCCTCGATGTCGCACACGCGGCTGACCATGCTGCTCCTGCTGACGGCTGCCGCCACGGCTTTGTTTCTCGGCGTCGTCGGGTTATACGGCGTCGTATCCTACAGCGTCAGCCGTCGGACTCGCGAGTTCGGCGTGCGGATCGCGCTCGGCGCGCGTCCCACGGATGTCAATCGCATGGTAGTTCGGCAAGGAGCGAGCGTGACGCTGGCCGGCATCATTGCTGGCCTGCTGAGCGCCTTCCTGCTGACCCGCTTCCTGCGCGGTCTGCTGTTCGAGGTAAGCCCGAGCGACCCGGCCACGTTCGCGGCAACGTCGGTTTTGCTGCTCATGATCGCTGCCCTCGCCAGTTACCTCCCGGCGCGGCGGGCGGCGAGCGTGGATCCTATTCAAGCGTTGAGGGCGGAATAGCTGGGCGGGACCGGCTTGTGGGCTTGGCGGAGAGGCGGCTTGTGAGCTTGGGAGCTTGATAGCTTGTGAGGGCGCGGACGTGCCGCGCACACCGTCGGTCGGCTACGCGGAGCTCCGGCGGTTCCTCGCAAGCCATCAAGCTCACAAGCCCACAAGCTCTCAAGCCCACCAGCCCGCCTTTCCGCTTGGCCAAGCTCGTCGAACCCGACATCCACCTCACTCTCCGCGACTACGCGGCCGTCGCCCAGCTCTCAGCGGCCGTCGACGCCCTCCGGGAGGCGGCGAAGACGCTCGTCCCGCGGCTCGAAGGTCGGACCGTCTGGCACGTCAACTCCACCGCGCAGGGCGGCGGCGTCGCCGAGCTGTTGCCGCCGCAGATCGCACTGCTGCGCGACCTCGGTGTCGACACGCGCTGGCTGGTGATCGAGACCGACCGCCAGGAGTTCTTCGCGCTGACGAAGCGGATCCACAACATGATGCACGGCGCGACGCAGCAGGAGTTCACCGCCGCCGACCGCGCGCTGTACGAGGATGTGAGCCGGGCGAACGCCGAGGCGCTGCTGCAGCTCGTGCGACCGGACGACGTCCTGCTCATCCACGACCCGCAGCCGCTCGGCACGGGGGCGCGCCTCAAGCGCAGGCATCCGGGAGTGCGTGCCGTGTGGCGCTGTCACATCGGACTGGAGCAGGAGCTGCCGCCGACGCGCGCCGCGTGGGACTTCCTGCGCCCGTACGCGAGCGTGTACGACCACGTCGTGTTCTCGGTGCGTGAATACACCCCGCGGTTCCTCGCCGACCGGGCGTCAGTCATCCACCCGTCGCTGGACCCGCTAAGCCACAAGAACCGTGGGCTGTCGCTGCACAAGCTCGTCGGCGTTCTGAGCGACGCAGGCCTCACGGTGCCGCACTGGCCGCTCGTCGCGCCGCCATGGCCCGAGGGTGCGCAGCGGCTGCAGCACGACGGATCGTGGGCGCCGGCGACGGAGCCGGAGGACATGGGGCTTCTCGCGCGCCCGATCATCACGCAGGTCTCGCGCTGGGACCGCCTCAAGGGCTTCGAGCCGCTGATGCAAGCCTTCCGCGCCCTGAAGCTCGGCCTCGTCAGTCGGCCGGCGCACGACGTCCGGCACCGGCGACGGCTAGAGCTGGCGCGCCTGGTGCTCGCCGGCCCAGAGCCTTCATCGATCCAGGACGATCCGGAGGGGCTCGGCGTGCTCAAGTCGCTCCGCAATGGCTACGTCGCGCTCGAGCCCGACGTTCGCGAGGACGTCGCGCTGCTCGCACTGCCGATGGGCTCGCGCAAGGCCAACGCGCTCATGGTCAACGCGCTCCAGTCCTGCTCGGACGTCGTCGCCCAGAACTCGCTGCGCGAGGGCTTCGGTCTCACCGTCACCGAGGCGATGTGGAAACGGACGCCGGTGCTCGGGAGCGCGAGCGCGTACGGCGTCCGACTGCAGGTGCGCGACGGCGTCGACGGCGTGCTCGTCGCCGATCCCGAGGATCCGGAGGAGATCGCGGAGGCGATGCACCGGATGCTCGCCGACGAGGATCGGCTCGATGCCTGGGGGAACAACGCGCAGCGTCGGGTCTACGACGAGTTCCTCATCTTCGGGGAGCTGCAGCGGTGGCTGGAAGTCTTGGGCGGAGACCCGTGAGGTCTGTCGCGCCGCGGGAATCGGTGTATATCAGAGGGTAGAAGGCGAAGGGTGGAGGGTGGAGCGGGCGTTTCCGAGGGCCGCAAGGGTACGGCTCGGTTCCTTGGACTCTCCGTTTCGCACTCCACCCTTCACCCTCTGCCCTCCACCCTGGAGCTCCTATGCGCCTCCCCGACGCTGAGCATCTCCAAAGCACCGCCGTGCGGCTCCTCGTGTCGCTGCTCGCCGCGCTACTCGCCCTCGCCGTCCTCGCGCCGGCCAGCGCCGGCTCGCAAGAGGTTCGCGTGCAGCAGCAGAGCGGAGGTAGCGCCGCCGCCAACGTGAAGCTTCTCGGCGGACTGGGAAGCCACCACCAGACGGTCACGACGTCGAACCCGCTGGCGCAACGCTTCTTCGACCAGGGGCTGTCGCTCGCGTACGCATTCAACCACACCGAGGCGGCGCGCTCGTTCCGCGAGGCGACCCGCCTCGACCCGCAATGCGCGATGTGCTACTGGGGCGCGGCGTTCGTCCTCGGGCCGAACATCAACGCGGCGATGGACACGGCCGTCGTCCGCGAAGCGTACGAGAACGCGCAGCAGGCCGTGGCCCTCGCCGACCGTGCGACCCCGCGCGAGCGCGCCTATGCGCGGGCGCTCGCGAAGCGCTACGCGCCCGCACCGATGGCCAACCGCGCGTCGCTCGACTCGGCGTTCGCGAGCGCGATGCGCGACGTCGCGCGCGCGTATCCGGACGACGCCGACGCGGCGACGATCTTCGCCGAGGCGGTGATGGATCTCTCGCCCTGGTCCTACTGGAACGCCGACGGCTCAGCGCGCGCCGGAACTGCCGAAGCGCTCGCGGCGCTCGAATCTGTGCTGAAGCGCAACCCGAATCACCCCGGCGCCTGCCACTACTATATCCATGCGGTCGAGGCCATGTACCCCGAGCGGGCGGTCGACTGCGCCGAACGCCTCCCCTCGCTGATGCCGGGAGCCGGGCATATCGTGCACATGCCCGGCCATATCTACATCCGCGTCGGCCGGTACAATGACGCAGTCGAGGCGAACGTGCACGCGGTGCATGCGGACGAGAGCTACATCGCCGATCAGCGCCCGCAGGGGATCTACCCGCTCGCGTACTACCCGCACAACTACCACTTCATGGCCTTCGCCGCGACGATGGCCGGTCGCGGGGCGGAAGCGGTCGAGGCGGCGCGCAAGGTCGTGCGCAACGTGCCCCTCGACGTCGCGGCAGTCGTACCCGAGCTGCAGTTGCTCGTCCCGTTCGCGCACCTGACGCTCGCGAGCTTCGGCCGCTGGGACGATGTCCTCGCGGAGCCGGCGCCGCCGGTGTCGCTCCGCTTCCCCACAGCGATGGTGTACTACGCGCGCGGCGTGGCGCTCGCGGCGAAGGGCCGGATGTCCGACGCGGGCGCGGCGCTCGACTCACTGCGCGCGATCGCCAGCGGCGTGACGTCGAGCCCGCACAAGGACGTGCTCGAGATCGCCGACCGCGCACTGGTCGGCGAGATCCATGCGCGCCGCGGGCTCATGGCGGGCGCGGTGAACCACTTCCGCGCAGCGATGGCGGTCGAGGACCGGCTCTCCTATATGGAGCCGCCGTACTGGCACTACCCGATCCGCCACTCCGTCGGCGCGGCGCTGCTCGGCGCAGGACGGCCCGCGGAGGCGGAGGCGGCCTACCGTGAGGACCTGAAGCGCTTCCCTGAGAACGGATGGTCGCTGTTCGGCCTCAGGCAGAGCCTCGTCGCACAGGGGAAGGCCGCGGAGGCAGAGGAAGCCGCGCGGCGGCTCGCCAACGCGTGGCGCATGGCCGACGTGAAGCTCGGCGCGTCGCGGTTCTGAGAGGCAGGTGGGAGGAGGGAGGTCGGAGGTAGGAGGGTTGCGGACTCTCTCCTCCCACCTCCCACCTCCCCCTGCTTCTTACGACTCCATTCCTTCCGCCGGCGCTCCCGTGTCTTTGGCGACACGTGCCGCGAGCTTTGTCGCATCGCAGAGCAACAGGTCGAGCTCAACCGCGATCGCTTTTGCGGACGCATCCCAGTAATGGGTGTGCGCTCCCGGGCCGATGCACAGCTCGCGACGTGAGCGGTGCGCATCCTCGGAGACGTAAATGATCGGCGGCGCGTCCCCGACAAAACGAGTCGCCGCGTCCGCCGGTGCGCAGCGGTACATCCAATCGCACGCGTCCAGCGCCGGTCGCCAGAGTGCGCGGCCGATGTAGTCCCCACTCCGGTACGCGTTCACCCAGCGCGTGATCCCCATCGCGTACGGATCGGGCGGGGCGGTGTCGGGAATCGCCGGGGCGAACACGCGGTGCCCATCCTCGAGTCGCGGGAGCAGCATCCACGGCTCGCGCGGCACGGGGGGAAGTGGCCGTGAGACGCCGTCACCCGTCTCGCCGCGCACCCACCCGAACAGATGCGGGAACCACTCGCTGTAGAGTTGCCGGACGGGGCTACCCATCGTGAACAGGTAGAGCCGGCGGCCGGCCGCGCCCGGCGCGCCGTTGGCGAGCGGCCGACGGATCGGCTCTAGCTCCGGATCCTCCTCCCGCTGAATGAAGCTCAGGAGGTCCGTTGTGATCGCCGCCCCCTGCGAATGGGCGACGACGACGATCGCGTCGTATGGGCGTCCGCCGTGATCATGCCAATGGCACAGGTAGCGGAGCAGCGACACGTAGCGCTCGGCGATCCGGGCGCGTGGCGTGGAATCCCGCGGGTGCGTCCGGAGGTAGTTGTCGACGTCGAGGGCGATGTCGAGCGCCGGCCGGAAGCCGCGCGTCAATCTGTCGAGACGGCCGCGTAGCGCGACAACCCCGACCGCCACCACCGCCAGCAAGCCGCCGCCCGCGAGGATGACCACACCCGCCGACGACTGCAGTTGGGCAAGAGCCGGTGTGTCCGTGAGCCAGTCTATCACCGACGCCGCGGGCGCGATGACAAACACGGCGGCGTACAACAGTACTATCGCCCCTGCGAGCACCCGGAATCCCCGCGTCAAGCGCTCGCCGAGACGTTGTGACGCGTCCCCGTCGCGGCGAAGACGCTCCCACGCCGCCCAGAGAACGTCCGTGTCGACGGGCCCATCGCGCGAAGGCGAGGGCGGTTCGACTGCCCGCTCGTCGAATGCGTCGCCCGTGCGCGAAAGGCGCGCCTCCTTGCTCAACGCCGGAGCGAGCGCCAGGGCGGCCGTGACCGTGAGCGTGCTCGCGAGCAACAGCAACAGCGGCAGCGCCGCGCCCGCGCTGACGTCGAGCACACGCTCGAAGAATGCGGCGTACGTCTGCCCGTCGCGGTGAAATGCCGGAACCATCGCCGCGAAGGGCCGGTCGGGCAGGAACCCGCGGACGGCATGGTTGATCGAGGACCAGAGCACAAACGTCAGGACGAGGACCGACGTCGTACTGGCGGCGAGGGTCGCCGCGGCGGTCCGGGCGGCGCGCCACGCGCGATCACGTGCCGCGCCATCGAGGCGTAAACAGGCCATTAGCCCGAGCCCACCCGCGACCGCACCGAGCAGGTAGATGCCCGACCAAAGGCCGGCCGCGACCACAGCCTCGGCCTCGAAGACGTGGATCGTTCCGTCGAGCAGCTCGTCCTCGTCGCGCGCTGCTACCGTGACGAGCGCCACGGGAGTAGCGCCGAGCACATACGCGCCGAGGCCCGTGGGCAGCGCGCCGGGACGCAACCGGTCGTAGGCGCGGAAGACCGTGTAGACCACCCCACCAGCGCCGAGCAGCCACGCGCCGAGCACAAGTCGGTCGACGAGCAGCTCGCTGGTCATGAGTCGTTGCACGCCATGGAGCACCACCGCGCCCACGGCTGTGGTCATCATGGCGACGCACAGCGCAGGAACGAAGACGGTGAGCAGCCGGATCGCCCACGTGTGCGCGACTCCGTACGTCCGCCAGAGTGAGCTCCCGGCGTGCTCGAGTCGCGCGTGGTCGAGGGCGGTCCGCCCGAGATGAGCCAGATGGAACAAGAGCTGGTACAGTTCGGCGACTATGCGCAACGCACCTGACTTTGGCCGCGACAGGTCCGCCCAGCGCATCTCGTATACGTGCAATCGGGCCTGCACCTCCGCCGGGCCGCCCGCGCTGGATTCGATCAGCCGCTCGCCGTCCAGACGCACCGTCTCATAGGGCTCGCCCGTGCTGCGGTACTCGGCGAGCTGCGCGCGCATGAGCTGGTGGTCCGGCGAGTCTTCCTCTCGATCCCGCGCCGCCGCGCCAGCGTACTGGAGCTGGGTGCGGAGGAACGTGTGCTGCTCGGCGAAGATCGACGGCCGCAGGTCGGGTGGGACGTTGGGAGCTGACCGCGGATTCACCCGCGCCGGCTTGGTCGGAATGCGGATCGCGCGCTCGACGAACGACGAGTACCGACTCCCCCGGCACCCGCGCACGCGCAGCAGGAGATCCGCCACCGCTCGCGCCGCGGAGCCCGGCCGAGGATCGCCAACGCCGTGAACGGCGACGAGGGCGATGGTAGGGGTGGACCGGGGGGGAGTCATGCGCGAGAGATGCGAGTTTCGAGGTTGAGGTTCGAGTTTCGAGAGCGAACGACTACTCGAACCTCGAACCTCCAACCTCGAAACTATGTCTCATTGCCCCCATACTCTCAAATGCGCCAGATGCTCCCGATGATCGCGCAAGAATTTCGCATTGTCGCTCAACGTCGGCGTCGGGGGCGCGGCGCTCGGGTTGTCGATGAACCGCTGCGCGCTCGCGATGGCGAGCGACATTGTGTAGTAGTCGCGCACCGATATCCCCGCGTCGGTGATCGCCTTGCTGATCTGCGCGTGCCCCTCGAGCCGCTCCAGGGCGGCGTCGTCGTTCTTCTCGCGAGAGCCGCCGATCGACTCGAGGTAGCCACGAATTTGTGGGTCGCGGGCGCGAAGGAAGGCGAGGCTACTTCCGGCCTTCATGAACTTGTTGAGGTTGTCCTCCGTCAACTTGAACTCGAGCGCGTCGCGGACGACCTTGGCGTCCTCGGCGGTCGGCTGGGGGGCCGGAGCGGCAGGCGTGAGCGCCGTCGTCGCCGCCGTCGTGTCTACGGTCGCGGCGCCCGCGGCCGAGTCGGAGGCGCGGCCGGTCTCGTCGTCGCCACAGGCGGTGGTGAGCAGGAGAGCCGCGACCACCGTGGACACGCGACGAACGCGGGGTGTAGCATGCGATATCATAGGATCCCCCGTGAAGAGCAGTTGCATCCGCTGGTTCGAGCGCACGGCGCATGCCGCGGACAGGGCCTGGACGCGAGGGCCGATCGTCTGAACCTCGAAAGAGCGTAATGCCCATCGCCACACGCAGTTGGTCGCTCTCAACCCCTCCGCACAGTCGTGCCGTCGCGGCGGCGGTCGCGATTCTGCTCACGTCGGCAATCGGAAGACGGGCGGCCGGGCGCCGGGGACGGCAGTGGGTGGCATTGCGCCGGCCTCGGTGCCGCAAACGCAGCGTTAGGCGCGGCGCTGGCGAAACGGCTTCAGTTCAGCAACGCTCGGAGCGCTCGTCCTTCCGCTGGCGAGTCTTGGCCTGCGCTGCGGAGGGGTTCAGTGAGGGCGTCGGCGGTTAGGGTAGTCCCGCGGTCGCGCGGCGGCGAGCACGTGGGCGACCGAGCCCGAGATGCTCGTGCGGTGGAAGTAGCGCACGCTCCAACGCGACGTCCGCGTGTCGAATGCCGCGAGACCATCGCGCGTGGCGATGAAGACGGCGCCGTCTTTCGCCGCAACGGCCTGAATGACTTTGTCGGGCAGGTGCCTACCCGCCGAGTCTAGCGCGGCCCAGCGTCCGGTCCGCAGGTCTCGCCGCAGCACTCCTGTCGATCCGACCGGGCCGAACTCCGAGGGGTGCAGCGTCCCGATCCACAACGTCCCACCGTCGATAGCGAGCCCGGTCACCGTGGCGTCGGCGAGCCGCGCGTGAACCACTGTCTCGACAGCCTTTCGCGCGCGATCGAACCGCAGCAGGCCACCGTACGCGCCCTGACCTTCGGGAAACCCGCCGCCCAGGCCGAACCACACGGCATCGTCGGCCGCCGCCCACGCAGTAACGAACTCGCTGATGGTTGGCGGATCGTCCGTCTCGAGGTGCGCAGCCTTCTGCAGCATCGCGAGCGTGGCCGCGTCGGCCTGCGGGACGAGCGGCCACACGCGCGGATCGTCGGCGATGCGAACGCCGAACTGCTCGCAGTCGACGCCGGAACCGGCCGGCGGGTGACACACGAGCGTGAGTCCGGCCGCGAGCCCGACCGAGTCCGGTGGCCTGCGTGGGACCTGACCGACGGCGCTCCCACCCGGGTCAGGCCGCGGCAGCCTGCACCACGCCCCTGTGCGGCGCGCGAAGCAGTAGCGGACCCTTACGCTGTCGTAGCCCCGGTCGCCCTGGAACCACACCGTGTCGCCGACGATCTCGACGCGGTGGATCCACGGCTTCGGATCGGGCGCGTGAAGCTGGAGAAGCGTGAGGAGACCGAGAAACAGCAAAAGGCGGCGGGTAGCGGGTAGCCGGTAACTGGAACGTTCTCCGTTCTCAGTATAGACGCCCGACCGACCCTGTTTGACTCGGAACGCCGGACTCGACCCGCTCCCGACCCCGCTGCCCTACGCCTCCCAGCTCAGACCCGGCTTCCCGAAGTGCCCGTAGTTCGTCGTCTGTCGGTAGATCGGGCGCAGCAGGTCGAGCTGCTCGATGATCGCGCGCGGGCGAAAATCGAACGAGCGGACCAGCAGCTCCGCCGCCTCCGCGTCGCCAGTGCCGAAGGTGTTCACGAGCACGGAGGTCGGCTCCGCACGGCCGATCGCGTAGCTCACCTGCACTTCCACGCGGCGCGCGATGCCCTGCTTCACAACCTGCCGCGCGACGTAGCGGCAGAAGTACGCGCCGCTGCGGTCCACCTTGGACGGGTCCTTCCCGCTGAACGCGCCGCCGCCGGGCCGCCCCACGCCGCCGTACGTGTCGACGATGATCTTGCGGCCGGTGACGCCGGCGTCGGCCGACGGTCCACCGGCGATGAACTGGCCCGTCGGGTTCACGAGGACCTCGATGTGCGGCCCGAACCACTTGCCGAGAACCTGCGGGCAGAGGCAGGAGGCGACGTAGTTGCGAATCTCGTCCTGCGTGACGTCAGCCGTGTGCATCGTCGACACGAGCACCGTCGTCACGGCAACCGGCGAGCCGTGCTCGTAGCCGACCGAGACCTGCGTCTTGGCGTCGGGGCGCAGCCAGCGACGCTCGCCGGATTTGCGCGCTTCGGCGAGCCGCCGCGAGAGGCCGTGGGCGAGCTGGATCGGCAGCGGCATGAGCTCCCGCGTCTCATCGGTCGCGTAGCCGAACATGATCCCCTGATCGCCGGCGCCGCCCGTGTCGACGCCCATCGCGATGTCACCCGATTGCCGGCTGATATGCTGTGTGACCGTCACACCGTCGGCGTTGAACGACTCCACGGGATCAACGTAGCCAATCTGACGAATGGCCTCCCGCGCGATCGCTTCGTAATCGACGGATGCGCGAGAAGTGATCTCGCCCGCGAGCACGACCTGACCGCTCTTGACGAGCACCTCGCACGCGACGCGGCTCCGAGGATCCGCGTCGAGGTGCGCGTCGAGAATCGAGTCGGCGATGAAGTCGCACACTTTGTCGGGGTGGCCTTCGCTGACCGACTCGGACGTGAAGACATGGCGGGACATGCGGTAAGCGGTAAGAGGACTAAGGCGACTGCGGATTGCGGGCTCGAACCTCGGTCAGGTTCCTGGCCGGCGCGAAAGACGAAGCGGCCCCCGACTCTCCGTGGCGGGCCGCTACAACCACGACTTAGACGGCTCCGCCCGACGCACTAACGACGCGTCGGTGCGCGGCCCGTCAAATCGGGGAAATCGCCGCGCGGCGTGTAACCTATTGCCGTGGCCATACCTGTCAAGAACGACCGGGGCCGGGTGGACATCCCACCCGGCCCCGGCCACACGTGTGTTCTGGTGTTCTCGACGAGCGCTTAATACTTCCGGTCGAGATCCTCGACCTTCTGCTGCGCCTTGCCGAGGTTCTTCTGCGCCTTGCCCTTCAGCTCATCGAGCTTTCCTTCCGCATGCTCGCTGCGGTTGTCGGTGATATCACCGAGCGTGCCGCGAGCCTTCCCACCGAGCTCCTTTGCGGCGCCCTCGACTCGATTCTGGTCGCCATCCTTACGCGTAGTATCAGCCATGTCAGCACTCCTTGACTACGTAATACTGCTGAAGCGTCGGAACTGCTCCGAACGTGACCCCGGGGAGGATCTACGTGTGCAACGTGCATGCCTTCCACATGCCTTCCGCATCGCAATGCGGAGTGCGTCACACTCGCCAGGCGGGCGCAAGCGGCCGTCTCGTGACCGACCTCACGCAGCGCGGGTTGAGCGTGGTGCAGCACGCGTAGTTCCGCTCGCCATTGATCCCGAGATGCGGAGTTCGTTATGCATCAGGCCGCACAGCACTACGCTCGTCAGGGTCGTCACCTCGCGGCGTCGTTGCGCGCGTCGCTGAGCGTCAGCGCGGCGCTACTCGCCGCCGCATGCGCCGGCACGACCGAGCCGGCCGGAAAACGGCCCGGTCCACTCACCGAGCTTCCTCGTGCTCTTTCGGTCGCCGAGCAGAAGGTGTTGGGCGCGGGCAACGAGTTCACCTTCGCCCTCTTTCGCGCGGTCACTGAAGCGCAGCGGGGGAAGAACGTCTTCGTCTCGCCGCTCAGCGCGTCGATGGCGCTGGGCATGACGATGAACGGCGCCGCAGGTCCGACGTTCGATCAGATGCGCACCGCGCTCAGCTTCGGCAGTGCGTCGCAGGAGGAGATCAACGAGGGGTACAAGGGATCGATCGCCCTGCTGCGCGGTCTCGACGGGTCAGTGGACTTCCGCCTCGCCAACTCGATCTGGTACCGCCGCGACTTTCCGTTCACGCCGAGCTTCCTCGACGCGGCACGGACCTGGTTCGACGCCGAGGTGCGGGGACTCGACTTCACGCAGCCGGCGGCCGCCCTCGGCGCTGTCAACGGCTGGGTGAACCAGAGTACCGGCGGGAAGATCCCTACCATTATCGACGAGATCCGCGACGACCAGGTGATGTTCCTGATCAACGCCATCTACTTCAAGGGAAAATGGCGGGAGCGGTTCGATCCCGCGGAGACGCGCGACGCGCAGTTCCACGGCGCCGGCGGCCAGCAGCCGATGAAGCTCATGCACCGGCATGGGAAGATGGCGTACCTCCGCACCCCGCAATTCCAGGCCGTCGACTTGCCCTACGGCCGCGGCGCGTTCGCGATGACCGTGCTTCTGCCGACCGAAGGTACGGACGTCGAGTCCCTGGCCACGTCGCTGCGCCGCGACACGTGGGCGACGTGGACCGAGCAGTTCCGGGAAGTCCAGATGGATCTCTACTTGCCTCGACTCAAGCTCGAGTACGAGCGCAAGCTGAACGACGACCTCGAGGCGCTCAGCATGCGAGATGCCTTCGTCCCGGACGGAGCCGACTTCACGCGCATGGCGCCGGCCCCGATCGGGCACCACCTGTATATCGACTTCGTGAAGCAGAAGACCTTCGTCGACGTGAACGAGGAAGGCACGGAGGCAGCGGCCGCCACCGCTGTCGGCGTCGGCTTCACGTCCCTTCCGCCCACGATGCGTGTGGACCGCCCGTACCTGTTCGCGATTCGCGAGCGACTGTCGGGGACGATCCTCTTCATCGGCAAGATCGTTTCGATGCCGTCCTGATTCCTTACAAGACCCTTTCTTCCCGGTGAGAACGGACGACCAGCCGCGGGCGTAGAGTGATCGAGTCCTTCCGACCATCGTCGCCGCTTCAGGTCAGTGTCGCCGCGCCGCGCCTACTCGCTCGCCGTCATCGCCCCGCTCTTCCTCGCCGCGACATGCTCGAGCGACGTCGAGCCGGGCGAAGCCGGGTACCGGTACAACCTCGCCGGCCGCTACGACAGCGACATGATCGTCCGCGACACTCGCTATACGGGGTCGATGGAGTTGGCGACCCGGCGCGGCGGCGGCGTCTCGGGAACGATGAAGCTCACCAGCCCGATCGCCATCACCGCGGAGCTCACCGGTTCGGTGAGCGGCGACTCGGTCACGTTCGGCGGCCCATACCGTACGCCCGACTGCACGGGAGTCCTCCGCGGGCGTGGCCGCATCGCCGACGGCGGTAGCTCGGCTCGGGGCACCGTGAACATCGACGACGGGTGCGTGGGGCCGCTGGCCGGGAGCTTTACCCTCGAGCGGTGACGTCATCCGCCGGAGCGGAAACCGGCTCTTCTAGCTCCTCAACGCCACGGTCGGATCCACTCGTGCCGCGCGCCGCGCCGGGATCCCCGAAGCGAGGAGTGACACGACGGCGAGGAGCGCGGCAACCGACGTGAAGACGACGGGGTCGCTCGGGCTGACCTCGTATAGCTGCGCGGCTCTCGCGCGTGAGAGCCCGAGCGAGACGCCGACGCCGAGGGCGAGCCCCGTCAGAACAGGGGCCATCCCGGTGCGAAGCGTCCACGCAATGATGTCCCCGGAGCGCGCACCGAGCGCCATGCGTACGCCGATCTCGTTCGTGCGCTGGCCGACGACGTATGCGACGACGCCGTACACGCCAACGGTCGCGACGAGGAGCGCCAGGGCAGCGAAGACGCCGACGAGCAGGGTGAGGAACCGCGGCGCGGCAACGGCGTCGGCAACCGCGCTGCGCATCGTAGATCCCGACACTCGCTCGCTTCGCTCCCTCCTGCGGGATGACAACGACGGGCGAGAGGAGCGTCCCGAGCGGGTGTAGCCAAAGCGCCGTCCGGGCTCGTCGCGGCGCGGAGGCCTGGTTTGTAGAGGAGCGATCCGCGCGTCTTCGCCCTTCGCCGATCCGCGGCCATCCGCGTGCGCGCCCTTCCCGCCCTTCCCCTACCAACCCGCAT
>JBHELH010000348.1:0-25560 GCA_046263215.1 Gemmatimonadaceae bacterium | reverse complement strand
GCCGAGGACGGACTCTTAGCCGCGGCTCGATGCGACCGCGGCTCCGCCCTCCGCCTTCCACCCTCCGCCCCCGCCTCACATGATGCACCTCATCGTCGACGGACCCGGCTACACCTCGCCGACCGAGGTGGGCATCGACCGGCTCAGTGAGCTCCTCGCCGATCCGAAGAACCGGCTCTGGCTGGACATCAGCGACCCCGGGCTCCCGGAGATCGGACTCCTGCGGAGAGAGTTCGGGTTTCACAGGCTCGCGCTCGAGGAGGTGACGAGGCCGCACGAGCGCCCACGCTGTGACGCCTACTCCGGGTACTACTTCGTCGTTGTTTACGCCGCGGAACACACGGGTACTGCATTCGCGCCGCGGGAGCTGAACCTCTTCTGGGGCGCGAACTACCTGGTGACGATCCATCGCCGTCCGGCGGCGGTTGTGTCGCTGCTCGCCGAGGCGCGGCGGCGCTGGGAGCACCACGAAGGGCGCGACGCGTTCGGCATTGCGTGCCTCGCCTACGCGTTATTCGAGAGCCTCGTCGAGGGGTACTTCACGGTACAGGACCGGGTCCGCGAGCGGATCGAAGGGATCGAGGAGGCGATCATTCAGGGCGTCGAGGGCGGTGCCGCGGACCTCTTCCGGTTACGGAAGGAGCTGTTGCGGGTCCCCCGCCTGCTCGCGCCGACGACTCACGTGCTGGCCGAGGTGCTGCGCCGCGAGCGGACGGTGCCGGAAGAGCTGCGGCCGTACTTCGACGACGTCCAGGATCACGCAGTCCACGTCCTCGCGGAGCTGGACACGTACCGCGACCTGCTGAGCGCCGCGCTGGACGTGCACGTCTTCTCCGCATTCAACCGGCTCGGGCTGATCATGAAGCGGCTGACCGCGGTCACAGTGATCATCATGGTCCCGAACTTCGTTGCCAGTATCTACGGAATGAACTTCGCGAACATCATCCCGCCGAGCGAGTCGCCTCTGAGCTTCTTCGTAGTCGTCGCGCTGCTTGCGTGTATGCTCGTGTGGGGCTTCCTGCACTCGCGGATGCTGGGGTGGCTGTGAGAGGGGCGGCTTGTGGGCTTGTTAGCTGGGTCGGCGGCCGCTTGTCAGCTTGTGAGCTTGCTAGCTTGTGAGGGACTCGCCACGCTCCTCGAAACCGACTGAGGGTTGTCCGCGCCACGGGCGCCATCTCGCAAGCCCACAAGCCCACAAGCCCACAAGCCGTCAAGCCCGCGAAGCCGCGCCAGAGGGTCTACGATGGGACGATTGACAGGTAGCATTCTCCTCATGCTGTTGAGCCTCTTGATGCTCATCGGCTTTTTTCGGTCCGACGCAGCGCTGAACGCACCCGCGACGGTCGTCGCGCTGCTGATCACCGTCGTGCTGCCGGCGGCGGGCGGCGTTGCGTTGGCCGCGGGCCAGGTGCGAGGGCGGACGCGACTCGCGCGGCGGCGGGAGGAGCTGCGGCGTCAGACGATCGAATCGGAGATCATCCGACTTGCCGAGCAGCGCGGCGGCAGGCTCACGGCCGTCGAGGTGGCGTCCGACATGGCGATCTCGCCGGAGGCGGCGAAGGAAGCGCTCGACTCGCTCACGCTACGTGAGCTCGCCGAGCTGGAGATCACCGAAGCGGGCATGCTCGTCTATGCCTTCCACGACGTCCGGAACCTGGCGCAGAAGCGGAACGCCAGAGGTGTCCTCGATGCGTGAGATCGAGCCGCGGTATCCGTGCCCGGTCTGCCTCGGCGTGCGCTTGGAGAAAACGCGCGTCGGGACGCGCGGAGAGCTCGTGCTCGACTCCTGCCGCCGTTGCGGCGGGATCTGGTTCGAGCTGGGCGAGGTGCAGCGGCTGAAGCGGCACCGCCCGCAGGCCCTGTGGGAGCGCGTCCGACTTCGCGATGAGCCGTTCCGCATGCAGTGTCACGGCTGCCACGCCCCCATGGACCGGAACGCGGTGAGCTGCCGGGCCTGCGAGTGGCGGAATACGATCGACTGCCCCATCTGTCAGCGCGCGATGCAGCCGGAGACCCACGAGGGCCTGCGGCTCGACGTCTGCCGCTCGTGCAAGGGTGTGTGGTTCGATCACGTCGAGCTCGCGGCCATCTGGAATCTCACGCTCGAGTCGTCACGACACGTGCGGGCGCGAGGGACCGCTCTGGCTGATTCATCGACCGCGGCAGAAGACGGCGCCGTCGTGCTGATTCACGCCCTGGCGTACTCCCCCGACATCGTTCTCTACGGCGCGCGAGCGGCTGGATACGCGGTCTCGGCATCCGCCGAGGTGCTCGCGAATGCACCGGAGGCTGCGGCGGGTCTCGTCGGAGCCGCGGGCGACGCCGCGGCGGGCGTGTTCGAGGCGATTCTGGATATAGTCAGTGGGTTGTTCTCATAGGGGAACGCGTCGCACGGGAGAGCCGCCATGAAAAAGAAAGGACGCAAGCCGAACATCCCCGACTTCTCCGCCAAGCGCCAGCCGGCGCCTGTTACCGGTGTACCTCGTCCGCGCGGGCCCGCGTCGCCCGCGCCACCGGCACGGGTGATCAAGCCGCATTCGACGTCGGCAAAGTCGGGCCGCCGCGGGCAGTGATCATCGGCTGGCCAATGACGTGAGCAGGGACCGAGCGGGGGTCGGACACGTCGGGCGCTCCGGTCGCGTAACGAAGACTCCCGCAGCCGTGGGGACGCGCGCGTACGGTGGGGTGCCGTCGGGGGGCTCGACGTTGGTACGCCTGTGTTCGTGGTCTGCGGCGCGCTGTACACGCTCGCCGTCCTCGTAGCGACCTCGTATCACCACGCGCGCGGTTACGAACTCGCTCGACGACTCGGGCTCGCGCTCCTCGTGTTCGTGCCCGGCCCGCTCTACGGACGGCCGCACCCCGCGTGGCGGGCCAACACGCCCGACGTCGGCGCGTCTCGCTCCGTTGGGGCCGCGACCGGGTTCGCC
The DNA here is from genome assembly GCA_046263215.1 of Gemmatimonadaceae bacterium. Lineage (GTDB taxonomy): Bacteria > Gemmatimonadota > Gemmatimonadetes > Gemmatimonadales > Gemmatimonadaceae > JBHELH01. The sequence goes on along the minus strand of JBHELH010000348.1, from coordinate 22,630 downwards.
GTCGCCCTGGGTCTCGCCGCCGCCGTCGGGAGCGGGATCGCACGCCGCGGCGTCGCCGAGCTCACACTCCCCGGTGCTCTTCAGCTAGGCGCGTTCACAAGCGCCATCGCCGGCTTTGGCGCGTGGTGTTCGACACACCTGTTCCGGCAACACGCCGTCAGGCGCAACCTCCCGCCGGAATCGTTCATGACGCTGAGCGAGTTCCTCGCGCGGCCAAGCGTGGAGCGCGCTCCGAGGAAAGGCGCCGCAGGCAGCGAGTCAGCGTGGCTGACGCTGCATGACTTTCACCTGCGTGGTCGTCGGGTGCAGATCCTCGACGCCAGGCACGCCGGTAAGGACGGAGAGGGCATCATCGTTCCCGCACGTCCCGGCGAATACGTCATCGAGGCGCGGGTGATGACGTACGGGAGCGAGCGGCGCATCTCGAGGCTGCGCATGCGGGCGTGGGACGCGACCTGCGTATTGGGCGAGCGGGTCGGCAGCGTCGCCACTGATTCAGGTGCCGTCGCGATCTGCGACGTCGACCGGCTCGCCGCGTGGGCGAGCGCGAACGACGACGACTTTCTGAACTGGCGCGAGGCCTTTTCGCACGACCGCGTCGGCGATGCCGGCGAATACGCGTGCGAGCCGGCCGGGACGGTCGTCGCCTACGCCGCGAGCGGGTTCGGCGACGACACCTATCCCGTGTTCTATTCGGTGAGTGGCGGGCGACCGGTGGGCGTGGAGGTGGAGTTCATCGCGGCCGGTACGCGATATCCACTCTGACCCAACCCCGCCGCCATCACGCGGGCGGCGGGGGCGGTCCGTGGCACGGCGTCGATCCCGAGTCCCGCACCGCGCCGCGGCCAGTAACGTCGGCTGGACGACCGCCGTTACGGGCCGGGGAGCGGCCGTGGCCGTCGGCCTAGTGGCAGCGCCCGCTCCCGGAATCGGTGAACGTCGCACCGGCGACCGGCACGAACTCCCAAGCGTAGCTGCGATTCCCCAGGTTCAGCTTGAGGACGCCGTGCGTCGTGTTGTTTCGCACCTCGCTGTTCGGCTGGATCACGCCCCAGTCATAGAGCGGAGCCCCGCCGGTCCCTACCGTGAACTGGCGGATGCCCCGCCCAAAGTTTCGACGGCCTTCTGGGTCCTGGGGCGCGAAGCGCTCGTACACATGGTCGTGCCCCGAGATCACCACGTCCACACCGAAAGCGTAGAGGATGTCCCAGATCCGCTGCATCTGGTAGTGATTGCCGTGCCTGCCGGAGCTGAACCGCGGGTGGTGGAAGTACGTCACTGTGCACTTGTAACGGCGATGCGCTATGAGGTCGGCAATGAGCCACGCCTGCTGTGCCGCGTCGCCCGCGCAAGCCCGTCCCGCCGTCGGTGAATTTGGTAGTTCATCGAGCTGCGGGTCGCCCCACAAGTCCTGATACGGCACCTGCTCCTCTGCCTCGTCCGTCCCCTCCTTTAGTTCCGGCGGGTAGCACATGTAGACCTGGGGCGTGCTGTTGATGACAACGACGTGCCACGCGCCGAGGTTGTAGCTGTAGTAACCGAATGGCGGGTTCGAGACCGGTCCGAAGTACGTGAAGTACCCTGATCCGAGACTGATGTACTCGTGGTTGCCGGCCGCTGGGCGGGTGCGATCCTTGTGCTGGCCCCAGGTCCAGGACGGGCCGTAGCAGGCCGCGAATTCCGCCGGGGTGCCGTTCATGTACGCGTTGTCCCCGGCGGTGAAAACTGTGCCCGCGATTCCGTCCAGGAGCGCTTTGGTAGCCTCGTCTTTGTATTGATCGGGGCACCCGGCGATGTCGCCCGCTCCGACGAGCACGGGGGGACCGGGCGGCGAAGGTTGGACAAACAGCGGTTGGATTCGGAGCCAGCGCGGCAGACTCGCGCCGGTCATGTCGCCGGGGGGGGCGTCCGCCACCGGTGCCCGCGCCGGGGCCGATGGAGCGTCGCTACAAGCCGCGGTCAAAATCGCTACAGCGGCGGCTACGCCTGTCTTACGGACAAGTGCACGTGTCATGGGTCGCTCTCCTCCACCCCTGCGTCGGGAAGGGCACCGGCGTATCGAGCGTTGCTTCGGGCGCCTCACGCGCCTGAGGACGGTTGCCCCGAGCTCAGTTGGGCGGAGGCGCGCTGACGCACCACGGCCCGAGGTCGGAGCAAACATTCGAGCTAGCAAAGCCCGCGCCGTGCGGGGTCGAGCTCCTTGTCCGGTGGCCTGGGAAGGCCCCGTCCGCGGGGTGGCTCAGCGTAGAAACCGCCGCGCGAGCTGCTCGAACCGCTCGTCCCCTTCTGCCTGCGCCCGCTCCAGGATGCGGCGCACGTGCGAGTGGAGCCGAGGCTCGCCCCAGTAGTATCCGGTAGCCTCCTCCGCCGCCGCGGTCTCGCCGGCGCGCGCCGCCTCGAGCAACGCCGCGGCCGCCGCGGCATCGAAACCCGCGTCGCTCCGCGGCGGGAGACCGTAGCTCCGGCGGGGCGCCCTCCCACCGGCATCCTCGTTTACGAACGCACGGGACATGCGAGAAGCTACGTCACGAATTGGGCCGCCGGCAGCACGCCGCCGCCCTGCAATCTCGCACCTCACAAGCTCACAAGCTCACAAGCTCACAAGCCATCCCCCAGAACGCATCGAACCCACAGGTCCCTCAGCTACACCCCTCGATCCACTCCACCTCGGGGAAGCGCCCGCCGCGAAAGCGCGTCACGCGGTGCCCGTCAGTCTCGAAGACCAGTCGGTACACGCTGTCCGCGCCGGCGCCGCGGCGTACCACGAGGTAGTGCCCATCCACGTACTTGTGCGGGCGGGTCTGCACGCGCCCTGGGTAGAGCGCCTTGATCTGCTCCTCCGTGTGGCCGACACGCGCCCCCGCAGCCGTGGCGACGGCCGTGTCGCTCACCTCCATGCGCGCGAGCTGCCCACCGACGACCATGAGCAGCACGCCGCTCGGGGCCCCGCGGGGGCGGACGTGATCGCATTCGCGGTTCGCGGGCTCGGGAAGCTCGCCGCCGAGTGCCGCGCGCGCGTCCGCTACGCTCATCCCGGCGCGGACCGGCCCCCACCCGGTCTCTGTGACCGTCCAGGTCGCGGGCGAGGCGGGTGGCGTCGACGCCGCTCCCGACGCGGCCCCTGTACGGCCGTCCGTCGCCCCGTCGGTATTGCCCGCGCAGCCAACAATGACCGCGGCGAGCGCCGCGCCGGTGCTACGCAGAAGACTCATCGACGAGGTTTGCGTTCAGCTGCTTGGTCATCAGGTAGCGGTCGTGGCCGACACACCCGTGACCGGACGGACCGCCGCGGCCGGGTCGAGCGCCGCACGCGTCACAACGCGCTGCGGATCACGAAGAAGAGGATGACGAGCAACACGGCGGCGAGGATCGCCACGAGGCCGACACGCTTGTTCTCGCGGTACCGCTGGTACGCCGTCTCGTCGATGTAATACACGCCCGGTGCCGCCTCGAGGATCACGCCCGCTTCGAGCAGCTTCTCCAGCCGCCCTGTCTCGAGCCCACGAGGGTCGAGCGGACGCGCCCTCCCCGCGTTCACAGCGCCAGCGCGGCGAAGGCCCTCCACGAGGCGCCGCTCGGCCTTCGAGAGCGCGACGACGACGGGAGTTCCGGACCCTGTCACCTGTGCCTCCGGAGCGCCCAGCCGACAAGTCGGCGGGCTAGAAGTCGCGCCGCTTCATCTCCTTGAAGAACCGCTGCCGCTCGACGGCGACATCCTCGTCGTCGTCCGTCGGCGGAAGCGTCGGATCGTACGCGCGACCCTTCCGGGCCTTCGCGAGCTTCTCGGCCTGCGCCGCATTCTGGCGTACGAGCTTGGCGAGCTGCTTCTCGTCCATTCGATGTCTCGGCGGAAAGGTGAGGTCGGCAGCGCAAGCCGCCGACACAATCTAATAGGCGGGCACCGTCCCGCGTCCTGCGCGATACAGTCAGTTGTCCACGAACCCAGTGTCCCAGCTGCGCGACGGATCGTGATTCCGCAGATCGATGCCGAAGTCCACGGCCGCCTTGAGGGCGAGTAGGACGCTCACCCAACCCGCGTTGTTCTCCTCCCAGTCGGCGGGTGAAAGGCCAGTCTCAGTGAGCGTCAGGTCCGTACCCCCGCCGCCGTCTGCAGCGCAATCGAAGGCCACCCGACTTCCCCCGATGTATTCGACGACGAAGCACCGCGGTGGGTCTCGCGCGAGCACCCGCCCAAGCCACGTTGCTCCGTTGGAAAACCGAAACTCCACGACGCCGTCCTGCTCCTCGGCCGACTCGGCCCAGAACCGGCTCCGCCCCGAGGCAGTCGAAAGCAGCTGATATACGGCGACAGGAGCAGCGCTCAGGTGGACGCGCCACGAGACGCGCGTTCGATCGCGAATCGATTCCTCAGACACCGCGCTTGCGGCGAGGCTAGCGCCCTGCCGAGGTACGAGCGGTTGCCGCCGGCGCCGCCGAAGCTTCGGCCGACAGCCCCTCGACGAGCACCATCTCCGTGTCGGCACTCGACTGCCGCAACGCCTTGGCGACCGCGTACTCCGGCGAGCCCCACCACTCGCGCGCGCGTTCGACGCTTGGGAACTCGAGGATCACGAGCCGAGTCGGCCGCCAGGTACCCTCGAGCGTCTCCGTCGTCCCGCCTCGAACTAGATACCGGCCGCCGTACGCGGCAATCGACGGCGGCACGAGCTCCCTGTACCGCTCGTAGGTCTCGGCGTCGCGCACGGTGATTTGCGCGATGAGATAGGCTGTCATCAGGCTTCGAAGGTTCGGTGCGCTTGGCGCCTCGTCACGGGCCGACTCGGACGAGTCGGAAGTACTCTGCCAATCCCGCTCCGCGGCCTGTCAACTCGAGATGCAGGACGAGCTCGCGCGCCGTGGCACGCTCCACGATCGCGCGATCATGCGGGCATGGGCGGGCGGCCTCGTTGCGGCACCAGATGCGGCTCCTCGCCTGGTCGATCCTCCACCGCCCGCGCTCTCTGTACCCGCGCTGCGCCGGGTCCCGGGTCGCGACGGTGTGCTCGTACGTACTGTCGGCGCGGTACCGCGTGGTGATCATCACCTCGCCCGTCCGGAACTGCCGAGCGGTCGTCCGCGTCGTCTGCTGGTACTGACCGAGGAGCTGCCGGGTCGGCTCCGGTAGGTCACGCGCGAGCGCGTAGAATGCAAGCGAGTCCAATCGCCACTCGCCCACGAGTTGATTGCCGGGGTCGGCGCGCCGGAATAGCGAGGCGCACCCGGTGAGGCCAACGACGATGCCGGCGAATGCCAGGATTCGAGCCGCTGACGTCCTCACGCCTCGTGTAGGCCGCCGGCTTAGAAGCAGCCTCGGTACACGCCGCCGAGGTGGTTGGGAAAGTCGCCTGGATACGGGGTGCCGCGCTCGTCGCGGGGGGAAACCACCTCCGCCCGCTCTGCCGGGCGCTCCTTATCCGTGGTCTCGACCACTTCACCGCGCCGCGTCTGGTCGGCGAGCCTCGCCCGCCGCAAGAGCTCGAGGAGTGAAGGGGACCGCCGATCGATGTTGCCCATCATTGTCCACCTCGCTGCTGAGACCCGAATGCCGCGTCGTCGAAGCCTGGCCCAGGGGCCTCCAGTCTTTACGCCTGGCGAAAGGTATCGGTTCCAGCCATGCGAGGGGGGCAACAGCCCTTACCAGTTGCCGATCAGCTTGTCCAGGACCGCGAGCGTCAGAACGCCGAGCGACGCGGTTCCGACGCCGAACAGGAGAGTGAGCCGGCGAACGAGGCGCACGTCGGGAGCCGCCAACGCGTGGGCCACCCAGCCTCCCAGCGCGCCGGCCATCAGAAGCGCGGGGAAGCCGCCGAGCGCTCCATAGAAGAGGACGGCCATGAGCGCGAGCGGTACGGCCTGCGGGCCGCTTGCGTACCCACCCAGCGGTATGGGAAACCGAAACGTGAGCGCGCAGAGCGCGGCGATCGGGAATGCCAGCCCCGCGGCCCAGAGCGCGCCGCGAACGACGGCCGACCTCACCGGCCCTGCGCCCGCATCACGCTCACGAGCCGTAGCCACGCGCCATCGCGACCGCGGTGAAGATCATGACGGTCACGATGGCTCCTTCGATGTAGCTGATGGTCGCCATCTTCCGCGCTACCCGCGGTTCCAACCCGGTCGCCGACGCTGCGGGCTGCGCGGCTCCTACTCGGCCGAGCGCAGCCCGCCACCGGACGAGCGTGACCATCGGCCAGATCTCGAGCCCGAGGATGACGACGAACAACGCCATCTTTGTGAGGAAGATATGGTTCGAGTTGTAGTACGCGGTCGCCTTCTCGGTCGATCCGAGGTATCGCCAGAGTCCGGTCGAAAGCCAGAGGATCGCCGCGACTCCCCAATGGGCGTCCGCAGCGAAGGCTCGCCGCATCGCGTCGGTTGCCGGTAGCTCGCGCGCTGCCTGTCGCAGCGCCTGCCCCCGCGCGAGCACGGCCCAAAGGCCGATGCCGAGCGCCACCAGGTGCAGCCAGGCAAGTATCAGCCGGAGCATTGGGGAAAGGCTACGGGCGCAGGGGGAGCCTGTCCAGCAGTCCGAATTCCGACTGCCGATTTACGAACTAGATCCCTCGGGATGTCTCAGGCATCGGTGCGGAGGCGTCCCGAGCGAGTGACTCCCGAATCCGCAATCCTCGTTCGGTCCACCTCTGCTCCGCCGCCTTCCCGATCCGGTAGCACAGCGCCGCATTCAGCACGAGGCCGCCGAGGAAACCTACCCATAGGCCGACGGACTCGCCGAAGGACATCCCGAGAATGCTCCAGGGGAGCGCGAGGACCACGAGTGGCACCGCCGCAAGCTCGGACGCCGCAGGCGCAACCGCTACCCGATAAATGAGATAGCCGATGGCCGCGATGAGCAGGGCGAAGTATGGGGCCGTGGCGAGCCACCCGAGGCGCGAGCTCGGCAAGCGCACAGTTCTGATCGTCTCCGGCGTTGGGCTTCGAGCGGGCCGGACATCGGCGCCACGGTCCCGTCCGCTTCACGACGACGGTTGGGGTGGGAGGGTCACCGGGGGAATGAGGCCGACTGCGGACGGCGGACTAGAACCCCCGGCAGGCCTCGAACCGCCGGGGGAAGTTTCCTGAGGGGTGAGTCGGCAGTCCGCAGTCGGCTCTCGCAGTCCGCAGTCCCTTCTATGGTTGCCCCCATCCCGCACGCTCGTCCCTCTACCAGACCCGTCAATTGGAGACAGTATGCACCGCCTCGTCCTGGTGGCGCTGGCCACCCTGACATTCGGCACATCTGCGGCGGCCCAGCAGCAGCAGGGCCGGCCCAAGCCGGCCGCGAAGTCGCCTGCCGTTCTCGTTCGCGAAGTGCAGCGTCACGTTCGCGACTACATCTCGGCGTACAATCGGGCCGACGCGACCGGGCTCTCGTACGCCTTCAGTCGGCGCCCTGACGTCACGTCGGTCATCGACGGCGAGATCACGCGCGGCTACGACGCCATCCGCGCCCTGAACGACGAGATGGCGGGCGAGGAGGTCGGCAGCTTCAAGTTCGCGGTCGGCACACTCGAGGTGACGCTCCTCGGCACGAGCCACGCACTCGTCGTCGCGCCGACCACGGTCACGGTAAAGGAGCCCGACGGTCTGATGCAGCTCAAGGGCTCGATGACCATGGTGCTTCAGCGCACGCCCAGCGGCTGGCGGCTGATCAACGAGCACTTCAGCACGAAAGAACAGTGAGCACGAACGGGTTGTGAGCTCGTGAGCTTGTGAGCTTGTGAGCTTGTGAGCTTGTGAGGCCGCGCCCGCGCCGCGGGCACCTCCGGTCAGCCACAGGGAGCCACGGCAGTTTCTCACAAGCCTACAAGCGTTCAAGCCGTCCTTACGACCGGCCTTCCTGATCGGCCGGTCCCCGGGGCTTTCGTTTCGGAACCTCGACCGCTTCGTTCAGCAATCGCTCGAGATCGGCGTCGGCGGCGCGGGTCCAATCGGCCGCAAACTTCGGTAGGCGCTTGCGGCCCTCCCCCTGGATGAGCTCGAACGTCAGCCAGCCTTGCGCATAGTCGGCTGGGTAGAGTTCGATCTTCAGGGGCCGACCACCTGTGCCAGGGCGGACCTCCCAGACGCGCCACTCGATCCCCGACGCCGTGCGGAACTCGCGCACGCGAGTCGTAAACGGTTCGGGGGACGCATCGGCCGGCGGCGGAGTGGTCGGCTCGGTGGCGGAAGCCTGCGACGCCTTGCCAAGGCGGCGTCGGAGCCTCACCGCCTCGTCGGCGGCTCGCGCGGCGGCGAGTAGCTCCTCCTCGAGCTTCAGGAGCTCGTCGGTCGACTCCTCGCCGATGTTCTCCCGATCATAGTCTTCGCACGCTTCCTCGAGATGCTGTGCGAGCTTGGCCTCCGCCTGTTGGAGCGCGGGGCGCACGTCGTCTGGATGCTCAGGGGTGGCCATGGCGACCGTCCGCGGGCGCGAAGGTTAATGGTCCTCGAGCGCCGCGTCGCGCACTCCTCCCCCAACCCGCATCGTACATGCCCTCGCCCGCCCGAAGGCCCGAGTCTTCTGATTTTCTCAGAGTCGCCGCGTTGCCCTTGCGAACAGGTCAGCCAGCAACGGCCGGCGCTCACGCCAGTCGAGCGGCGCGTGGCTCGCGAACCTACGCTCCCCTCGTGACTCGAAGACGAGTGTAGCGTGCGTGAGCGCCGGAAGCCGGCCGGACGCTACGGCCGTCTCGCCCGAGCGCACCAGCTCGCGGACGCGCCAGCGCCGTCCGGCCCCGTCGGTGTATGTCGTCGATCGCTCCCCCCTCATTGCCAACCTCGCACGTGATGCGATGATTCAAGGCAGGAAGTTTTGCGCCACCGTCGGCGCGGCGCGCGGTTTGCCCGTTGGATGCGCAGCGTCACACAATGGGCAGCTGAGACGCAGGCTTCGGCCGGAGGGGATATGGCGGTACGGGATTTCGTCGACGCGAGCGGCATGGCCTGGCGCGTGTGGCCGGTGACGCCGGAGGCGCTGCAACCGAAGACCGCCGCCGAGGACTACTTGGGCGAGTACGGTGAAGGCTGGTTGTGCTTCGAGTCCGCGACCGAGCGCCGGCGCCTCGCCCGATACCCGGTCGAGTGGGAAGAGCTCTCCGACGCGGAGCTGTGCACACTCCTCAAAGCCGCCGCGCTCGTACCGGCGCGAAAGTCCACGCATTTGCCGCCGCCCGATGCGCCCAACCCCTGAGTCACTCCAAGCCCTCGCCGCAGCGCGAAGGTAGGAGGGGGAGGGCGCCTTCGCGTCAACGGCGCGGGCCGCGGATGACGCGGGTGACGCCGGCGCCCGCTGGCGCGGGGGCATCGCGGATCGCTCCGGACACATCCGGAGCTCCTCTCGCGGTGAGGCGTACCGGGATGTAGCGGGGCGATCCGCGCTCCGCTGCGTCATCGGCGTTATCCGCGGCCGCGCTGTTTCCGTTCACTAACAACGCCCTCGCCCTCCCCCGGCCGACTACACCGCCTTCGCGACATCCCTCACCACCAAATCGCAGTACGCGAACCGCCCGTCGCGAATCACGATCTCCCCGACATCGTAGGCCACCGGCCGATCGAACCCTGGCCCGTACGAGACGAACGTGTGGAACTCTCCCCGCTCGCCGCACGGATCGATTCCCTCGGGCAGGTCATCGAGCAACCGCGCGTCGTAGGATCGGCCGACGAACGCCGCGTCGAGCAGGGTAGTGTCGACGCAGACGAGCCGCGCCTCGTATCCACGGTCGATGAACGCTCGCGCGAGGGCGGGCGTTGGCGCGCCCCACAGCGGGAAGAGTCCCTTCCAGCCCGCGGCAGCGAGCCGCTCCTCTCGATAGCGACGGACCTCCTCGAGGAAGAGATCTCCGAACGCGACGCGACGCGCGGTAGGGTATCGCGCGCGCATCTCCGCCATCGCCGCCGCGAACGCCGCGTCGTAGGCCTCGTTCGAGCTCGCGGGCTCGAGCCAGACCTCGTGGAGCGGTAGTCCGACCGCTCGCGCCTGCGCCGCCAACAGGTCGCGTCGGACGCCGTGGATGCTGACGCGGTCATAGCCGGCGGTCACGCTCGTCAGCAGGGCCACCGGATCGATGCGCGGGTCCTCGCGCAGCGCCGCGAGCGTCAGCGCACTGTCCTTGCCACCGCTCCAGCTCAGCAGGATCGGTTCAGGCACGCGGGCCGCGATCCGGATCGACGAGGTTCACCGTCGGCGCGGCCGGGTCGCCAACCAGAGCAATGTCGCCACGAGCGGCGGGCCGGCGAAGAGGAGGACCATCTCGAGCGTCGTCCCCGACCAGGTGAAGCTGACCGTGCCATGCGCCCCACGGCGCTGCAGCTGATAGATCTGCCACGCCTTCGGTCCGAGCCCGATCGCGAGCAGCACCACCCAGTACACCAGCCACGACGCCACCAATCGGCCGAGTCCCCAGTTGCGGAGCATCATACGGTCACCGTCGTGCGGAGGCGCGACGACGTCGCCGCCCCGTCACGCGTCACACCCGAGTGACGTCAGCGCGTTCCGAAGCACCTCCGCCAAGCGGTCAGCCCCTCTCGCTCCGCCCTTCCGCTTGATGATCTCATATGCCGCCGTGCGCACGCGTTCGCGACGCCGGCATGGAGCACCGAGATGGCGACGCTCGCCCCGACCCACCCGACGCCAATGATCCCGACGGAAAGCGTCCACGTGATCTCTCGAGACGATTGACCTGCACTTACTGCGCGCTCGTCCGACCTCAGTGAGGCGCAGGTCTCGTCGAGGGCTTCGTATTCAACGCGCCACGCTTCGCGGAATCTCTCGTAGTCCGCCGCGGATTCCCAGCGGTCGATTGTCCGATACCAACCGCCGGCCTCACCCGGCCGAATGAGCTCCGTGCCGAGGTAGCCGGGCGCGCACTTGAATAGCTCGACCCACGGGCCGCCCGGGCCGTACGCCGCCTCGAATTCGCGCTCGCGGTGAAAAGCGGGGAGGAACTCCCAGACGACTTCGTACACTACGGGCGTACGCGCCGGACACGAATCCGCCCCCCCACGTCGCAGTCGGTGCCGTCGCGGTAGAGTGCCATGGCGGCGACGCGGGTGCCTTCGGAGCGAGGCGGGACCGTAAAGACGGCGCGCCCTCCGCTCGGTACATCCCCGAGATAGCGGCGTGTGACGTTGTTCTCGGTAACCGTGTAGACCTCGGCCCTACAGGGCGACGGATTATGGACCTCGTATCGACCACCCTCAGTTAGGCGAGGCCATCTCCCCGTCGCGCAGCTCGTCAGCGTCAGGGAAGATCCTGCGAGGAGAGCACATGCACAAAGAAAGCGAATCAAGGTGCCTCCGTCGTACCGTCGTGTTGAAGTGTCTCCGGTGCGGTTGATCGCAGAACTCTAGGTTCGGCGGAGCATTGACGCCAGACGGCGCGCTCGCGTTGTCCGCGCGACGGACACCCGTATGCGCTCACTGCGCCGGCGCCGCCCAGCGATGCCTCTCCCGACTCACATACGCGAAACGCCCCTGCGGATCGATCTCCACCCGCGTCAGCGCGGGCGAGCCGCGTAGCCGCAGCGTGTGCAGCCGCGCACCGCCGAGCCACACCTCGACTGGCACTTCCACGCGCTCGACAGATCCATCCGCGCGCGTCACCGCCAAGCGCGCGGGCATGAAGGCCTGACCCCGGTCCTCGATCTCGATCTCGACACCGGCCGCCGTGGACCGCACAGCCGCAATCGCGTGATCGAGTGTCCACGTCTCGAGCCACCACGTGCGCCAGAACCAGTCGAGATCGCGTCCGGTGACGTGCTCGAAGGTGTTCCACAGGTCGTACGGCGTCGGATGCTTGTTCAGCCACCGGCGGCCGTACTCGCGGTACGCGCGCATGAACGTCGTCTCGCCCAACAGCGCGCGCAGCATCTCGAGGTTCAGCGCCATCTTGTCGTAGCTCGCCACGCCGTACGCCGCCGTCCCGTACGGGTACTCGTCGCCGTGACGCATTAGCGGCACCTCGAGGTCCGTTCGCGCGATCGCCACGTAGTTGTTCCGTGAGATCGACAACCGGTCGTAACCGCGGAAATACTCCTGCATCGCCTGGATCTGGTTGAAGCGCGTCAGCCCCTCGTCCTGCCACGCGTAGCGCTTCTCGTCCGATCCGACCTGCATCGGGAACCACATGTGCGCGAACTCGTGCACGATCACCGAGTAGAGGGCGAGCGTGTCGCGCGGTCCGCCGACGCACGTCAGCATCGGGTACTCCATCCCCGAGCAGGAGACGACGCCGTCGACGGCCGTCACCTGCGGGTAACCGTACGGCCAGAGGAAGCGCGAGAGGAACTCGATCGAGTGTCGTGCGTACTTCGCCGACTGGTCCCATGCCCACCGCCGGCGGCTCGGCCGGTACAACGTGTGGATCGCCGCTGTGTCGGGCCGCCCGTCGCACCCGCCCGTCGCCCCGCTTTGCGGCGTCCCCGACGGACATCCGGCGTCACCAGCCACCGCGATCGTCGCGTCCCAGAGGTATTGATCCGACGCACCCCAGGCGAAGTCGCGCACGTTCGCGGCGCGAAAGCGCCATGTCAGTCTCCGGCCTTGCCCGCGCGTCGTCGCGCGACCGGCTCCGCGGTCCGCGTCGGCCACGACGTGGACGATCTCGCCACCCCGCCGCGCGCGGTCGAGCCGCGAGCGCGTCTCCGCGCTCAGCACGTCGGCCGGATTCGTGAGCGTGCCCGTCGCGCCGATCAGCCACCCCTCCGGCAGGGTGAGCTCGACCTCGTAGTCGCCGTAACCCATGTAGAACTCGGCGGTGCCGAGGTACGGATCGCGCTGCCAGCCATTGACGTCGTCGTAGACGGCGACCTGCGGGTACCAGTAGGCGATCATGAAGACCTCGCCGTCCGTCCCCTCGCGCGGCGCGCCGTCTGGCGGCACCGTGAACGCCCACTGGAACCCCAGATCCACCGAATCGCCGGGCATGAGCGGGCGCGGCAGCCGGATGCGTAGCCGCGTCGCGTCGACGAGGTAGCCCCCGCCGGGGTTCTGCGCGAGCTGCGCCGCCGGCATCGCCTGGAGCGTCGCACCGTGCGCGGTGACGCGGGTCAGCTCCATCCCCTTCGTCGGCGGCACCGGCTCGTTCCGCGGCGCGCCCGGCGCGAAAAGGTTCTGGTAAACGTGCACCCAGACGTCCGGCAGCGTGTCCGGCGACCGATTGAAGTAGCGCACACTCCCCTGTCCGGTGAGCTGCGCCGACGCCGGGTCGAGCTCCGCCGCCAGGCGGTAGCGCGCCCACTGCTGCCAGTACCGCGGTCCTGGCGATCCGGTGCGGGTCCGGGTGCCCCGCTCGACCGCCCGCGCGAAGGCACGCGTCTCGGCGACGGGCTGCAGCCCGACGCGGTCCGACACGGGAGTGACGGCGACGATTGGCGCCGGGTCCCACCGGCCGCGCTGCGACGTGCACGCGGCGGCGGCCACGGCGAGGAGGACGGCTGAACGGCGGTCGGGCATGTGCGTCACGGGGTTGGTAGCTTTGTGAGCTTGCTAGCTTGTCAGGTTGCGAGCAAGCGCCAGAACGAAAACCTTGCACGAGATGGCGACACCGAGAGGCAGCTCCACCTTCCGCACGGCGCCCGCGTCGGGACCCGAGCGAGTGGCCGCGGCCGTGCTCATGGCCGGCGCGTTCGCCGTCGTCCTCGCGGCGTTACCCTTCAAGGCGTTCGACCTCGACCGCTTCTTCGTGCCAAAGGAGCTCGCGCTCTTCGTCACGGCGGCCGCGGCCGCCGTGTTCCTGCTCGACCGCGCCCGTCAGTTGGCCATCGGCTGGGTCGATGTAATGCTCGCCGGCTGGCTCGGGCTGAGCGTTCTCTCCGCCGCCGCCTCGTCCAACTGGTGGCTTGCCACGCGCGCGGTCGGCGTGAGCCTCGCCGGCGCGACGGTGTTTTGGGTCGCGCGCGCCCTGGGCCGCACGCGGCTCGCCTATCGGGTGGCCGCAGGCCTTGCGGGAGCGTGCATTGCTGCGTCGGCGACGGCGCTGCTTCAGGCGTACGGGCTGGTCGACTCCGACTACATCAGTCTGAGTCGCGCCCCCGGCGGCACGCTCGGCAACCGCAACTTCGTCGCGCACCTCGCGGCGATCGGTCTCCCGGCGATCGTCCTCGTCGTCCTCGAATCCCGCCGCGCGCTCGGCGTCATACTCGGCGCGCTGAGCGTCGGCGTCGCCTCGTGGATGCTCGTCCTGTCGCGGACGCGCGCCGCGTGGCTCGGACTCGCGCTCGCGGGCGGAGTGCTGTTCGTGGCTGCGTGGCGCTTCCGGCAGCTCGTGCTCAGCGGCAAGGGCGGACGCCGGATCATCTTTCTCATCGTGTGCGCCGGCGCCGGCGCCCTCGCGGCGCTCACCCTTCCGAACCGGCTGCGGTGGAGGACCGAGAGCAACCCGTACCTCGAGACCGCGCTCGACGTCGTGAACTTCCGCGAAGGCAGCGGTCGCGGGCGAATCATCCAGTTCCAGAACTCACTGGAGCTCGCGCTGAGAAGGCCGGTGCTCGGCGTCGGCCCCGGCAACTGGTCGGTCCAGTACCCGCGCGTCGCGGCGTCGGGCGACCCGTCGCTCAACAGTGAAGGCATGACGTCGAACCCATGGCCGAGCAGCGATTGGGCGGCGTTTCTCTCCGAGCGCGGCCTGCCGGCGTTCGTGCTCTTGGTGGGCATCTACCTCGCCCTCGGCGCCGACGCCCTCCGCAAGCTCGTCGGCGCGCGCACCGCGACCGAGGCCCGCGAGGCGCTCGCGCTCGCGGGCACTCTGCTCGTGACGGCGGTCGTCGGCGCGTTCGACGCCGTGCTCCTCCTCGGGGCGCCGTCCCTCATCGCATGGGGCCTCTTCGGCATCCTCGCCCCTCCCGGCTCTCGCTGGACCCTCGCGCTCTCGGAAGCCACGCGCCATAGCCTGCTCGTCGCCGCCGCGACCATCGGGGCGGTGCTCATCGTGCGCAGCTCGTCGCAGATCATCGCGATGTCGCTGTACCCGGAGGAGGGCCTGCGCGCGAGCCCGGTGAGGCGTCTCGCGGCCATCCGTCGCGCATCGCGCGCCGACCCCGGGAGCTACCGCATTCACATGCGCGCGGCGAAGGCGCTCGCCGAGCGCGGTAACTGCAGCGAGGCGAGAAAACACGCGCGGGCGGCCCGGCATCTCTACCCGCGCGCGCCGGAGCCGGGGAGCATACTGCGGCGGTGTCGGTAGGGCGGCGAGAGCGTCAGGACGAGGGCGTTGTTCGTTTCGGGGAAGAGCGGGAAGAGCGCGCACGCGGATGGCCGCGGATCGGCGAAGGGCCGAGAGCGCGGATCGCTCCATCGACGATCCGGGCTCCGCTCGCAGTCCGGGACAAGACCTTTGCTACACCCCCGGTGAGCGCCGGCCCGCCCCTACTGTCATCCCGCAGGCGCGCAGCGCCTGTCGGGATCTACTCTCCCTACCGCCGTGGGCGGCACCGGCGAATTCTCAGTAGACGACCCGCTGCGCGGGTGCCCGGCACTCGCTCGCTTCGCTCGCTCCTGCGGGATGACAGCGGGGGCGAGCGTGGCCCCCTGGGGGTGTCACCAAAAGCGTCGTCCGGGCTCGTTGAGGTGCGGAGTATCGTCGAGCCGAGGGGCTACCCGCGGCCATCGCCCTTCCTCGATCCGCGCTCGTCCGCGTGCGCGCCCTTCCCCGAAACCAACAACGCCCTCGCTCTTCCGTCCGCCCTACCTATCCTCCCTCGCCTTCACCTGGAACACGCCGCCGTCACTCCTTCCGTGCAACGCCGGGTTGTACATCTCCTCGGCATGCGCGGGCGGGCGGATGAAGGTGCCGCGGGTCGTTGCGCGGGCGACGTAGCTCGCCGTGTACGTCCCACGCCAGAGCGCGCGAGCGAAGTAGACCACGCGGTCGTCGCGGATTTCCTTGTGGTCCCACGGCGACCACCAGCCGTTGTCCCAGCTCCCGTAGAGCCACGCCTGCCAGCGCGGGCCGTCGCGGTCACGGTCGCCGTAGCGCGCGGCCGCGTCGCTCTCCGGCGTCGCGAACGGGCCGAGCGTGCCGGACATGCGGAGGCTCAGATCGACCGGCTCCAGCCCCGCGGGGAGCGCGTCGTCGACAACGACGAAGTGCCGGTCGCTCGGCACCGTCACGCGAAGTCGCACGCGGACCAGCTCACCCTCCTCGATGCTCGTCACCGGCTTACCGGTGTCGAATCGCTCGTACCAACGCTCGACCGTGATCCCCTTGATGTCGGGCGTGACGGGCGGGCGCGCCGGCACTTCCTCGACGGTGAGCGCGTAGTAGATTCGGCCCCGACCCTCCGAGACGGCGACGCGGAGCGGCAACGTGACCGCCCCCTGTCGATCGCGTCGGAGCAGGCCGGTCAGCACGACCGCGGAGTCGCCGGCCTCCGATGTACCCGCCTCGTGGAGATCCGTCGTCGATGGCCGAACGGCCCGGTCGAGCAGTGTCCGGCCGGCGCCGATGACGGTCACGCGGCGGACCGCGGTCGCCGCTTCCCCCGCCTCGAGCTGCGCGAGGGCCGTTACGACGGCGGCGTAGTCTTGGGTATTCCACGCCCAGCGGCCCTCCGCTCGGCCCTGCTGGAGCACGGTCTGCACGAGCGCGCCGGCCATCGGGTGGTCCGGGCGGAGCGCGAGCGTTGCCGTGAGCAGGCGCGCGGCCGGGCGAACGTGCGAGGGAAAATCGCGCGGCGTGAGCAGCGTGTCGGGAAGCTCGACGCGGCCGCCGGCCAGCGTCGCGCCACGCCACGCCTCGTCGACGACCGCCCGGATCCGCGGCCTGACATCCTTCCGCGGCGCGAGCACCTCCGCGAGCCGCAGGCGATCCTCCCACCACATCTCCTGCGCGCGCGCAAGCAGTCGCTCCTCGGCCCCGCTAGCCGCGCGCCCGGCGCGGCGCAGGAAGTCGACGGCTGACACCCGATCGCCGAGCCCAAGTCGCCAGGTCGAGCGACCGGACAAGCTCACACGGACGTGGGAAGTCGAATCCTCGAGCGAGCTCGCCAGATACTCGGCGAGCTTGTCGATCACGCGCTCCTCGACGGCGACGCCGGCCGCCTTTGCGTCGAGGAGGAACAGGCCCGCGTACGCGCTGAGCCACGGCGACGACCAGTCTGTCCGCCGCCACAATCCGATCGCGCCGTCCTCCCGCTGCCGCAGACTCAGCTCGTCGGCGAGCTGCTGCAGCCGCCCGAGCGGGTCGGGGCCGATTGCGCCCGGCGAGCGCTTCCCCAAGCGCATCGCGCGGTAGACGGCGACCAACGCGCGCCCGCCGCTCGAGATCTGCTCTGTGCAATAGTAGGGATAGACGCGCAGCCGCTCGTACGCCGCAAGCATCGGCACGAGGGGCGAAGACCCGACTCGGAGCGTCAGGCGCGAGCGTGCCGGATCGATGTCCGCCGGGAGCCGGAACTCTACGGACACCGCATCGCGCACGACGCCGACGGCGGTGTGCGCGCGCGGATGGAAATCGGGACGCACGCCGAGTCGCGTCTCCACCGCGTCGCGGTTCTTCTCGGCAGCGACGCCGAAGCGGAAGAGTACGGTATCGCGCACGCTGTCGCGCGGCGGGACCTGGAAGCTGAAGCGCGCCTCGGCGCCGCGCCCTGGCTCGAGCGGGACCGTCTGCCGCGGCGACCCGCGGAGCGAGAGACCCTCGACCTGAGCGTCGACGCGTACCTTGCGGGCCGCGCCGTCGCGCGCGTTCACGACTGGTCCGGCGAGCAGCGAGTCCCCAGCGCGCACGAAGCGCGGAAGGGCCGGCCGGGCGACGAGCGACCGCGTGACGAGCAGCGACGTCTCACCGGTCCCGTATTGGTCGCCATCGCTCACGGCGACCGCGATGACGCGGTACGTCGTCAGGTTGTCGGGGAGCTTCGCGCGCACGACGGCGCTGCCGGTGTCGTCGGTTACGACCGCACCGATGAAGAAGGCCGTCGAGCGAAAGCGCGAGCGGATTGCGTCGGCCGGAATCTCGGCCTCGGCCGGGTAGACCGGCGCGGCGACGGGGACTTCCATCGCGAGCGACGACACCGTCACCATGTCCAGGCGGGCCAGCCGCCGCCGCGCGGCAGCCTCCCGTAGCGCTTCGCGCAGCAGCGCGGGGTCAGCGAACACCGAGGTGAGCGTGCTCCGCAGCCGGCTCCCGACGCCACGCGGCTCGTACAGTGCGGAGACCGGATCCGACGTCTTGTAATCGGTGAGCGCGAGGACGCCTTCGTCAACGGCCCACAGCGCGACCTCACTCCGCACGCCCCGCTTCCGCTGGTCGCGGACGTTGACGTGCACCACTGCCGTGTCGCCGGGACCGCGCTCCGGCGGCGTGGGCACCACCGACACGAGCAGGCGCTTGATCGCCGGGTCGACGTGGAGTTCCGTGTAGCCGGCGCGCAGTACGTCGGGTGCGGAATCGGGTGGCGTGACGCCGCGGTCGGACGTCCTCACGAGAAGAACCGACACGAAGACGTTCGGGGCGTGCCGCTCAGTGACCGGGACCCGTACCGTGGTCGTGCCGCGCCGAACGCTGAGGCGCTGCTGTTCGAGCAGCCCCTCGCGCTCGACGGTCAGCCACGCCTCCGCGCGCTCGAACGGGCTGTCGAAGACGACAGCCGCCGTGTCGCCCGCGGCCAGGCGGTCGCGGTGCGCGACGAGTGGCAGCCGATACGGACTGTCGCCCGCCCACCAAGGCCGCCCGCCGCCGATCGCGTACGCGGAAACCGTCGTCGCCGCGCTGCGCCCGCGCTCGTCGAGCGCCGTCAGGCGCACACTGTACTCGCCGGGATCGCGCGGCGTGAACGTGTACGCGACTGCGTCCTGCGCGGTGATCAGGCTGTCGCGCGTCACGGTGTCGACCACCGTGCGCCACCCGGCTCCCGGCGAGTCATCGCCGTCCACGTGTCCGTACACCCAGCGCCGCCGGGCCACGGTGACCTTCACGGGAAGGCCGATGACCGCCCGCCCATTGGGGCGGACGGCGCGCATCTCGACCGTGTGCGGCGTGCCGGTCGTCCACAGCCAACCAGCCCCGGCGTGACGCGCCGCGATGTACACCGAGGCCGGGTGGATCACGACGCTGGCCGACGCCGTCACCGCCTGGCGGTTCACGTCGGTCACCGCTGCGCTGACCTCGAGTCGTGCCGGGCGCGTGAACGTGCTGTCCGGTACGACGAGCGGCAGGGACACGCGTCCGCTGCTGTCGAGCGTCGCCTCGCCGGAACGGTCTACCCCGCGCGCCACCGCTGCTGCACGCCACCAATCCCACGGTGACTCGCCGAGCGTCCAGCCTTCGGTGTTCGGGACGCTCAGCTCCCAAGCCGGCAGGTCGGTGACCATCGTTGCCCACCGCAGGCGACCGTTCCCCATCGGCGCGCCGAACAAGTAGCGGGCCGCGATGCGCGCGGTCACCGTGTCACGCGCGTACCGCGGCAGCGAGTCGGTGGTGACGTCGACGAGAAACTCGGGCGCCCGATACTCCGCGAGCCGGAACTCGCCACGCGCGGCCGTGCGCGCGCCGAACCCGCTCTCGAGCCGCACCTCGATCGTGTACCGGCCGAGCGGCAGCGTCGGCCGGAGACGGAGCGAGTCGACGGACGTACCGAAGTCGGACAGCGCGACGACCGTGTCCCGAATCGTCTCGGCGTCGTCGTCGTCCCCGTCGTACGCGGCGTGCTTGATGACCCAGCGGACGGAGTCCGGACGCGCGGGCCGCCGCAGCGCGCCGAGCATCCCTGTGCGAACGATGGCCTTGGCGAATACGGTCTCCCCTGGCCGGTAGATGCCGCGCTCCGTCAACACGACCCCGGCGATCTGCGCGTCGTCGGCCTCGCGCGCGCCGAGGCGGCTGGGATCGAGTGGGCTCGGCCTCGGGTAATAACCGATCCGCCGTTCGGCGGCGAGCGGCGTGACCGAGCGGTCGCCTTGGTACGACACTTCCACATAACCCGCCGCGGGCCAGAGCCGCTCCGGGTCTTGCGGCGTCAGTGCAGTGCTCCGGCCGCGCGTCTTCTTGTTTGCCGGGAGGGACGCGAGCACAGCGACGCCTTCGTCGTTCGTCGTCCCCTGCGCGACCGCGACGTCGGATTCGTCGAAGAGCACGACCCGCGCGCCACGGCGCGGCCGGCCGTCCGAGACGCCGGTGACGAATACGCTGCCCTCGGCGCCGTGGAGCTTGGCGTGCGCCGCGAGGTCGGTCGCCTGGACGATGGCCAGCGGCGGAGAGGACTCCGAGCGGCGCAGGGCTGTCACGCGTACTCCGTGTCGGCTCGGCGCCGCGCGCGGCGTTCCGGGCGGCGGCGTGGTAGCGACGACGTCGACGCGAACGGCGATGAGGCCGGTCGCGCGCACCGCGGCCCGCAGGTCATCGAGGGGGATGAGTGTCGTCGTGTCGTTGTTGAAAGTCCCGCGCAGCGGATGCCGGACCACCGCGGAATCGAGGAGCACCTGCCCGTGGCTGGCGTCCGCCCACCAGGGCTCGAGGCCGATCGCTCGGGCGCGGAGACCATCCCGCACGCGAAAGACGGTGATGTCGACCGTGTCGACGTTGACGTGCCGCACCGGGAGCGCTCGGCGTCCGCGGCCCGCGACCGTCAGGAAGCCCGCGCCGTACTCGACGCGCGCGGGCCGGTCCGGAGTGTCGATGGTGCGGGTGCTCGCGCCGACGAGCAGCCGGCCCTGTACGTCGCGCAGCGCCGCGTCGGCGATGACCCGGTACTTCGTCCGCGGGGCGAGCGTCGCGCGCAGCAGCCACGCTTCGGCGCCATCCGTCAAGCCGGTCGAGACGGTGAACGGCGTCGACGGCTCGATCCGCACGTGTCGCTGCAGGTCCGCGCGCTTCACGGCCGTCGTGAACTTCACGTAGAGACTGCCTGAGGTGCACGCCGGCTCCTCCCAGCACTCGACGCGCTCGAACCGGAAGCTCGGCTGCGTCCGGACGTGGAACCGGTCCTCGCCGGCGGCCGTCCTCGTCGTCACCGTCTCGGGGACCACGAGCCAGCCCTCGCAATCGCCGGGAACCTCGGCCTCCGGCACGAGCTCCACGACACGGCGGAACCGGTCGGCCACGGTATCCCGATCCCAGCCCCCCGCGTACTGGAACTCGTAGCCGTCGCTCTCGCGCACAGGCCGCTGCGTCACCGGCGTGAGCTTGATGCGCGGCTGTCCCGTGCAACCGAACTCGAGGCGGGTCACGCGGCCGAGCGCCGCGAGGTCGATCGGGGCGCTGTAGAGGAGGTGAATCTTCTGGCCCGGCGCGAGCACCTGCCCACGGTCGCGCCGGGGCGCATGCGCGAGGAGCGCGGGCCCCGGCACGCGGAACGTGAACTTGTACCGCGCCGCGAGCCGACTGCCGTCAATAGCGCGGAAACCGGTGTCGACCGTGACCGTGAACTCGCGGCCCGGCGCCAGCGGCTCAAGCGGCAGGAACCGAATCGTGATCGGATCGCGCCACGCGACCGTCCCCGCGACCATCGGCTCGATGCGAAATATCTTCGCGGCGTCGACGCTTCGATCGAGCGCGCCGGCAACCGGCCGGTCGAAGGTCACGGTGACGTACGCTCCCGGCGTCACGCGATCGTGCGGCGTGCGGCGCAGCACGCGGAGGACGGTGTCGCGCCCATCCTGCGCCGCGAGCGGAGGAGCGAATGCGAGAAGTGCGACGAGCAACCGACGCATGCCAACACCCTTCGGCGAGATTCCGGAAGCCAGACGTCCGAGCGACGCTCCTGTAAGACGCTCGACGACCGGCTCCTTACACAGAGAACGTCGCCGTACAGACGCACCGTCACGCGGACAAAATGCCCGACTCCGGACGGCAGCCCGAGCGCGCGGTCGCCGACTGGCGCCGCGCGCGACTGCGCGCGACGCACCACAGGGACGGGACGCGCCCCTCTTCCGTCCTGCTACGCCGTCGGCTCCGGCCGGGGCGGCTCGGCCGCCGGTCGCGCGGCGGTCTCGAGTCGGCAGAAGATCTGCCGCATCTGCCGATCCTCAGGGTTGTACCCGTCGCGCGGCGCCGCGAACGTCTCCGCGAGGGCGTGGACGTCGTGCATCTCTCGGACGAGGTACTTCCGCCAGCCGGGTGCGCCCTCGGACGCGCTCCAGCCGCCGACGAGGTACGCGCTCACCACCTCGTGGCTCGCGGTGCTGATCCCGTAGAGGTGCGGCTCGGCCACACGCTCGTAGCCGTCGTAGATAAAGCGGATCAGCCGCCGGGCACGAATCGCGTCGCAGATGAGTGTGTTCATGAGCCGCTCCCGTTGATCGCGGACCCGCCCGCTGCGACGACGGATCCTGGCGCTACCGCGGGCGCTCCGCGGCGGGCCGTGCCGCAGCGCGCAGTGAGTCGCCGTTCATCAGCCGAACCGGCACCAGCACACGCGGTGCCACGGGTTCGTCGTCGAAGTGTCGGACAGCGAGCTGAATCAGCTGCTCGCCCATGCGGCGGGGCTGCTGAACGACCGTCGCCTTGAACGGGCCCTCGCTCCGGATGAGCTGCACCGTCTCCGGCGATCCGTCGCAGCCGACGATGATGAGGTCCGCGCGCAACCGTGTCATCGCCGCGTCGTACGCACCGAGCGCGCCGCCGTCGTCCACCGCGAAGATGCCGTCCGTTTCGCGCCGCGCGCGAAGGATCGGCTCGAGGAGGGCGAGCGTCCGCTCGCGTGCGCCGCCGCCGTCG
>JBHELH010000347.1:0-5965 GCA_046263215.1 Gemmatimonadaceae bacterium | reverse complement strand
GTTGAGGCGTACTGTTCTGACAGAAAGCTGTCAGGTCCGGCTCTCACGTGCCAGGGCCGGGCCATGACGACACTAATAGTCGCACGGGCCGCGCGGAAATCCGAAAGGGTCTTGTAAGAGGGCCGGCGCCCGTCGGCCTATTCGCCGGCGCCGTCGTCACCATCGCCGGACTCGGCGGTGATGGCCGGCCCGAGCTCCCCGCGCCACAGTGCGCGCCACGAGAGCGCCCGGCCGGATCGGAAGCGCTTCTTGGTCAATCGGATGCCATCCGGCGAGATGGCGACGGTAAACGGCTCCCCGTCGATCTCGATCTCGCGGCGAATGGTCTTGTCCAGCTTCGTGGTCATGGCGGATGGTACACCCGAGCCGCTCTAACGTTCGAAGGTAGGGGTTAGGTGGCCCCGTCAGTTCTTCCCCTTCGTCGCCAGCACGTAATCCACATACCACTCCCTCTGCTCCTGTCTGATCGCCGCGTTGCGGACGATACCGGCGGCGACGAGCATCTCGTGGGCGGGCTGGAGCACCCGCTGGAGGTGGGATGGGTAGCGCTGCACGAGGGGAAGCTGCTCAGCCAGTCGCTCGAGTGCGACGCGCCAGGTGACTCTGTCTTCGGCGCGCGCGACCTCGAGCAGCCGGTAGAGCCGCCGCGCGACGGGGGAGGAGAGCTCGTTGTAGCGCCAGACGGCGAGCGCGGCGGTATGGTTGGCGCCGATGTTCTCCCGCAGGAGCGGCGACAGCGCCACGCGCGCGACGCCGGGCTCGGCGGCGGTAAGGGACGGGAAGAGGGCCAGCTGGTCCCGGTCACTCGCACGCCGCCGCTCGATCGAGACCGACGTCAGGAGCGAGAAGCGCACGTCGATTGGCCCGCCTGCGGTGGCGCTGTAGTAGGCGCCGGTCGACTCCAGCATCGTCCGCTCGAGGCGACCGAGGGCGGACCGTAGCTGCTCGTACGTCCGGCCGTCGACGCGTCGGCCCATCGACCGCAGAAAGGCGTGCAGCGTGAAGCTCACGACGCCGTCGGCGGGCACGCCGGACTCGTGGTAGCGGTGCACCAGCTCGACGTACACGTCCTGGTCGAACGTGCCCGGCAGCCGGTCGCCCGGGCTGGGCATCACCCGCCACCGTCCGCCCGTCTCCGGCGTGTAGGTGATCCCCGCCTCGTCGGCCGAGTCGCTGAGCCGGAACAGCGGCAGCACCTCAAGCGAGCGATCGACGAGCACCTGCCGCGTAGCAGGCCGCCGTCGGGTAGCGAGGCTCATGGCCAGAAACTGCGGTTGGTACCGAAAGCGAGCAAGAAGTCGAAGGGTGGGAGGGTGGAGGGCGGAGGGTGGAGGGTGGAGCGAGCGTTGGCGCGGAAAACCTCGGCATGAACGCCGCGGTCTCCACCCTCCACCCTCCACCCTCAGCCCTGCAGCCGAATCACTTGCCCCGTGACCGCCCGCGCCGCGTCTGAGCACAGCCAGACCGCCGCCGCCGCGACGTCCTCGCGCTCCACGTAACGCATGTTGCTCCCCATCGACTGCAAGTTGGCGGCGGTGCGGATCGAGCCCGGGGCGAGCGCGTTGGCGCGGACGCCGTTCGTCCGCTCCTCCTGCGCGACCGCCTGCATCAGCGTCGCGACGCCGGTCTTCGCCGCGGCGTACGCCGCCATGCCCGCGATGCGGCTGCCCGGCAGCACCGCCTCCGACGCGAAGTAGACGATCGAGCCGCGCGCCGCGCGCACGAGCGGGAGGAAGGCGCGCGTCGTGAGGTACGCCGTCGTCAGATTGATGGCGAGCATCCGCTGCCACACGTCGGCCGCGCTGTCGGCTACCGTCCCGCTCGACGCGAAGCCCCCGGCCATGCTCACCAACGCGTCGAGCCGATCGCCGTGATCGGCGCGCACGTGCGCCGCGAGCTCGCCGACTTCGTCAGCGTTCGTGAGGTCGCACCCGTACGCACTCGCGCGGTGACCCGCGTCGGCGAGCGCCCGCGCGCGCGCCTGGGCCTCCTCCGCCAATCGGTCGACCACTAGCACCGTCGCTCCGCGCTCCCCGAACGCGCGCGCGACGATCTCGCCGACCTGCCCCTCTCGGCCGATGCCTGTGACGAGCACTAACACGCTGCTATCCGCTATCGGTCCACGCTGCGCGCGGACGCTATCAGCTATCAGCTATCAGTAATTTGGACGGCGGGCCTGCGGCCCGCTCGTGAGATGATGCAAGTGTGTGCGGCATATCACAAGCGGGCGCGCAGCGCCGGCCGTCCTTGCTCCTGATAGCTGATAGCTGATAGCTGATAGCGTTCTTACTGATAGCTGGGCTACTGATAGCTTCAGTCATGAGACCTGCCGCTCGTGTTGGCCTCATCCTGCTCGGCGCCCTGCTCGTCTTGTTCGCGATGGCCGGATTGCTGACGATGACGCGCGGCACGCCGGTGCGCATGGTACTCGCGCTCGGCGACCGCGACGGGCCGCCGGCGATCACGGATTCGCTGTTCGCGCGCACGATGGAGCTGTACACCGGCGTGCACATCGAGCCGGGCAATCGCGTCGAGGAGCTGCTGAACGGCAACGGCACGTACCCGCTCCTCTGGCGGGACCTCGCCGCCGCGCGGCAGACGATCACGGTACAGATGTATTACGCGCTCCCGAGCACCGTCGCCGACACGCTCCAGAAGTACTTGATGCAGCGCGCGCGCGCCAACGTTCGCGTGTTGCTCCTTCTCGACGCCTTCGGCTCGCAAAACTTGAAGGAAGAATGGCGCGACAGTCTGCGCGCCGCGGGCGTTCAAGTGGCGACCCTGCGGAAGCTGCACTGGTACTCGCTTCACAACGCGTCGGACCGGTCGCACGTGCGCGCCGTCGTCGTCGATGGACGTATTGGCTACACGGGCGGCTTCGGGCTCGCCGATTACTGGCTCGGCGACGGGCGCCGCGACGGGCAGTGGCGCGAGACGAACGTCCGCTTCGAGGGACCGGCGGTCGCGCATCTCCAGGCGGCGTTCGCCGCGGGCTGGGCGGAGGCGAACGGCGAGCTGCTGACCGGCGACCTGTTCTTCCCGCGCGCGACGTTCCAGACGCCGGCGGGTTCGATCCAGGCCGGCCTGCTCTTCACCGCGCCAACCTCGGGGAGCACACCGGCCGAGCGGTTCCTCGCGCTCTCCATCGCCGCCGCGCGCAAGACGCTCTACATCAGCAACTCGTACTTCGTGCCCGACGACGACTTCCGCATGCTGCTGCGGCGCGCCGCCGCG
Source organism: Gemmatimonadaceae bacterium (assembly GCA_046263215.1). Lineage (GTDB taxonomy): Bacteria > Gemmatimonadota > Gemmatimonadetes > Gemmatimonadales > Gemmatimonadaceae > JBHELH01. Next base: position 2,731 of record JBHELH010000347.1, on the reverse strand, counting down.
CGCGGCGTGGACGTCCGCGTGCTGACCGCCGGACCGAAGACCGACATCAAGACGACCTGGTACGCAGGGCGCGCGCGCTACGAGGAACTGCTGCGCGGCGGCGTGCGGGTGTACGAGTACATCCCGACGATGATGCACGCAAAGTCGATGGTCGTCGACGGGCTCTGGTCGACGATCGGCTCGATGAACTTCGACAACCGCTCGCTCGCCTTCAACAACGAGTCGAACCTCGTCATGCTCGACTCCGCCCTCGGCGCGCAGATGCAGCGCACCTTCCTCGAGGATCTCCACTACGCGAAGGAGATCCGCCTCGAGGAATTCAGGCGGAGGCCGTGGCGCTCGAAGATGTTGGAGAAGGGCGCCAGCCTCATATCGCGGCTCTTGTAATCCGCGACTGACTGCGGACTGCGGACTACCTGCCTCGGGACGCTTCTAGTCCGCAGTCCGCAGTCGTCATCTGATGTCCGCCCTGCCGAGCGCCGCTCGCACCGCTTCTCGCATCGCCATCAGCGCCTCGTCCCTCGCCGCCGGTGAGTCGTCGCGCACGTGCAGCTCGATGCCGTCGGCTACGGGCATGCGACGCCAGCTCCGGTTGCCATTCTCCTCGACGTTCTTCGGCAATTGGTCCGCACCCGCGCCGAGTGCGGGCGCGAGTGACGAGGCGACGCGACGCTCGAGCGAGTCGCCGGTCAGCTCGTGCATCTCGCGCTTGATTGCCTCGAGCGTCGCGCCCTCGCGCTGGCGAATCTTGATCGCCAACAGTTGCAGGAAGTGGCGGTAATTGTATGTCGCCGAGGTGCCCGTACCCTCGGGGCGATCGAGCAGGCCGTTCGCGACGTAAAAGCGCACTGAGCGCGCGCTCGGCGCTTGACGCGCCGATGCGTTGGTTGGCCGAATGCCCGCCGCGTCGACCAGCGCCGTCACGTGCGCGGCGAGTCCACGGGCGTTCCAGGGGGCGTAGCGAGAATGAGTGCGAAGCAGGACAACAGGCGACTCAGTCATGCCCCAACAATAACGCGCCAGCCGGGCGACACAATGGAAGCGAGCTTGTGAGCTTGTGAGCTTGTTGGCTTGTGAGGAACTGCCGGAGTGCTAGTGGCGGAACGAGGGCGTCCGCGGCACGGCCGCCTCACAAGCCCCCAAGCTAGCAAGCTCACAAGCCTTTCGCCCGCATGCCGACCTCAGCTCGCCGGTAGCGTCACCACTGCCGTCGTCCCCCGCTCCTCGGAGCTCTCGAGGCTCACCGTCCCGCCATGCTCCTCGATGATCCGCTGGCACAGCGCGAGCCCGATCCCGGTGCCACCGGGCTTCGTCGAGAAGAAGAGCTCGAAGATGTGCGGGAGCACGTCGGACGGGATGGCCGAGCCGCCGTTGTGAAGCCGGCAGCGCCAGACTCCGCCGGGGAGCGTTACCGAGGTCAGCGCGAGATCGCTCCCCTCAGGGGCGGCGTCGATGGCGTTGACCAGAATGTTGGTGAAGACCTGCGCGAGCTGCTCGGTGTCGATCGCGCAGCGGGGCGTCGGCGTCGCTCGCCAGCGGGCGAGGCCGAGCGCCTTGCTCTCGAGGCGGCCGCGCTGGAGCTCGAGGACGTCGTCCCAGACAGCGTCCGGGTCGCCCGGACGCAGGCGTACGGGTGTCGGTCGGCCGTACTCCAATAGCGCCGTGACCATGGAGTTGAGCCGCTCCACCTCGCGAAGGATCCGACCGACGTTCTTCTCGACGACCGGGTCCTCACGCACTCGGAAGCGGAGCAGCTGGGCGGCCGACGAGATGCCGAAGAGCGGATTGCGGAGCTCGTGCGCGACGCCGGCCGCGACCTCGCCTATCGCCTCGAGCCGGCGCTTCTGTTCGACACGCCGAGCGACCCCGGCACGCTCGATCGCCGCCGCGGTCCCGGCGGCCACGGCGGCGAGCACGCGCCTCGCCTCGGCGACCCGCTGTGGCGCCTCGAGGGTCTCGAAGTGCAGCGTGATCGCGCCGACGACCGCCGAGGCGCCACCGGCGGGTCCGCCGGTCATCGGCGCTGTGAGCTCGAGTCCCGCACCCTCGTCGCGCATCACGACGCCGCCGGTGCGCAGCGCCTCGGCCCACGCCGGGCGCAACGCGCGCTCGAGGGCGTCGGCGTCCTGTCCGCCCGCCTCGCGGGTGCCCGGTGTCACGGCCTCGAAGCCTTGATGATGCACGAGACGGAGCGCCGCGGGGTCGGCGTCGGCGAGCGCGATCGCGATCCCGTCGCACGCGGCGATGCGGCGGAGCTGTGATCCCACCTCCTGGACGACACGATCGGCCGAGATCGTCCGAGCGAGCGCCATCCCCGTCTCGATCAGCACCTCACGCGAGCGGTGGCTGGGCGTGATGTCCACCGTCGAGAAGACGAAGCCGGTCACCGTGTGCCCTTCGCGCAGCGCGCTTACTTGCATGACGAACACCCGCTCCTCGTCGGGCGAGCCGCACGGGAATTCCCACGTCACCGACTGTGCGCGCCCCGTGCGCAGCGTCGCCATCGCGTGCTCGACCTGCTGCCGCGGTGCAATGTCGGAGATCGCGTTCCAGATCGAGCTGCCGAGGACGACGCTCTCGTCGGCGAGGTGCGGCGCGCCGTTCATCTGGGCGAAGCGCGACCACGCTCGGTTGATGAGCGTGATGCGCCCGTCGAGATCGACCGCGTAGATGGTGACCGGAACGGCGTCGAGCACGAGTCGCTCCAGCGCGACAGTGGCGACGCTCGGCG
>JBHELH010000346.1:0-4092 GCA_046263215.1 Gemmatimonadaceae bacterium | reverse complement strand
TCCTTGAGCTCCGTCGCGCTCCGCCAGTACGCCTTCGCCGTGTCGCGCTCGCCCATAACCCAGCTCATCACAGCCGTGAGCTGCTGCGCGGCGAACCAGTAGCCCTGAAGCTCGCAGGTGGCGATCGGCGACGGCACCGCGGTGCCATCCTTGTACAGGATCGCGCGGCCGCTGTCCTTCCACCCCTGGTTCTTCGTACCCTTGGGCGACTTCGTCAGATATTCGAGGTAGCCGTCCCCATCGCGGTCGCCGTACTCGCGCGCCCAGTCGAGGATGCGACGTACCGTGTCCCAGTGCCGCTCGAGGCAGCGTTTCTCTCCGGTCCAGGAGTAGAGGTGCGCGAGCGAGATTACGAACATGAGCGGGCTGGCGAAATCCGCATAGTATGCCGCGTATGGATTGATCTCGAGACGCGCGAGGGGCCCGCGGCGCACCTGATACGGAATCCGGCCCGGCTCTTCGTCGCGCCACTCGTGCACGCGGTGGCTCTGCATGCGCCCGAGTCGCGTGAGGCTCGCGTCCAAGGACTCGCCTCGGTCCAGGAAGGCGGCCTGCCATCCGGCGGTAAGGGTGTCACGTCCGAAGAGGGCGGGGTAGACGGGCATGCCCGCCTGCAGGGCGAGCCACTCGTCCCGCTCGCCTTCGAGTAACGGGAACGACGCGAGGTCGCGCACGTTCCGCCCGATGATCTCCTCGGCGACCAAGTTGCCCGGGGTCTCGAGGCGCGCGAGTCCGTCGCGCCAGGCGCGCCAGACCCGCTCGCGCTCCGCGACGTCCTCGGCCGAGAGCGAGCCCTCGCAGTCCTCGGGTTCCACGGTGAGCACGAGCTCCGCGACCGCCTGCGGGCCCAGCGTGAGGCGGGTGGAGATTTGGTCTGGCTCCGCCGACCATGTCTCGCCGCCGGCAGCGCCGACGCGAGTCCCGTAGGGGAGCCGGGGATGACGGTAACTGAAACGTAGCGTGCCGCCGGCAGGCTCGGTCGCGACGTCTGCATCCTGCTGCCGCGCGCCGCTGCCTTGAGCCTCCTGGACGTCGGCGAAGTCCGCGCCGAGCGTCCACGACAGCTCCAACCCGACTTCGCGGGTGGATCGGTTGGTGATCGTCAGCGACGCGCGGAGGGAGGCGACTCCGAGCTGGTAACGCAGGCGAAGGTCCAGCGCGCGGTGCGGGATCCCGTGGTCGTCGGTCGTGACGTCGCCCTGCGACTCGCCGCTCCCGCCGCCACCGAACTCGGTGAGCTCCGGGTGCACGTAGTTGAACGCGAGCGCGTTCGGCGATTCGGTCGCGGCCTCGCAGAGCCAGGGGGGCTGGCCGTTCAGTTCGAGCCGGAGCGTGCGCAGGTGCCGCGCCTCGCGGAAGTAGAAGCCGGAGAGGGTCTCGTCGTCGCCGCACTCGCCTCGGACGTTAGTCACGAGGAGCGACTGCCCGCACCACGCGTACAGCAGCTCCGGCCGGATCAGCACCTGGACCATCAACCGGTCTCCATGTCGAAGAGCTCGAGGTTTACGCCGCCCGCGACGTCATCGCCGCGATGTTGGCGCGCACGATGAAGGTCAGCAGCTCACGCGCGGACTCGGTCGAGAAGACCCGCGGCGTCGGAATTACCCGACCCGCGAGCGACGTCTCGCCGAGTGCCTCGCGGGCGCTGCGCATGATGTAGGTGGGCGCGTCGCCCGGGATTGTCGCCAGGTCGTCGCGCCCCAAGACGACGAGGCGCACCTTCGCCGCGTGCCCGGTCGGCTCGAAGATTCGCCGGAGTGCGTCGCCGAAGCGCGGGTCGGTGGCGACGAAGTAGACGGGCTGTCTGCGGAGGAGCCGCGTCACCTCGCTCATAAGGTCGGCGCGTAGCGAGACGACGATCCACGGCTTCCCGAGCTCGCGCGCGCGGCGCTGCACCTCGCTGGCGTGCAGGGCGATCGTGACCAGCACATCCGCGCGTCGCAGCGCGAGCTGGGTCCCGTCATCGTCGGGCTCGGCCAGTTGGCCCAGCTCGACTCCGGTGGTCTCGAGGCCGTAGTCGTTGCGGAGCTCGGTACAGAGCGAGTGGATCTGGTCGCGGTTATCGGCGATGCACACCGCGCGGAGCCGGAGCGTCTCGAGGCAGCGCCTTACGCGCTCGGGGAACTCGATCGGCGGGACGTTGCGCGTGAGGCCTTGCACGAGGACGTCCACCACCCAGCCGGCGAGCTGCGTCAGCATGCCGCCGCCGCTCGCCTTGGTCGCTGCGACGTAGATGCCTGAGCGCGGCCGGAGCTCGACCAGACCCTCGCGCTCGAGGTCGCGATACGCGGCCATGATGGTGCGCGGCGTGACCTCGTACTCGGCGGAGAGCTCGCGCGTGCTCGGCAGGCGATCCCCGTGCGCGAGGGTGCCGAGGTGAAGACCGCTCACGATGCGCCGCCGAACGGCGTCGGTGATCTCAGCTCGTCGTTCTGCCGCCATGCTCTGCTTCCTCCGCGCCGTCTCGTGCGTGCCATCCGGGCGCTCGGCGTCGACAGCTCCGCCGATCGCATAGGGCCGTGCCATTCACGTGCCACACGCGACCGTGAATGAGCACCAGTTGCCTCCAAATCGCAAAACTGATTCGCCCGCTCAGCACCAGATTGGCGCAGGTTATGCGCCCGCCCGCTAAGGCTCAGCGACGCTTCGATGGGGAGGAGAGACCAATGAAAGTCGGCAAGGCCATCATCGCAGGTCTGGTCGGTGGCGTGGCGATGACGGTCCTCGCCTGGCTCGTGCGCCTGGCAGGACTCCAGATGAACGCCGAGATGATGCTCGGGTCGATGGTCAGCAGCTCACCGGGCGCAACGACATGGCTGATCGGGTTCATGATACACCTGATGATCTCGGCGCTGATCGCGCTCGCCTACGCCTGGGGCTTCGAGCGCGTAACGCACCGGGCAGGGGCCGTGGTCGGGCTCGGCTTCGCGGTCATCCATCTCATGATCGCGGGGATGGTCATGGCGATGATCCCGGCGATGCACCCCATGATCCCGGAGCGGATGCCGGCGCCCGGGGCGTTCATGGCCAACATGGGCGGGACGTTCGTCGCGCTGTTCGTGATCGAGCACCTGATGTACGGCGCGATCGTCGGCGCGATGTACGGGCCGGTGGAGCACCCAGCGCCGGGCCGCGCGGTCCCCGCCGCCGATGCCCGACGGGCGTAGCGCCGCGCGCCAGTGCACGGATTCAAATACGCAGCGCGAGTGAGGGCACACATGAGCGACGATCGAATGAAGCAAGCGGTGAAGTCCACGGCGCACGCGGTGGGGAAGGAAATGGCAGGGACCGGCGGCGAGCGCGCGACGCCCGGCGTCGTCGACCTGACAGCCGTCGAGAGCGTCGTCGCCCGCTGGTCCGACATTCCGAAGAAGGTGGCGCGGACGACGATCGAGAAGTACGGGCCTCCGAACGAGGCCACCGCGAGCCGGCTGATCTGGTTCGACACCGGGCCGTGGAAGCGCACCATCGTCTACCGCGACGAGGTGCCGCACAACTTCCCGAAGCCCCACACCGACGTCCTCGAGCAGTTCATCGACTATAAGGTGCCGGCGGGGAAGTTCGACGCGATCGCCGCCTACGACGGCAGCGTCGTCCCCGAGCGCACGAAGGGCGAGGTCTCGGCGCGCTGCGACATGGAGGAGATGAACTTCCTGGCGCTGAACCTGATGCACGACGTCGTGACCGGCGCGCGATCCGTCGATGACGCGCGGCGCGAGTACGCCGAGCAGGCGATGGCGTTCATGCTGAAGAAGCCGGCGCCCTACACGGAAGGGCTTCGATTCGAGGTGGCGCGCGGCGGCACGGCGGATCTCGACCGGCCGAAGATGGGCCCGATGATGAAGGAAGTGGTCGGTGGCGGACGCCAGGACGAAGAGATGAGGAGGGAGCCATGAGACGAGCCACAGTCGTGATCATCGGATTCGGACTCTCGCTCGCGGGTATCGGCGCGTGCGCGCCGCGGAGTGTCGAGAGGGTCTCGCCGGGCGAGGTGACTACGACTCGCGTCGTGAGCCGCACTGCCAGTGACGTTCTCGCGTCCTGGCCGGAGAAGCAGCGGGAGACGGCGAACACGCTGATAGCCAAGTACGG
>JBHELH010000345.1:0-11618 GCA_046263215.1 Gemmatimonadaceae bacterium | reverse complement strand
ACGCACCCTCTCGATGGCACCGCAGACTGTCGGCGGCGTGTCGGTGAAGCTGGGGATCCGCGTCATCGGGGTTCCGCCGATCGCCGGCCCAGCCATCCCGTGACCAAGGAGCTCGCCGCCGAGCTGCGCACGACGGTTGGCGTATCGGTGATCCTGTACTTCACGGTCACCAACGTCAGTGACGAGACTGTGGAGCTCCTGTTCGAGGGCGGGCAGCAGTACGACTTCGCGGTCGTCGAGCGCCGGACCCAGCGTCAGGTCTGGCACTGGGGGGCGAAGCGGATGTTCGGCGGCGTGCCGCGCCGGCGCGCGCTCCCACCGGGCGAGAAGATCACGTTCCTTCAGCCCTGGCCGGCGACCGCGCGCGGTGATTACACCGCGTCCGCTTGGCTGACGAGCAGCTCACACAAGGCAGCGGCCACCGTCAACCTCAACCTCCGTGAGCCGCCCGGCGCGTGGCTCAAGAATCGCGCGACGGGGAAGTGACGGACGAGGAGGGAGGAGGGAGGAATGAGGGGGGAGTGGTGCGGAATCCTACCTCCTCCTTCCTCACTCCTCCCTCCTCACTCCTCCCTCCTCACTCCTCTCTCCTCTCTCCTCTCTCCTCTCTCCTCTCTCTTCGCCCGCTGTAGCGCCCGGATCGCGATCCGCGTCGCTTCGTCGAGCTGACGGCGGATGACGCCGATCGCCTCGTCGATTCGACCGCCGGCGTCGCCGAGGCGGTGACGGAGCGCGCGCTCGACCTCCTGGGAGAGGATCCCCAACTCGCGTCGCAGCATGTCCTCGTTCCAGCCGAGGCGCGCGCGCTGCGCACCGTGGCGCTCGGCGACCAGCCGCTGGATCTCGACGCCGTCCTGCATCAGCAGGGTAGGATGACCGCCGCTGTCCTCGAGCACGATCAACGACTCGCCGACGTCGGCGAGCAGCGTCGCGACGTGGTTCGCCACCTGTGAGAAGCGGAGGCGCGCCGCAGCCGGCGCCACCTCCTCCCTGCGCAGCCGCGAAACGAAGGCGTCGATGATCGACTCGGTCTCGCGGAGCATCGTCTCGCCGACGTCGGCCAGCCCCTGCACCCGCGGCTCGTGCCCACTCAGCGGGGCCCGCTGACGCTCCGACATGCGCGGCCCGTCTGTGTCCGCGGCCGGCAGCCAGAGCGTGAACGACGAGCCCTCACGGAGGGTGCTCTCGACGGTGAGGTCCCCGTTCATGAGCCGCGCGAGCCGCCGCGCGATCGGCAGACCCAGCCCCGAGCCCTCCCGCCGTCGCGTGTGTCCGCCCTCGGCCTGGAAGAACGGGGTGAAGATCGCGCGGAGCTGGTCGGGTGCGATGCCGATGCCCGTATCCGACACCCGGAAGAACACCCACTCGCCACCCCCGCCGTACAGCTTGGCTGTGGAGTCGGGCCGCGGCGTGCGGCCGACCTCGATCGAGATCGTGTCGCCGGCCTCGCTGAACTTGATCGCGTTCGACAGCAAATGGAGCAGGATCTGGCGGACGCGGTCTTCGTCGCCGAGGTACACGAGCTCCCGATCCGCGGTGCCGCGCACCATCAGCATCAGTCCGCGCTCCTCGGCCTGCGATTGGAGGAGCATGACCGCCGCGTCCACCGCGCCGCGGGCATGGCGCGCGTCGCGGCTCACCGTCAGCCGTCCGGCCTCGAGCTTGGCGAGATCCAGCACCTCGTTCACGAGCCCAAGCAGGTGCCGGCCGCTCGTCGTGATGCGGTGCACCTGCTGGCGCTGCTCGGCGTTGAGCGGGCCGGCGATGCCCAGGTCGAGCAGCTCCCCATACCCGATGATCGCGTTGAGCGGAGTGCGGAGCTCGTGTGACATCGTCGCGAGGAACTCGGACTTCGCGCGGCTGGCCGCTTCGGCCTCAACGCGCGCCGCCTGCTCCCTCGTCAGGCGTCGCTCGTTTTCCTCCGCGCGCTTGCGGTCCGTAACGTCGCGAAGCGAGACGAGCCGGGCGGGGTTCCCCTCCCAATCGATGTCGACGACGCGGAGCTCGACGCTGACGGTTTCGCCTCGCGGGCGCACGACTTCGATCGCCGCGGTGTCGCCCGCGACAGCCGGAAACCCGAAGTTCGTCGCTTTCAGCTCGTCGGCGGACCGACCGAACAGTTGTTCGGCGGCCGGGTTCGTGAAGCGGATGGCGCCGTCGAGGCCGACGATGACAATCCCGTCCGCCATTCGTTCGACGATCGACCGAAGCCGTTCTTGCTCCAGCCGCCAGCTGCGTCGGTCGGTCCCCGACCGACGGTCGGTCCTCAGTCCGTCGCTCCAGGTCGAGGACGTCACGTTAGTGAGGAGTTCGCTGCACGCGCGGAACGAAAGCGATCGCGAAAGCCCGACAGGCCGGGCGGGTCCAGACGCCGAGTGCCGATAGCTGAGGCTCCGCCTGAGGGCTGGCTCCGGGTAGCTCACGGCGGGCGACAGCTCTGCCGTTCAAGGTCCGTGCCGTGCGCGGCCGCACGACAACGGGCCCCACGACAACGGGTTGAAATTGGAGCGAGAGTAGCTCGTATGACTCGCTCGGCGGCCGTGGATCACCGCGCGCGCGCGCGAACGAACTGGTCCGGAAGATGCACTTCGGCGAGTTCGCGGGTTCCTGGCGGGGGAGCCGACCGAGGCCCGTCCGAGGTCCTTGCGAGGCTTGTACCGGCCAGTGGATCAACGCGGCTCTGGGCCCAGCCCTCCGCGTTGCCGGGCGTCGACTGTGCTGCACTTGCTCGCTCATGCATGCCGAGCTATCGGTCCTGCACGAGCGAGCTAGCCGTGCGGCGCGTGCCGGCCCGCACCATTTTCAGCTGACCACTGTCGACGACGGGTCAGCGCGGCGGAGCTGGTAGCAGTGCGCGAAGCGAAGCTGAAAGGAGGGCCTCTGCCGACTTATCTGTTGAAGCTCTACGTCACCGGCACCAGCCCGCGGGCCGAAGTGGCCATCGCCAACCTTCGCAGGATCTGCGAGCAGGAGCTGCGCGGCGAGTACGAGCTCGAGATCATCGACGTACTCGAGCACCCGCAAGTAGCCGAGGACGACAAGATCCTCGCGACTCCAACGTTGATCAAACAGCTCCCACCGCCGCTGAGGCGTGTGATCGGCGATCTCTCCGATAAGGCGAAAGTGCTGCTTGGCCTCGAGGTCCGGCGGGACGCTACCAACTCCGACTCGCAACACGACGTGTCATGAGAGATCAAGAGAATCACGGCCCTGTTCAGAAGCTGCCCACCGGGATCGCGAGCTTCGACGTCATCGCCAAAGGCGGCCTGCCGGAGAACCGCACCACGCTCATTTCGGGGACGGCCGGCAGCGGGAAGACCGTCTTCGCCGTGCAGTTCCTGGCCGCCGGGATCCGCGACGCGGACGAGCACGGCGTCTTCGTCACCTTCGAAGAGTCGGCGGCCGACATTCGCAAGAACATGCGGAGCTTCGGGTGGGACCTGGAGGCCTGGGAGCGGAGCGGTCGGTTCGCCTTCGTCGACGCGTCACCCGATCCCGGCGTCGAGATCATCGAGAGTGGCGCCTTCGACCTCGGCGCTCTTCTCGCGCGCGTCGAGAACGCCGTGCGGAAGGTCGATGCAAAGCGCGTCTCGGTCGATTCACTGGGCGCGATCTTCTCCCAGTTCTCCGACCAATCGGTCGTGCGCCGGGAGCTGTTTCGCATCGCATCCGCCCTCAAGGCGATGGGCGTCACGGCACTGCTCACCGCCGAGCGGACGGACGACTATGGTCCGATCGCCCGCTTCGGCGTCGAGGAGTTCATTGCCGACAACGTCATGGTCCTGCGCAACGTGCTCGACGAGGAGAACCGGCGGCGCACGATCGAGATTCTCAAGTTTCGCGGCACGGACCATCAGAAAGGCGAGTTCCCCTTCACCATCGTGCAGGATGGGGGGCTGGTCGTCATCCCGCTGTCGGCGATTCAGCTGAAGCAGAAGTCGTCGGACATCCGCATCTCATCGGGCAGCAAAGAACTCGACAAGATGTGCGGCGGGGGCTTCTTCCGGGACTCCGTCATTCTCGTCTCCGGCGCGACCGGCACGGGCAAGACACTGACCGTCACGCAGTTCCTCAACGGCGGCGCCGCCGTCGGCGAGCGCTGCCTGCTGCTCGCGTTCGAGGAGAGTCGCGAACAGCTCTTCCGCAACGCGATCGGCTGGGGCTTCGATTTCGACCGTATGGAGCGCGACGGCACGCTCCGCGTCGTGTGCGACTATCCGGAGATCGCGAGCCTCGAGGACTGGCTACTCACCATCCAGCGCACGGTGCAGGAGTTCAAACCGCAGCGCGTCGCGCTCGACAGCCTCTCGGCGCTCGAGCGGGTCGGCACCATGAAGGCGTTTCGCGAGTTCGTGATCGGATTCACGTCGTTCATCAAGCAACAGGAGATCACCGGGCTCTTCACGTCGACCACGCCCACGCTCATGGGCGGCACGTCGATCACCGAGGGGCACATCTCCACGCTCACGGACTCCATCATCCTTCTGCGGTACGTCGAGATGTTCGGTGAGATGAAGCGCGGCATCACGGTGCTCAAGATGCGTGGCTCGCTGCACGACAAGGGGATCCGTGAGTTCACGATCGATCGCAACGGGATGCATCTCGGTCGCCCCTTCCGCAACGTGACCGGCATTCTCGCGGGAACCCCGGTGCACGTCTCGCCCGCCGACCTCGAGCGGATCTGGAGCCTTTTCGAGGCCGAGTCGGGCGAGCGCCGCCATGGCGCGGTCAGGTCCGATGCCGGCGACCGACGCCATGGCGACTTCGGCCCCGACGTCGGTGAGCGCCGTCGCGGTCCTTCCGACCGCCGCCGACCCTCCTGACAGCGATCAACGCCGCAGCCACGCCGCTCCGTCCTCGCCGCTCTCCCGACCCTCCAAGTCGGAACGGCGCTTGCATTCCCGCGCTGATGTGGCGATTGCCGGCGATTGGTCAGCAGGGAGGGACCGCATGACGTGCGGGCGCAGCGCGTGCACCTGACGACGGAGCAAGACCGACTCACCGACGACGTCCGCGAGCTGCGACGTGAGCTCGAGAGCCGCACGCGCGAGCTCGAGCGGAGCCAAGCTCGATTCCGCGACGTCATCGAGCGTAACGCGGATGCGATCGTCGTGGTGGATGAAAAGGGTGTCGTCCGGCTCGTGAACGACGCGGCGACGAAGCTGTTCGGCGCCAGCCGCGAGCAACTGCTCGGCAGCCCGTTCGGCTTTCCGCTCGTCGCCGACGAGACGACGGAGCTCGACCTCGTGCGCAACGGCGAGGCGCGCGTGGCCGAGATGCGCGTCGTGGAATCGGAGTGGGAAGGCGAGACGGCTTGCATCGCGTCGCTGCGAGACATCACGGAGCGCAAGCGTGCGGAGCAGGACGCGCGTGAGCTGATCCGGGAGTACGCGGCGCGCGCCGCCGCAGAGGAGGCCGCGCGGCGCCTGCGCTTCCTGCTCGAGTCGAGCACGGTGCTCGCCTCATCGCTCGACCACAGAGAAACACTCTCGGCGCTCGCCCGACTCTGCGTGTCCGAGATCGCCGACTGGGCCGTCGTCTACAGCGTCGACGAGGCCGGCGTCCCCGGCCGCCTGGAGGTCGCGCACCGGGAGGTCGGGAAGGAAGAGCTACTTCGCGAGCTCCAGCAGACTCCGATCGACCCGAACGGTCCTCACCCGGTATTGGAGGTCGTGAGGGCGCGTAAGCCGATCCTGGCAGAAGCGGTCACAGACGCGTTCCTGGAATCCGTGACGCGGGATGCTCGGCACCGGAAGATCGTCAGCGAGCTAGGCGTGGCGTCGTTCATGATGGTGCCGATCATCGCTCGCGATCGCGTTCTCGGCGCGATCTCGCTCGTCTCGTCACGCAGTAGCCGACAGTTCGACGAGCACGACCTCGCGCTGGCGGAGGACATCGCCGCCCGAGCTGCACTCGCGATCGCCAATGCGCGACTCTACGAGGAGGCGCGAAGGGCGAACAAGACGAAGTCGGACTTCCTGGCGGTCGTCTCGCACGACCTCAGGACCCCACTCACCGCGATCATCGGCTACGTCGACCTGATGGAGATGGGTGTTCCGAACCAACTCCCTGATGCCACGCGCGAGCGCCTGCGGCGGATCCGTACCTCCGCCACACATCTCCTGTATCTGCTCAACGAGCTCCTGATCTTCGCCCGATTGGACTCCGGCCGCGAGGAGCTGCGCCGGTCGGACGTCGACCTTCGGGACGTCGCCCGTGACGCAGCTGCCGTCGGCGAGCCTCTCGCCCTCGAGCGCGGCCTCCGATTCCACCTCGATCTGCCGGAGCACCCGGTGATCCTGCGGACCGATCCGAACAAGGTGCGCCAGGTTCTGCTCAACCTCATTGGGAATGCTGTGAAGTACACGCGTCAGGGCGAGATCCGCGTCGAGCTGCGGGAGCCGGCCGAGCGTCTCGCCACGTTCCGCGTGCGCGACACCGGGGTCGGCATCGCGGAGCAGCACGTGCAGCAGATCTTCGAGCCGTTCTGGCAGGTCGACCCCAACCAGCGCGCGCGCGACGGCGGGACCGGCCTCGGGCTCAGCGTCGTCCGGCGGCTGGTGCAGCTCCTCGGTGGCGAAGTTTGCGTGGAGAGTGAGCTCGGTAGGGGGAGCACCTTCACCGTGACGTTGCCGAGCCGTTGAGTCAGGCGCTCGTCCCTGGCGGCCGGCGTGACCGGGCGTCAGTTTTGAGCACGCTCGGCGGTCGCGAAACAGCACCCAGGAATCGCCGAGGTACAGATTCAAGGACGAGCACGAATGGACGCCAGACTGCGCGGTGAGGATAGCGACCAGCGCCCCACCGCTAGCCGGGCTGGCGGCGTCTCGACCGCCCGAGAGAACAGGACTGCGATAGTCCTCGCGTCCGCCCTCCGCGAGGCACGCGAGGAGCTCGTCCGGCGATGGCTGGATCGGATCACGGCGCGCGTCGCGGTCAGCCCGACGCGCGTCTTCCCGACCGACGAGCTGCTCAACCACGTCCCGATCCTCATCGACGGGATCGCGAACTACCTCGAGCACCCGGAGCAGGAGCTGGGCGCCGAGGCGCCGGTGATCGCGAAGGCCATGGAGCTCGGCGCGCTCCGCCATATGCAGGGCTTCGACGCGTACGAGATCCTCAAGGAGCACGAGATCCTCGGCGGCGTACTGTACTCGTACCTCGCTCAGGTCGTCGAGCACACCGCGGTGCCCGGGACGCGCGCCGAGCTGCTGGAGAGCTGGCAGCGCATCGGTCACGCGGTGGAGCTGATCCGGCAAGCGACGATGACGCACTTCCTCCGTCTGTGGTCGGAGCGCGTCCGCGAGCGCGAGGAGCGGCTGCGGCGGTTCAACCGCATGGTCTCGCACGAGCTCAAGAACCGCGTCGGCGCGATCCGCGGTGCGGGGGCGCTGCTCAGCGAGCCGTGGCTCGAGTCGGTGCAGCGTGATCGCTTCGTGCAAATGGTCCGCGACAACGCCGACGCGCTCCAGCGCGTGCTCGACAACCTCGAGACGTTGTCGCGGATCGAGTCGGACACCCGTCAGCGGAGGAACGTGCTTCTGCCGCAAGCGGTCGCCGAGGCGGCGCGCCAGCTCCGCGACCCCGCGGAGGCAAAAGGTGTGGCGGTCCAGATCGCGGACGACCTGCCGGCGGTGGAGATCGATGCGGCGGCGGTCGAGCTGTGCCTGATGAACTACCTCTCGAACGCGATCAAGTACGCCGACCCGCGGAAGGCCGACCGCTGGGTGAAGATCACGGGTGAGCTGCGCTTCCGCGAGCGCGCCGACGGCGGACCGGAGCTGATCGTGCGCGTGCGCGACAACGGGATCGGCGTGCCGCGCGAGTCGCGGGGGCGTCTCTTCGAGCAGTTCTACCGCGCGCACGGCAAGACGGTCACCGGCGTCGAGGGCTCCGGCCTCGGCCTGAGCATCGTGCGCGAGACGACCGAGTCGATGGGCGGCCGCGCGTGGGTCGAGTTCCCGGACGACGGTGGCGCCGTCTTCGCGTTCTCGCTCCCCTCGCGCCGCGAAGAGGACGCCGCCGCCGCGGGGACGCGGCGGGGCGAGAGCGTCGCCTAGTAGCTGAAGCGGAAGGCGAACGGCATCTGAACGAGCTGCGCGACCGGGCACCCGGCGACGCGCGCCGGCTCGAAGCGAAACGCCGGCACGACCTCGAGCACGGCTTCGACGAACTGCACGTGCGTCGCCCGGATGATGCTGATCGTCCGCGGATCGACGTTGCCCTGCCTCGTCACGACGAACTGCGTGAGCACTTCCCCTTCCACGCCCGCGTTGCGCAGCGGTATTGGGTACCCCGGGACACGCATGCTGTTGTTGAGCGGCCGCACAATGCGCGAGAAGCGCACGCGCGGTGTGCGCAGTCGAAACAGCGCCATGCCCGAGTCACGCGGCGGCGAAGACCTGGTCGACAGAAGTAGTCGCAGCTCGGCCGACTTCCCGCGGACGCTCTCCGGCAGCTGGGGCATCACCCTCGCGCTGTCGGCCTCGCGGATCGCGTCGAGGATACGCCGGTCGAGCTCCGCGTTCAACGAGCTCGTGATGACCCGCGCGTCGCTGACCCGCGCGTCCCGCCGGAGCGCCAGCCGATACATCGCGCTCACGACGAGGTGCCCGCCGTCGACCGAGTCGGCCGGCTTCCTGATGTCCTCCACCCCGCCGTACGCGTGCAGCGCCAGCGGCGCCGGCGCGCGGAACCGAGATGCGATCTCGTAGAGCACGAGATCCAGCACCATCCGCGGTACGGCCTGGCTAGGGTCGAAGGGCCGGAGCAACGCCACAACGTAGACGTCGACGGTGTCCGCGCTGTGGATCCCGACGCTGTCCTCGCAGGTCTGGGAGCGGGGGGTGTCGGGGGTCGGCGGACCGGTCTGTGCGCCGGCCGGCACGGCTGCTCCCGCGGCCAGCAGGGCCGCGGCTATCGCCGAGTGGAGGCAGCGCACACGATCCACGCTGCCGCTCGTTTGCAAGAGCGCTGCCGAGGTGCCGGCATGCCAACCCGGCGCCGGGATGGCGCCCGGGAGGAGGGAGGAGGGAGGAAAGAGGACAGAGGAGGGAGGAGAGAGGAAGGAGCGAAGAGGACCGGGGTGCAGCCGTCCTCCCTCCTCCCTCCTCCTTCCTCTCTCCTCGCTCCTCCCTCTTCTCCCTTTCCGGACCCCATCCACCGTCTGGCCTAGCCTGTGCGTTTGTCCCGGCCGCCGGGGACCCTAACCGACGGAGGCTGGGGCATGACGGACGCGGCAGCGGTGGCGGTGGTCGAGGGCCCGACGCAGTTCATCGTCGATAACCGGGCCGAGGTGAGGCAGCGCGTTCGCGCGCAACTGGAACAGGGGCGCGTGACCGTGGTCGTCGACCTGTCGCGCACCGAATACGTGGACAGCGCCGGCCTCGGCACCCTCGTGCTGCTGAACAAAGAGGCGCGCGCCGCGGGGGGCTGCCTCGTCCTGGTAGGCCTCAGCGACCATGTCCGCGACCTCCTCCGCCTCGTCCGACTCGACGAGGTCTTCACCATCGCCTCGACCGTCGCGGAGGCGGCGAAGGTCGCGGTGGCGTGCTGACCGCAGTCTTGTTCACCCCGTCCAGATCAGCACCACGCCGCATTCCGCGCCCGGGACCCTGAAGGCCGAGGGGACGCCGACGAAGGCCGGGTAGATCTCGACGGCGGCGACCGAGGAGATTGGGACGCGGTCGATCTCGGCGCGGGCGCGGCGGGTGCTCCCGCCCCACGCCTCCGCCTTCGGCCCGGCTGATACGGCGATGTGCTCGCGGCCGACAGCGCCGATCCAGCGCAGCGCACGAGGTCCGGTCTCGTCGGTCCCGCCGGCGGGTCGCCAGCTCGTTCGATGCGGGCGCCCGTTAGACCCCTGGTCACCAGGATCTGTCGTCGCCAAAGCTGTGGCATCCGGTCCGACAATCTGAAATGCGTCGACGAAGACGAGCATCCCGGACGCGCAGTCGCGGGCCGAGGGCTCGGTCGAGCGAATGACGGCCGCGCCGGACGACCCCCGATCGATGCGCACGTCTTGGACGCGGCCGAGAAGGGCGGTCATCGTTCGCGCCCGGCGGCGCTTGATCTCGGTCCGCGTGATGAACGACCCGACCGAGATCACGGGGGTGCGATTGAGAAACTCGAGCAGCCGCGCCTCCGCGACGCCTCTCTGCTGACCTCCTCCGTCGCCGCCGCGGCCCGCAGGGGCGAGCACGAAGTCGATGCGGACTGTGTCGCGCGTCACACGAACGAGCCGCCAATCCGAGCCGTGGCCGCGGTGGCGGGCCTCGACGAGGTACACACCGTCCGGAACGTTGACGAGTAAGAGCGTTCCCTCCTCCGTGAGGCGCACCCCGAGCGCCAGCGCCGGAACCACGACCTCGGCGGCCAGTGGGTTGATGCTCGTGTCGGTGACCTGAACGAAGATCGCGCCGCGTCGCGCGGACGTGTCGGCGGCGCCCTGCGGCTGTCCTCCACCCGATGCCGGCATCGCGGCAACGAGGACGGGCGCGAACAACAGTAGTCCGCGCCACGCAGCCGATGGTCGAGGGCCTGTCATGAGACCTCCCCGCTCCCCGTGCGTTCGGTGGAGCGATGGCCGCCTATGCAAAACCGCTGCCCTCTCCGATGCCGCGCGTACAGGCCGCCCTCGGGTCCGCCAGCTGCGCGCTATGCGCTCGTGTTGCCTCGACCGCCACCCATCAGTCCACTCGCCGAGCGCATCCCTCGTGCATCCCGCCCCCACATCCTTCGAGAGCCACCATCATGACCGCCGTGAGGCTGCCCCGTCCCGCCACACTCGCCACAGTACTTGTTCTTCTCGCCGTCGCAGTTGTCGCCTTCCCCCGCGAAACGTACGGCCAGGTAGGTGGCCGCGTGCTCAACCCGAACGGCGTGACGCCGACGGCGAGCCGCGTCCTCGTCACCATGAAGGGACCGGAGGGTGAGAGCACCCGCCCCGTGGTCGCCGGCCGATTCGCCTTCCCCGAGCTTCCACAAGGCACCCGCGTCACGCTGCAGGCGATGGCCCAGGGGCTGATCTCGACGCCGGTGACGGCGACCGCGCCCGACACGATGGTCGTCCTCGTCCTGCGGGCCGCCCGCGCCGACGAGAAGTTCGACATCGTGCCGCAAGGCGCGCAGCGCCCGAAGCCGGCGCCCGCCGCGGACACGCCGGCCGCCGCCGCGCCGGCCCAGCCAGCTGACGCGCAGCCCGCCCCCGCCGCCGCACCTAGCGCGCCCAGCACCCCAACCACGCCGAGCACCCCGAGTCCTACCGGCGCAGCGAACGCCGCGCCGAACGCGCAGGGGCTCTCCGTTCAGGACGCGCTGTTCACGACCGCCGAGCTGGTGAACCGCGAGCCCGCGTCCGTCAGCGGCTGCACGGCGGCCGCCTGCGCGACGCGCTTCCCGTCGACCGTCGGCATCATCACCTTCTGGACCCGTCTGACCGGCGGCTCGCCAGGCCGCTGGGTCGAGCACGTGTGGCTCTGGGAAGGCGAGGAGATCGCGCGCGTCCGGCAGAAGGTCGAAGCGTCGAGCTGGCGGACGTGGACCCGCAAGCGCATCCAGCCCGACTGGGATGGTGAGTGGCGTGTCGAGGTCCGCGCCGAAGACGGAACGCTGCTCGCCGA
>JBHELH010000344.1:0-4063 GCA_046263215.1 Gemmatimonadaceae bacterium | reverse complement strand
GCCGGCGCGCACTTCGACTCGAGAGCGACCGCGGCGCGTCGGTCACGCCGAGGTCCGCGAACCACTTCTCGTAGCCCCTGCCCTGAAGTAACTCGGTCATCCGGAAGCTCCTCTCGATTGTCGGGCGTCGGGCGCGTCTGCCCGCCGGCGGCAACCATTGTACAGCGTCGAGCCGCCGGAGTCACGCCCCGGACGAGAGAGTCCACGCCGCGATCTGCTCGGCGACCACCGGGTGGTCGAGGTAGCCGTAGAACTTGTGCGGGTTGCTCCCCGTCGCGCCCACCCAGAAGGTGTGGATGCGCGGCAGGTCGACGATGCGGCAGCCGAGCTCCTTCATCTCCTTGAAGTCGTCCTCCGCGGTCGCGTCGTGGGCGATGAAGTCGTCGTACGCGGCGATGTTGAGCCACCGCACGACATTCCGCGGGTAGATCCCGTCCTCCGGCTCGTGGGCGTCGTAGAGCGACTCGCGCACCGCGGGTTCGCCGAGCGGCGAGCCGAGGGTGATCCACAGGGTGACGCGGCGGTTGTGGATCACCTCGTACTCCGACATGTGCGAGAACTTCCACAGCACGTCGTAGGTCGCGATACAACCCATGCTGTGCGAGACGATCGCGACGTCGTCGGCGTCGGTGAGCGCGTTGAGCAGTGGGCCCTGCAGTCGCTGCCGGATCTTCGACCCGACCTTATGGCTGGTGACGTATGCGCCGAGGTCGGGAAGCCACTTGAGCATGATCTTGCGACTCAGCCCGTTGGCGAGGATCGGGCTGATGACGCGAACCAGGTCGTCCATGAACCGCTGGTCCTTGTGCGTGCGGACGAGCTTTCGGTACTCCTCCTTCGTGTGCGCCGACGTCGGCCGCTTCAGGAACTCGGCCATCTGCTTGTCGTAGCAGCCGTCGGCCTCGTAGAAGATGCCGTCGACCGGGTTGTGGGTGAGCTTCTGACGCAACCGCGGGTCGGCGTCGCAGAGCAGCTCGTTGCAGATGTCGCCGTAGTACACGCAGGTCGTCTTGACCTCGCCCGACTCGATGAGTCCCGCGGCGATCGGCGAGACGCGCTTCAGCCCGTGGAGGAGCGCGGTGCGGACGTAGCGCTCCTTCTCGGCGCGGCGCGGCTTGGTCGAGCGGCCGTGGACGAGAACGAGGTGCTTGGCGGGCATGAGGTCTCCGGGTGGGTCGCCGGTTCCGACCTAACCGTAACACCATAGGGATGCCGCGACCCGCGATATTAGGCCCGGCTTATCGGCCTGTGCCATCACGTAATGGGCAACGACGGGGGCTGCCCGGGCAGGTTACGCAATTGTGACGGTGTTTGGCCGGGGTGGGTGGCACCGCTGCCGGTCCTGGCGCGGGGGAGGCAGATTCGCGTCCGCATTACCAGCGGAGGCGTCATGCGCCGGTCGTCAGTCGCAGTCGCCGCGGCGCTTCTCGGCGCCGGCTGCTTCACCTACCGCTCGACGTCGCGATCACCGGTCGTGACACCTTGCGGCTCCGCGACGTGACGGAGGTCGAGGGACGTGTCGTTGCCGTTCGCGGCGACACGCTCAGCGTCGCGGTGCGCGCCGCGCGGACCGCCGACGGCGCGATGGCACCGGGGCCGGCACCGTCGACGCGATCACGCTCGTACCGCCCGGCGCCGGCCGCGTTGTCGAGGTGCAGCGGGTGGACGCGGGAGCGATGGCGCTCGCCGTCATCGCGGGGGTGGGCGTCGGCCTGCATGCGGTGCTCATCGCCCTCTCAATGGGGGCCAGGGCGCGGGCGAAGTCTTCGGACCCGCCGGACCGCTCACTCGGTGATCTCGCGGACCACCCGGCAGGGGTTCCCGGCGGCGAATACCCCGTCGGGGACGTCGCGCGTCACCACGCTCCCGGCGCCGATCACCGAGCGCGAGCCGATCCGCACGCCGGGGAGGATGATCGCCCCGCCGCCGACCCAGACGTCGGAGCCGATCTCCACCGGCTTGCCGTACTCCTCGCGCCGCCGCCGCTCGGCGCTGAAGGGGTGCATCGGCGTGTAGATCTGCACCGCCGGTCCAAAGAGCGAGAAGTCACCGATGCGCACGCGGCAGACGTCGAGCACCACGCAGTTGAAGTTGAAGAACACTCGCTCGCCGAGCTCGATGTTCGCGCCATAATCACAGAAGAAGGGCGGCTGCATCCATACCGTGCCGCCCCCGGCGCCGAACAGCTCGCGCAGGATCCCTCGGCGCGTCTCGGCCTCCGCCTCGCGCGTGGCGTTGAGGGCCTGGCACAGATCGCGGGCGCGCTCGCGCGCGGCGACGAGGTCGGGGTCGAAGGGGTCGTACATCTCGCCCGCCAGCATCTTCTCGCGCTCGGACGGCATCGGGCGCTCCGGGGGAAGGGGGTCGGCCCGGAGCGGGCAACTTCGACGCCAGGGATGCGGGGCGTACCTCCGGCCTGGTTGCGCATACGTGCCCTGGCCGTGCGCTGCGCACTTGTGCAAGCATTCCCTTCGGCTACGTCTCCTTCGCTGGGTCTGTCATCAGGAGGTCCGTATGCGCTCCCGATCGATGCTCGTCCCGCTCGTCGCGGCCATGATGGCGGCCGGCGCTCCTGCCCGCGCTCAGGAGCCGTCGGACACGAGGGCCCGCCCGCCGGAGATCGTGACGTCCGGCGAAGGCACGCGCACCGTGCAGGCCGACCGCGCGAGCGTCATGGTCTCCGTGGAGACGCGCGCGCCGACGCCGAGCGCCGCCGGCGTGGCCAATGCGAGGCTGAACACCGCGATCCGCGACGCGATCGCGGCCCTTGGCGTGCCGCGCGAGGATATCACCACGTCGGGTTATAACGTCTATCCGATGCGCCGCGAGCCCTACGGCGGTCCGCCGGAGATGCGCTTTCGCGACACCGGCTTCGTCGCGAACAACGCGGTGCGCGTGACGCTGCGACGGCCGGAGCAGCTCGGGCTCGTCGGCCGCGTGATCGACACGGCGCTGACGGCGGGGGCGACGTTCATCACGGGTGTGCGCTACGAGGCGCGGCGGACCGACGAGGCGGAGCGCGAGGCACTGGCCGACGCCGTGGCCGACGCGCGAGCGCGCGCAGAGGCGCTGGCGCGCGCCGCCGGTGGATCGTTGGGGGAGCTGCTCGAACTGTCCACGCAGGCGCTGCGCGGGATGACGGAGAGGGACTTCGCGATTGCGACCTCGGCGCGAATGCGAGGCGGGCCGCCGACGGAGATCACGCCGCGGGAGATCGAGGTGCGGCAGTTCGTCATGGCGCGGTGGAGGTTCGTGCCGGGGCGGAGGTAGGGGAGTCTACGGCCGCTTCTCGACCGCGATCACCTTCTCCGGCGTGATGCCTTCCGCCTCTGCCTGGAAGTTCAGCACGACGCGGTGTCCGAGCACCGGCATCGCCATCGCGTTGACGTCCTCCAGGTCGGGCACCGCGCGCCCGTCCATCGCCGCGCGCGCCTTGGCGCCGAGGATGAGGTACTGCGACGCGCGCGGTCCGGCGCCCCAGCTCACGTACTTCTTGACGACGGGCGTCGCCTCCGGCGCGTCGGGACGGGTCGAGCGCGCGAGCCGCACGGCGTAGCTGACAACCGTCGGCGGCGCCGGCAGCCGCCGCACCAGGTGCTGCATCGCCAGCAGCTGCGCTGCCGACAGCATCGGGCGGATGTCGACATCACGGTCGCCGGTCGTCGCGACGACGATCCGCTCCTCCTCCTCGCGCGTCGGGTAGCCGACGTTGATCTGGAGCATGAAGCGGTCGAGCTGCGCTTCGGGGAGCGGGTACGTGCCTTCCTGCTCGATCGGGTTCTGCGTCGCGAGCACGAAGAAGGGCTCGGGCAGCCGGTACGTTTGACCCGCGGCCGTGACCGCGTGCTCCTGCATCGCCTGGAGCAGCGCTGCCTGCGTCTTCGGCGGCGCGCGGTTGATCTCGTCCGCGAGCACGACGTGGGCGAAGATCGGCCCGCGGACGAACTTGAAGATGCGCCGCCCGGTCGCGTGGTCCTCCTCGAGCAGTTCCGTCCCCGTGATGTCCGACGGCATCAGATCGGGCGTGAACTGGACGCGCGAGAACGTCAGCTCGAGCGCCTGC
>JBHELH010000343.1:0-10103 GCA_046263215.1 Gemmatimonadaceae bacterium | reverse complement strand
GAGGAAGCGCGTGCGGAGGAGCTGGACCATGGCGGGGAATCTAGCTGCGGTTGGGTTCTAGCTTGAGAGCTTGGGTGCTTGATAGCTTGTGAGGCGCGGCTGCGCCGCGACACCCCTCGGTCGGCCACGAGGAGCTCCGGCAGTTCCTCACACGCTCACAAGTCCACAAGCCCTCAAGCCGCAGTGCGCAAGCTGCTGATCCTCGTCGGCGCCCTCTTCCTCGTCCATGTGGCGCTCCTCTTCGTGCGCCCGTCCGGCGCCGCGCAGCTTCCGAGCGAGGACGCCGTCGACGTCGGCATCGTCTTCGACGTCGGCGGGCGCGGCGACAAGTCCTTCAACGATGGCGCGTACGACGGCGCGATGCGCGCTCAGCGTGAGCTCGGCGCGAGCGTCCGCTTCATCGAGCCGGGCGAGGGATCGGACCGCGAGGCCGGACTCCGGCTCCTCGCCGCTGAGGGAATGGATCTCGTCGTCGGCGTCGGTTTCATCTTCACTGACGACCTGACCCTGCTCGCCAGAGAGTATCCGAAGGTCAATTTCGCCGGTGTCGATCTCGCCGTCGCGTTCGACACCAGCGGCAAGCCGATTCCGCCTCCGCCGAACCTCGCGGCGCTCAAGTTCCGCGAGGAAGAGGGTTCCTTCCTCGTCGGCGCGCTCGCGGCACTGGTCGGTAAGTCGAAGCGGATCGGCTTCGTCGGCGGGATGGACGTGCCGCTCATCCACAAGTTCGAGGCGGGCTACCGTGCCGGCGTGCGCTACGTCTGCGCCGACTGCACGGTCATCGCGCAGTACGCCGGCGTGACGCCGGAAGCGTTCCGCAATCCGGGCCGGGGCAAGGAGCTCGCGCTCAGCCAGTACCAGCAGGGCGTGAACGTCATCTACCACGCATCCGGCTCGACCGGGCTTGGCGTCTTCGAAGCCGCGCGCCAGACGGGCAAGCTCGCGATCGGTGTCGACGCCGACCAGTACGCGGAGGCGCCCGGCCATATTCTCACGTCGATGGTCAAGGGCGTCGACGCCGCCGTCTTCGAGGCGATTCGCCGAGTGAAGGAGGGCAACTTCCGCGGCGGCATCTTCCAGTTCGGTCTCCGCGAGCAAGGGGTCGGTTACGTGTATGACGCGAACAACCGCGCCCTGATCCCGGACAGCGTGCGGACGAGGTTGGAGGACCTGCGGGAGCAGATCATCGCCGGGCGGATCCAGGTGCCGGCAACGCGATGACGCCGACTGCGGAATGCGGACTGCGGACGAAGAACCGTCGGGCTGCTTCAGCCGCCAGCGCGAGACTTCCCGGGGGCCTTAGTCCGCAGTCCGCACTCCGCAGTCGGATGCAGTCCGCAGTCTCTTTGGCATGACCGACCCGACCCCTCCCGCAATCCGGATGACCGACGTCGACAAGGCGTTCGGGCCGGTGCTGGCGAACCGCGGTGCGTCGCTCGAGGTGGCGCGCGGCGAGATCCATGCGCTCGTCGGGGAGAACGGCGCGGGGAAGTCGACGCTGATGCGCGTGCTGGCGGGCATGTACCAGCCGAATGGCGGGCGTGTCGAGGTCGAGAGGCGTGACGTCACCGGCTGGGACACGGCCGCCGCGATCGAGGCCGGCGTCGGCATGGTGCACCAGCACTTCATGCTCGTCCCGACGCTCACGGTGGCGGACAACCTCGTACTCGGCCGGGAGCCGACGCGAGGAGCGCAGCTCGACATCGCGCGTGCCGTACGCGAGGTCCGGGAGCTCAGCGAGCGGACCGGGCTCGTCGTCCCCGCGGACCGCACGGTCGCCGAGCTCTCGGTCGGCGAAGCACAGCGCGTGGAGATCCTGAAGGCGCTTTATCGCGGCGCGCGAATCCTCATTCTCGACGAGCCGACCGCGGTCCTCTCCCCACCCGAAGTGCGCGAGCTCTGGCAAGTGCTCCGGCGGCTGCGCGCCGAAGCGGGCGGCACGATCGTACTCATCACGCACAAGCTCGACGAGGTCATGGACGTCTCGGACACCGTGACCGTGATGCGCGGCGGGCGTACCGTGGGCCGCATGCGGACGGGGGAGACGTCACCGCGCGAGATCGCGAGAGCCATGGTGGGGAGAGATGTGGTGCTGGCGATGGATCAGATGGTTCCAAGTTCCCAGGTCCCAGTTCCCAGCAAACCCACTCGGAACTTGGATCTTGGAACTGGGAACTCGCTTTTGCAGGTCCTTGACCTCGTCGTCGCCGGCCCCCGCAAAGCGGCCGCCGTCGACCACGTCAGCCTCTCCGTCTCTCCGGGCGAGATCTTCGGCATCGCCGGCGTCGAGGGGAACGGCCAGACGGAGCTCATCGAGGCGCTCGCGGGGCTTCGCGCCGTGGTATCGGGGCAGATCCTCCTCGCGGCGGGTGACAGCCGGCCGCGCGACGTCAGCCGCGCGAGTGTTCGCGAGCGGACCGACGCGGGATTGTCGCACATCCCCGAAGACCGGCACGCGCGCGGGCTCGTGCTCGACTACAGCGTCGCCGACAACCTCATCCTCGGCCTCCAGCACCACTTCGCGCGCGGGGTCCGGTTGGATCGCGAGCGGGTCGCCGAGAACGCGCGCCGTCAGGTGGCGGCGTTCGACATCCGCCCCGCCGACCCCGCGCTACCGGCTCGGGCGCTGTCGGGAGGAAACCAGCAGAAGGTCGTAATCGCGCGCGAGATGGGGCGCGACTTCCGCCTCCTGCTCGCCGCGCAGCCGACGCGCGGTGTCGACGTTGGCGCGATCGAGTTCATCCACGCACGCCTCCGCGACGCGCGGAGCGCCGGCAAGGCGGTGCTCCTCGTCTCCGCAGATCTCGCCGAGGTCCTCGCGCTCTCCGACTGCATCGGCGTCATGTACGGAGGTCGGTTGGTCGCCGTCCTCCCGCGCGCCGAGGCGAATCTCGAGGTGCTAGGTCGGTACATGACTGGAGCAGCGGAAGCGGCGTGACCGCGCCCGCCACGCCCGGGCCCGCCGCCGCGCCGACCGCGGCCAGCCAGCGGCGATCGCTGCGCAGCCGCGCCGAGGAGGCGTTGCTGCCGCCGCTCGTCGCGCTCCTGCTGGCCGTCGTCGTCGGGGACGTTCTCATCCTCGCGTTCGGCCAGTCTCCGGGTGCGGTCTACCGACTCCTGCTCGAGGGAACGTGGGCCAACGCCTACGGCTTCGGACAGGTCCTGTACAAGGCGACGACGCTCGTCTTCACCGGACTCGCGTTCGCGCTCGGCGTTCGGGCCGGGTTGTTCAACATCGGCGCCGAGAGTCAGCTTGCCGCAGGTGGCTTCGTCGCGGCGCTGCTCGGGCTTGCGCTGCCGGCGGGTCTTCCGTCGCTCCTCGCGCTGCCGCTGTTCGTCGCCGCGGCGGCGCTCGGCGGTGGCGCCGTCGGCGCGGTACCGGGGTTCCTGAAGGCGCGCTTCGGAGCGCACGAGGTGATCACGACGATCATGTTGAACTTCGTCGTCCTCGCCCTGCTCGCGTATTTCGTGTCGAGTTACTTGCACGTCCCGGAGACGCTGCATACCGAGGAGATCAAAACCGGCGGCCTGCCGCGGCTCGCCGACGTCATCCCATCGTTCCACGGTTCGGCCGCCAACTCGACGATCCTGCTCGCGGTCGCCGCGTCGGTGCTCGTGTGGTGGTACCTCTTCCGGACGCGACCGGGCTTCGAGCTGCGCGCGGTCGGACTGCAACCCGAGGCGGCGGAGTACGGTGGCGTTCGGGTGGGCGCTGTGTGGTGGCGGGCGATGGCCATCTCGGGCGCGCTGGCCGGCGTCGGGGGCCTCAACTACGTCCTCGGCTACAAGCACTACTACGAGGAAGGTTTCGCGGCGGGATCGGGGTTCCTCGGCATCGCCGTCGCGCTGGTGGGACGGAGCCATCCCGGGGGGATCATCATCGCCGCACTCTTGTTCGCGACGCTGTCGCAGGGCGGGCTGGCGGTAAACGCACTCGTGCCGAAGCAGATGGTCGAGGTGCTCCAGGCCGTGGTCATTCTCGCCGTGGCGACGTCCGTGCCCGAGGTCGAGCGACTGCTCCGAGGGATGCGCCGGCGGGCTGACCGTGGCGGAGAGCTGGCAGGAGGGCAGAGCGGGCCCGCGGTGGCGGCAACAGAGCGCCGGCCGGCCGGAGGCGTCGTGTGATCGAGCTCGCGTTCGTCTGGCAGGTTTTCCGGATCGTCATCCCGTATCTCTTCGCCGCCGCCGGCGGAGTGATGTCCGAGCGCGCCGGGTTGATCGCGCTGACTCTCGAGGGCTACATGCTCAGCGGCGCGTTCTGTGCCGCGATCGCGAGCTATTACTCCGGCTCGCCGTGGGCAGGCGTCGCCGCAGGCGCGGTCGGCGGCACGTTGTTCGCGCTCCTCTACGCGACGGGGTCGGTCCGCTTCCGGGCGAACCAGGTCGTCATCGGCATCGCGATCAATCTTCTCGCTGTCGGCCTGACACGCTTCCTCCTTCGCCTCGCGTTCGACAGCTCGTCGAACTCGCCGCGCGTTCCCGGTTTCATGGTCGCGGAGAGCGGTGCCGGCTTCGGCGCACTGATCCGGAACCCACTCGTGTGGGCGGGCCTGCTCGCGATCCCGGCGGTCGCGTGGCTGCTCTACCGGACGCCGTTCGGCCTGCGCGTGCGCTCGGTCGGCGAGCACCCGGAGGCGGCGACGTCCGTCGGCGTCAGCGTAGCCCGTGTGCGCTATGCGGCCGCCGCGCTCTCCGGCGCGCTCGCGGGACTCGGGGGCGCCTACCTCGCCCTCGACCAGCATCAGTTCACCGACGGCATGACCGCGGGACGCGGCTTCATCGCGCTGGCGGCGACGATCTTCGGCCGCTGGGACCCGATGCGCGTGGGCCTTGCGTGCCTCCTCTTCGCCGCGGCGGAAACGTTCCAGATCCGCCTCCAGGGCGCGCAAGTCATCCCGTCCCAGTTCGTCGAGATGATCCCCTACGTCCTGACGATCGTCGCCCTGGCGGGAGTGGTCGGGCGCGCCGCGCCGCCGGCGGCGCTCGGCAAAGTCGCCGAGTAGCGGCCGTGCGCGACGTGGGCAAGCTCGCCGTCCTAATGGTGACGGCGTTCGTGGACATGGTCGGGCTGCTGATGGTGCTGCCTCTCCTCCCGTTTTACGCGAAGGCCCTCGGGGCGGGCGGGTTCATCGTCGGGCTGCTCGTGTCATCCTTCGCGATCGCGCAGCTGATCGCATCGCCGTTCTGGGGCCGCTTCTCGGACCGCTACGGGCGGCGGCCGGCGCTGCTCATCGGGCTCACGGCATCGGCGATCGCGTATGTCATCTTCGCCTACGCGAGCTCACTCTGGCTACTCTTCATTTCGCGCGTCGTGCAGGGCGCGGGCGGCGGGACGGTGAGCGTGATCCAGGCGTACGTCGCGGACTCGGTGCCACCGGAGGACCGCGCGAAGGGTCTCGGCTGGCTGTCCGCGGCGACGAACGCCGGCGTGGCCCTCGGCCCCCTCCTCGGCTCACTGACGATGGCCGGCGGGCGTGCGACGCCGGGACTGGTGGCCGCCGGGCTTTGCTTGGTCAACATCGTCTTCGCGTGGCGCTACCTCACAGAATCGCGGGACCTCGCCGAGGCGCATGCGCAGCCGCGGAAGCCCGGGCGGTCGATCGAGGCGGTGCTGCGCGTTGTCACCCACGCCGGTGAGCCGCCGTCGCGACTGATCTGGATCTACGCGATCGCCATCGGCGCGTTCCAGGGAGTCGGAGCGATCCTCGCCCTGTTCCTCGCCGCGCGCTTCGGCGTGACGGAGAAGACGATCGGGTTCTTCTTCATGTACATCGGCGTCATCTCGGTGGTGACGCGCGCGGTTGTTCTGGGACGGGCCGTTGACTACTTCGGGGAGGTGCGCCTGTCGCGCATCGGGCTGATTGTACTCACGCTGGGCCTGGCCGCGATGCCGTTCATGGATCGCGTCGGCGCTTCGCTGGGATCCGCCAACGGCGCGGGCCGCGGGATGATCTTCCCCTACCTGCCACTCGCGATGGCGGTCACGCTGCTCCCGCTCGGCACGGCGTTCACCTTCCCGTGCGTGACCGCTCTTCTCTCACGCGTCACTCCGAGCCACGAGCGCGGCCTCTATATGGGCGTGCAGCAGACCTTCGGCGGGATGGCCCGCGTCGTCTTCCCGATCCTCGCGGGCTTCATGTTCGACCGGGTAGTGGAGCTGCCATTCCTCGTCTCCGCCGCGCTCGTCGCGGGGACGCTGTACCTGGGCGCGGGGATGGAGGAGTTTACGCGGCAACAGGACTACGGACTGCGGACTGCGGACACGAACCCTCGGGATGCTCCTAGCGGCAACTGAGGCTTCCCGAGGTGCGAGTCCGCAGTCCGCAATCCGCAGTCTATTTTTTGGCCCCGTCCTTCGCCGGCTCCTGATACCCCGGCTCGCTCGCCAGCACGGCCTTCGCGATCTCGACCATCGGCACGGAGCGGTCCTGGCTCGTGCGCTGGAGGATGCGATATGCCTCCTGCTCCGACGAGCCGGTGCGGCGCATGAGGATTCCCTTCGCGCGCTCGATGGTCTTGCGGTTCTCGAGCGCCTGACGTGCGCCCTCGGCGTCCTTGCGCGCCGTCGCCAGCTCGCGCGCGCGCGAGGCGGCCAGTCGCAGCGTCGAGTCGAGGATGCGCGGCGGCGCTGGTTTGGGGAGGAACGCGATCGCCGCCGTCGCCGTGATCTCGCGCTCCGAGAGCGTGACCTGATGGTCGCCGCTGAAGAGGACCACCGCGACGCCGGGCACGGACTGCGTGATCTGCTCGGCCGCCTCGATCCCGGAGCCGTCCGGCATGTGCACGTCGAGCAGCACGACGTCGGGGGCGACATCCTTCGCGCGCTCGACCGCATCGCGGCCGCTGCTCACTTCGGCGACGACGAGGTGGCCGAGCGCGATCAACAGCTCGACGATAATCGAGCGCGCGTTGTCGTCGTCTTCGGCAAGCAGGATGCGGATTGGAGCGACGGAGTCAGACATCGACGTTCGTGGTTTCCCTCGTTAAGGTAGCGCCACTACCCGCGGCGCGCTGACGCTCCGCCACCGTCCCGGCCGGGTGCACGGCGAGCGGGAGAACGAGTCGCACCGTCGTCCCCGCGCCCGGCGCCGTGTCGATCTCTGCCCGTCCGTTGTGCCGCTTCGCGATGCCGTAGACCTCGGCGAGTCCGAGGCCGGCACTTCCGCGGCCCTTCGTGCTAAAGAAAGGCTCGAACGCGTGCTCGCGCACCTCCGGGGCCATGCCGCCGCCGGTGTCGCTGACCTCGAGGATCGCCGCGTCGCCGGCGACCCTCGTCCGAATGCCGAGCGTGCCGCCGCCGGCCGCCATGGCGTCGAGGGCGTTCTGGACGAGGTTGAGCACCGCGGCGCGCAGCTCGCCGGCGATGCCGCGCACGAGCGCCCCGCCCGCGAGTTCGTCGCGGAAGTCCACCGGACCGCCCGCCGCCCGCTCGGACCACGACGGCCGAGTCATCGTCGCGACCTCCTCGGCGACCGCGGACAGATCGACCAGCTCCTGGGCGCCGATCCCTTGCAGCGGCTCTTGCCGAATGAACCGGCCGACCCGGGCCGCGGTTGCCGCCCCGATCTCGACCGCCTTCGAGATACGCGCCGTGTAGTCCCGCACCGCGACCGGGTTGTCGGCGTTGGCCTGCAGGAGGTAGGCGGCCGCCATGATGGGGTTCAGCACGTTGTTGATGTCGTGCAGAACGCCGGACGTGAGCTGCCTCACCGCCGCCAGCCGCGCCTCGCGGGTCTCCTCGCGGTCGGTGACATAGGTGCCGGTGAAAACGACGCCGCCTGCCGCGCCCCCGCCGAGCGGCGCGACGGCCACCTCGACGAGCCGCTCGCCCGTTCCGTGCCGAAACGCCACTCGGGCAGAGGGCGCCGCCGACTCGCGGAGGGCGGCGTCGATCAAGGCGGTCATGTCGCCCAACGCGTTGGGGAACGCTTCGCGGATCGGACAGTGCTGCGCTTGCGCCGCGGTCAACCCGGTCAGCTCCCGGAAGCGCCCGTTCGACGCGGCGAGCTTGAGCTCCGCATCGAAGACCGCGACGGCGAGGGGCAGAGCCTCGACGAGTGCGCCGAGTGACGCGGGCGGCGGGCTCGCGCGGCCGGCCTCGCTCTCCGGGGGCGCCTTGAGGGGCATGGGCATACAGGGCAGCGGGAATGCGCCCGCCGCAAGACCCCCGACCCGTGTCGACGGCTGGAGCGGCGCGGCGGCGCGCCAGACACGAAAAGGACTGGCGCGAGGGGTGGGGGTAACGGAAGCCTCACCATTTCGGCGGGATGGGCGGGGCGGCAGACGGGGCGGGACCCGAGAGATAACGGGGGGCGGTTATCAGCCTCGACCCGCGCTGATAGGTGAAGAACGCATACGCCCATTCGAGCAGCACGGCCATGCGATTGCGGAAACCGGCGAGATACATGATGTGCACGAAGAGCCAGAACCACCACGCGATCGCACCTTCGACGTGAAAGCGGCCGAAATCCGCAATCGCGCGCTGCCGGCCGATCGTCGCAAGGTCACCCTTGTTCCGGTAGCGGAAATGGCGCCGCGGCTGGCGGCGGAGAGAGCGGATGATGTTCTTCGCGGCCGTCGCGCCCTCCTGCATCGCCGCTGGCGCCACGCCGGGTACGGGCCGGCCGCCGGTCGTGATCGCCGCGAGGTCGCCAATGACGAAGACCTCCGGGCGCCCCGGGAGGCTGAGGTCAGGCTCGACCTTGATGCGACCGGCGCGGTCCAGCTCGACGCCGAGGAACGTACCGAGCCCGGAGGCCGCGTTGCCGGCGGCCCAGAGCACGGTACACGTCTCCACCCGCTCGTCGCCGATATGCACGGCACCCGGCTCGACACTCGTGACGAGCACGCCCGTGCGAACTTCGACTCCGAGCTCCTGGAGATCGCGCCCCGCGCGCGCCGCGAGGTTCTCCGGGAACGTCGGCAGGACGCGTGGACCGCCCTCGACGAGGATGATACGCGCCGCGCGCGTGTCGATGTTACGAAACTCCTTGGGCAGCGAGTAGCGCGCGATCATCGGCAGCATCCCCGCGAGCTCGACGCCCGTCGGCCCGCCGCCGACAATGACGAACGTCAGCAGCGCCCCGCGCTCGCGCGGGTCCTCCGTCTTCTCGGCGCGCTCGAACGCGAGCAGCAGGCGCCGCCGGATCTCGAGCGCGTCATCGATGCTCTTCAGGCCGGGCGCGTATTCCTCCCACTCCGGATGCCCGAAGTACGCATGCCGCGAGCCGGCCGCCACGATCAGGTAGTCGTACGGCACGTCGCGCCGCTCATCGTCGATGCGCACGACCCGGCGGTCGACGTCAATGTCCTTCACTTCGGCCATCAGTACGCGCGTGTTCCGCTGCTTGCGGAGCAGCCATCGGATCGGAGCCGTGATGGCCGTCGCCGGCAGTGTCGCCGTCGCCACCTGGTAGAGGAGCGGCTGAAAGACGTGGTGGTTCGTGCGGTCGATGACCGTCACGTCGACCGGGGCGCGCTTGAGCGCGCGGGCGGCGTAGAGGCCGCCGAAACCGGCGCCGATGATTACGACGCGGGGAGGGTGGGTGTAGGGGGAAGTCATGCGTGTGGGCTTGTGACCTTGTGAGCTTGCAGGCTGGCGGCTCCGCCGCCGAAAGCCTTTGGCGTCAGCGTCGGGGATCTGGTTGTGGCCTGAGAAGGGGCGACGCGCATCGTACTCGCAACCTGACCGTGCGACGAGTGGCCCTCATGGAAAGCTTTCGCAAGCTCAACGTCTGGCAGCACGCTCATCGGCTGACGCTCGACGTATATCGTCTCGCGGCGACCTTGCCGGACTACGAACGGTTTGGGTTGGCGACGCAGATTCGTCGCGCAGCTGCGTCGATCCCGGCGAACATCGCGGAGGGCTGCGGCCGTCGCAACAGCCAAGGCGGCAACGGCGAACTCATTCGGTCCCTCCACCTCGCAATGGGTTCCTCGACGGAGCTGGAGTACCACTTACTTCTTGCGCACGACACAGGGATGATCGGCGGCGACCGCCACCGTGAGCTCGCGGACGCTCTGCTCATCGTCCAGCGAATGCTCGCCCGGCTTATCGTGCGGCTCCGAGAGCTCGACCGTTTCCGACGCCGAAGGCGCCCCTC
>JBHELH010000342.1:0-6732 GCA_046263215.1 Gemmatimonadaceae bacterium | reverse complement strand
CTTCGCTCCTGCGGGATGACAGGCGGGGCGGGCCGGAGCCTCCCGACGGTGTAGCCAAGGTCTTCTCTCGGGCCAGCGAGAGGAGCTTCGGACGAGCGCGGAGCCATCCGCGCTGATCGCCCTTCGCCGATTTGCGGCATCCGCGTGCCCAACAGTCAACGCCCTCGCACCCTCCCTCCTCATCGATACGTCTCGAAGAACCCTGTTCCCTCCCCGACCAACCGCCTTCCCCCTACCCGCCCGCTGATTCGCGCGAGGCCTTTCATCTGCACGAAGTAGGGCCGTCGTATCATGCGCGCCGCTCCGGCGTCGCCGCGCTCGATCAGCGGCTTTCGGGTGTCGGTCACCGCTGCGTCTTCGACCTCGAGGTCGATGCGGAGCGTGTCGCCGCCGCGAACGTCCACCATTACACCGCGTGTCGGGACGCGTACCGGCCCGCCGTCGACGGTGACCACACGTCCGTCGTCGTACGCGACCTCGCGCGGGCGGAATAGGGCGACGAAGCCGAGCGAGTCGACGAGGTATAGGAAGAGCGGCTGGGCGGCGGCGACGCTGTCGGGCGGCTCGACCCGACCGAAGAGCAACGCGTAATCGCCCGTGCGCGCCGCTCCCCACTCCCAGGTGACGCCGCGCCACACACCCCAGTTGTGATCGTGGTACGCCTGGACCCGCTCGAACCGCTCGCACCACCCGGGCGCGCACACACGGCCCGAGCCGTCAGCGCGCAACGCCGGCACGACGTACCCGGATGTGAACTCACCGCCGGAGAGCGCCGCACCTGGAAAGTACGCGCGCGGCGTCGGCGCGACGATGAGGTCGACGTCGACCGAGGCGCCCCGTCCGTCCTCGGCCGCACGTGCGCGCACCTCGTATCGTCCGTCGGGCAGGACGGTCACGCGCGATTCGCCGATCGAGAGGTCGGCGCTGGACGTCGAGAACCGTACCGCCGACGACGGTACCGCTGTCGCGAACCGACGGGCCGGTCGTCCCTGCTCGTGGAGCGTGACCAGCACCTGCGCGCCCCATCGATCCGTCGGCGCCGCGTCACTCGGGATCGCGCCGGCAACGATGAACGAGATGAAGGCCCACCGCCGCCGATCGGCCGAGACGACGTTGAAGTAATGCCACTCCGCCCAGCTCTCGTCTGGGGCCCCGCCCGCGCGCGCAGGCGGCAGATGAAAGCGGTCCATCTCATGCCGCAGCTCGAAGGGCGTCGGGTCTCGCCAACGGCGGTCGCCGTCGTCGTCCGCCCACCGGCCCTCGACGAGGGACGCGCCCGCCCCCACCGCGGCCGTCCGTGACGGAATCTCTCCGCTCGCGCGCACCGGCCGCTCGGCGCCGTCGGCCGTTCGGACATAGAGGAGCTTCCCCTCGATCTGCGGCGCGACGGCGACGACGTCGTCCGACAACCGCGGCGATGCGAGCAGCTGCCGGTAAATGAACCGCGCGTGATCGATCGAGAAGAAAAGCCCGCCGAGCCCGCCCGTCTTCATCACCTCGACGTCGAGGCCCTCGGGCAACACCGTGACCTCGCCTCCTCCGACCAACCGCTCGTCCCGCGCCTGCCCGATCAGCGCTTCCCCGATCGACAACAGCACAATCATCACTCCGACGCCGGTGCTATAGCCGAGGAGGAGGAACAGCGAGCGCCACGGGCGGTCGGTGAGGGAGCGGAGGGCGAGGAGGGAGAACACAGAACGGCCTAGTTCCTAGTTCCGAGTTCCGAGTTCCTAGTTCCCGGAACTGGGAACTGCGAACTGGGAACCAGAGTCTCGTTGACGACCTCACCATCCCGCATGTGCACTACTCGACCCGCCGCCCTCGCGAGCTCCTCATCGTGCGTCACCACGACGATGGTCGTGCCGTCGCGGTTGAGGCGGCCGAAGAGGGCAATCACCTCGGCTCCGGTGCGCGCGTCGAGCTCGCCCGTCGGTTCGTCGGCGAGGAGTAGCGTCGGGCGGTTGGCCAGCGCGCGCGCGATGGCGACGCGCTGCTGCTCTCCTCCCGAGAGCTGCGGCGGTCGGTGACGCTCGCGCGGAGCGAGCCCGACGTAGGTGAGTAGCTCGCGCGCTCGGCGTTGACGCTCGGCCTTCGCGAGGCCCGCCTCCGCCATCGGCAGCTCGACGTTCTCGCGCGCGGTCAGTGTCGGCATGAGGTAGAAGCGCTGGAAGACGAACCCGATGTTGAGGAGCCGAAACCGCGTCGCCTCCCGATCGCTCATTGCGTCGATCCGCCGTCCCCCGATCGAGACCGTGCCTGCCGTCGGACGATCGATCGCGCCGAGCAGATTGAGGAGCGTCGACTTGCCGCACCCGGACGGCCCGACGATCGCCACGTACTCGCCCGCCGTGATTTGCAGCGACACGCCGCGCACGGCGTGAACGGTCTCCGCGCCCATCGGGTAATCGCGGGTGACGTTTTCGGCCTGGACGACCGAGGCGGTTCGTGGTCCGCGGTCCGTGGTGCGAGGCGTCAAGTCTCGCATAGACAATCCGACCGCGGTGCCAGCCCCTCGCACCAACCCACCCGCCTGCGGCGGCTACCCGCTCGCACCGCGGACCTACTCACGCGACCGCCTCCCTCCGCAACGTCTCAGCCACTGGCAACGAGGCCCCGCGCCACGACGGATACAAACCGGCCAGAATCCCCGACGTCGCCAGCAGCCCGAGAGCGGTCCACGCGGCGCGCGGTTGGAAGAGGAAGAAATCGATCCGCTCGGGAAGGCCGGGGAACGAGGCGAGGATGCCGTTCAGGTAGCGCGCCGCCACGAGGCCGAGCGCGAGGCCGAGCGCCGAGCCGGCGAGCATGATCGCGGACCCTTCGAGCAGGATCTGGAGGACAACGCGAGACCGCGCGACGCCGATCGCGCGCAGGACGGCGATCTCCCCGATCCGCTCGTTGACAGAGACCGTGACCAGCGTCGTCACGAGGAGGAAGCCGACGACCAAACTCACCGCGCCGAGGATGAAGGCGAGCTGGCGGAAGTAGCTGAGCCGTTCGTCAACGCGGCGAATCGCCTCGTCGGTCGAGATCGCGGAGACGCGCGGCAGCTCACGCTCCATCCACGCCCGTACGCGCTCGACATCGGCGCCGTCACGCAAGCGCACCATGATGAGCGACACGCGGTCCGAGCGGTCGTCGCCGCCGGGGCCGCGGGCACTCATCGACTGGAGTGTCGCAAGCGGCAGCGCTGCAGCTTGCTGCTCGGCCGCGAGGTAGATGAATCTGGCGCGGCCGACGACTGTGACGCGGCGTCGTCCGGCGTAGGCGCGAAGCTGTGGGTCGTACCCCGCGGCGACGTCGACCGTGTCGCCAATAGTTTTGCCGATCGTGCGTAGCAGCTCGTCGTTGGCGATCAGCTCGTCGGGCGCCGCCGGATCGCGCCCGGCGACGAGCTCGTAGTCGCCCTGGACAGATGGCTCGACGCCGACGACGAATGCGGTCACCGTACGATCGCCGCGCGGCACATGGAGCTGACCGCCGAGGAGAGGGCTCACGGCGACGACGTCCGGATGCCCGCGAACCCGCGCGACAATCGCCGACGCGCCGTCGATCGTCGCCTCGGTGTCGAACGGCAGCGTCCCTTTCGGCGCGAGCCGCACCTGAAAGCCGACCGCGAGCAGCAGCGAGCGAAACGACTCGCGCATGCCTGTGGCGAGCATCACCATGTCGAGCAGCATCGCGGCAGAGACGGCGACGCCCGCGATGGCGAGGAGGGTGCGCGCGCGGTGGCGGAGGAGAGAGGAGAGGGCGAGGGTTGCGATCATTGGGGGCGATCGAAATGCGGGTCCCAGGTCCCAGGTCCAAGTTCCTGGAAAACGCCGCTCACTGGGAACGTGGATCTTGGAACTGGGAACCTGCCTTTTGGAGCCTCACCTGCCGAACAGTACGAGCGGCGGCGTTCGCACGAGCCGCAGCGCCGCCAACAGCCCCGCCACCACCCCGAGCACGAGCGACAGCGCGACCGCCAGGACCAGCACATCCCCCGTCACCACCGAGAACGCCAGCGACGTTCGGTAGACGCCCTGGTAATGCCAGTTGACGATGCCCGACGCGGCCCAGCCGAGCGCGGCACCGAGCGCGCTGCCGAGGACCGCGACGAGTGACGCCTCGAGCACGACGGACCGGACGACCGTCGCGGCCGAGATGCCCATCAGCCTCAGCGCGGCAACGTCGCGCCGGCGTTCGTCGACCTTGAGCAGCATGATGCAGAGGAGGAACGTCGCGCTGGCAACGATCGTGATGACGCCGATCGCCTTGTGGAAGCGGCTGACGACGAGGAAGGTCTTCGAGGTCTCGACGGCGATGTCGCGCGAACGGTGGGCGCGGAATCCGAATGCCGCCGCGTTGATGGCCCGCATCGCGCGCGACGTCGCCGAGTCGCCACGCGTTCGAATCGCGAAGCGGTCGACGCGATCGCCGTAGCCTGCGAGCTGCTGCAGGTGATCGAGGTGGAGGCGAACGCGGTACTCGGCGCGCGGGACCTCCGACGGGTCAGCGCGACTCCGGACGATCGCCGCGACGACCACGGTGTCGCCGGCGGCCCCCGGCGCGGCGGCCAACACGACGCGGTCGCCCACGCTGAGGCTCGCGTCGGCGGCGAGCTGCTGGTCGATTGCGATGTTGCGCAGCGCGTCCTGCGGGCGCTGCCCTGCAATGTTGCGCGGCGCGTCCTGCGGGCGCTGCGCTGAAGCTTGCAGCGCGACCGCGAGCAGTCCGAGGGCTGGAAGGATCAGGAGGGGCGTGCGTGCGCCGCCGAGCGCGCCTGCTTGGCCCAACGCGCCGTGTCCTTCACCGACTCGCGCGTTTCCTCGAGTGTGTACGACGGTTGCTTGAGCGCGCCGAAGCCGCGCTTGAACAGGAAGATGGCCACGCCGAGCTCCAGAACGCCGGTGACGAGCGCGCCGACCCACATGTGGCCGTTCACAAGACGTCCGATCAGCGTGGCGAGGAGCAGCGTCAGCGCGACCAGCGTCACGACGCCGATGCCGAAGGCCGTCGCGAGCCACAGCGCGCCCTTGGTCGCGCGCCTCAGGCTGTCTTTCGTCTCGAGCTTCGCGAGCTGGACTTCGTCGACGAGGAGCCGCTTCGAGTCGTCGGCGAGGTCACGGATGAGATCCGGGATTCCGGTGTTCGGATCGATCGGCACTCGATGAGCTTCCACTGCGGGCCTCCCAAATAGCTTCGCTTACAGCGAAGGCCCTGGCGCAAGGACCGTTCCGGGGCGTTGGTGGGGGTGACTCCCACGAACGGCAGTTCCCAGTTCCTTGTTCCCAGTTCCGTGTCCGTAGCCGGCGGCCTGCGCCTGAAACGGCGAACCTGGACCTGCGAGCCCGGAACTTGGAACTGGGAACTCCTTACCCCGGCTCCACCAGCACCTGGCGCGCCAACATCCGCCCGACCGACCGCTCCGACCCGTCTTCCAACCTCAGCGCGATTGGCCCGTCGAACGGCGCGCGTTGGGCCACCTCGATGATCGTGCCCGGAGTGACTCCCAGCTCCGCGAGGTAGCGCAGGCGGTCGCCGTCGCGGTCGCTCACACGGCGGACGCGCGCCCGCGCGCCGATCGGCAGCTCATCGATCGACATGAGACGGGGCTCGTCCACAGAGCCCTCGCGCGTCGGAATCGGCGCCCCGTGCGGGTCGCTCGCCGGCTCGCCGATCGCCGCCGCCATGCGGTCGATCAGCTCATCCGACGCCGCATGCTCGAGGCGCTCGGCCTCATCGTGCACGCGGTCCCAGGCATAGCCGAGCGCGTGCGCGAGATATGACTCGATGATCCGGTGCCGACGGAGCGTGCGCAGCGCGGCGCGCCGCCCTGCCTGCGTGAGGCGAACTCCGTGGTAGCGCTCGTGCTCGATCAACCCCTGCTCGGCAAGCCGGCGCACCATGCCGCTGACCGAGGCCGGCGCGATAGCCAGCTGCGCCGCGATCTCGTTCGTCCCCGCGGCGTTCCCCGAGCGCTCCAGGTCGTAGATCGCCTTGAGGTAGTCCTCAGCCGGGGCGGTGAGGCCGGACGTCCCGCGCTCCAGAGCGCGCTGAGCGGCTTGCGTCCCCCGCTTGGACGGCGCCCTGCCCTTCGCGGGCTTCGCCGCCGTCATGCCTGACCCGTCTGCTGCTGGGGCGACGCGTTGTGCTGGTCGGACGCGCCGGCGGCGGCGCCCGAGGCGCCCTGCGGGCTGCCGCGTACGAGCAGCACCGGGATGCGCGAGATGTGACGCACCTCGTTCGCCACACTGCCGCGGACGAGGTCCTGAATGAAACGGTGTCCGTGCGTCGACATCGCGATCAGGTCGCAGCCCTCGCGCTCGGCGGCCGCGGTGATCTCGGCGGCGGGGTCACCGCCCGCGAGCAGACAATCGGCGGCCAGACCTTGGCGCGCGAAGTCGGCGCAGAGCTGCTCCAGATACTCGCGGTCCGTCCGTATCTCCTCCGACTCCCGGAGGTTGAGCTGCTTGACGTTTCGCGCGGCGAAGCCGTCGGCGACATGCATCAGCAGGACTTCGGCGCCGCAGAAGCGGGCGAGCCGACCGACGTGGTCGAGGATCGCGGCGTCGTAGGGCGTGTGCTCGAGCGGGACGAGGATGCGCTTGTACATGTCACGCCATCCATCCGCCGAAGGTCTGCACCAGCAGCCACGCGTTGAGCGAGGCGATGACCGTCGCGACGAAGTACGCCAGCGCCTTGAGCCAGGTCGGGTTCACGAACTCGCCCATCTTCCGCCGGTCGGAC
>JBHELH010000341.1:0-2865 GCA_046263215.1 Gemmatimonadaceae bacterium | reverse complement strand
GCGGCGCGCAGAGCCGCCACTTCGGCGTGGTCGCCGCCGTAGCGCGCGTGATAGCCCTCGCCCACGACGACGCCGCCACGAACGACGACGGCGCCGACCATAGGGTTCGGCGCCGTCTGTCCCCAGCCCAACTTCGCGAGGTCGAGCGCCCGGCGCATGAACGCGCGATCACGCGCGTCCACGGCCGGAGGCTCGGCCGCGCTCATTGGCGTACTAGAACCCGAGGCGGAGGCCCACCGAGCCGTAGAGGCGCGACTCGTCCGCTGCCCCGCCCGAGAATGAGTTGACCGTCTGGATGTCCCCGCCCGACACGCGGCCGACCTCGCCAGTGACCTTCAGCATGAGAAGGTTCAACGACGCGCCAGCGAACATGTTCGTGCGGCTGACCGACTGCTTCGGCGAGATCGAGCTCGACGCGGTCCCGAAGACGGGGTCGCTGACCGTCGCGGTGACAGTCGCCGACTGATCGTAGGTGTCGCGGCCCAGACCAGCCGTCAGGCCGAACAGCAGCAGGCTCTTGCTCGCTACGAAGCGCCACGTCGTCGCCTGCACCTTGAGGTTGTTGACCTCGAGCGAGTTGTTGCCCGCCGTTCCGACGACGTTGACCGAGGGCAGGCCGCGGCGCAGAACGCTCACCGACACGCCGGGCACGAGCAGCGACTCCTGCAGGAGGCCGACGCGCGCGCCGTAACCGATCTTGAGCGAGCCGTCGGGTACTCTGACGTCGATGTTGTCGGTGTCGATCTCGGGGACGTACGACGCGCTGAGGAGCACGTCGATCCCGCCAACGTTAGTCAGGCCGAACGGAAGGCCCTTGAAGACGCCGATCGCCGCATCGACCGCCGGCATGCCGACCATACGATCCTCGGTCGGCAGCGTGCGGCTCTTGGCCCCGTCGTAGCACTGCTGGAACTGATCGACCTGCGGCATCGAGCCCGCGAGCGCGTTGCCGCGGACGCCGATGCTGAAGTGCCCGATGCCGCCGAGCGAGCCGGCCTGGCCGAGCGTCGGGCTGCCGCCGGCGATCACGAGGCCGAGTTGGGGGGCCATGTAGTGGAAGACGTCGTGCGCCTGCTGGCGCGCGTCGGCGCTAGCGGTGCTAGGGTCCGTCGAGGGCGAACCGCAAGTCTGCGCCTCGGCCGACCGCAGGGCCACCAGCGAGAGGCCGGCGGCCATAAGGAGTCGTGC
This sequence comes from Gemmatimonadaceae bacterium, assembly GCA_046263215.1. Lineage (GTDB taxonomy): Bacteria > Gemmatimonadota > Gemmatimonadetes > Gemmatimonadales > Gemmatimonadaceae > JBHELH01. Next base: position 1,677 of record JBHELH010000341.1, on the reverse strand, counting down.
TCTCATCGTCGGTCTCCTAATTGATGATGACCCGACCAGTCCCGCGAACGGTTCGTCCGAGGCGCCAGGCGGGCACTCCCGCGCCGGCCGCGCTGTCGATGATGACCGCGGCGTCGGCGTTGTCCGTGATGACTACCATGCCGACGCCCATGTTGAACGAGCGCAACAATTCATCGCGGACAATTTGGCCGGCGTCCGCCAATACCCTGAACAAATTCGGAACGGTCCAGGTGTCCGAGTCAATCTCGGCGTCCACGTCGCTTGGCAGCGCTCGGCTGACGTTGCCCGGCAGCCCGGCGCCTGTGATGTGGGCCATAGCGTGAACCCGGTCGAGGACGGGACGCAGCGCCGGAAGGTAGCTTCGATGAACGCGTAGGAGGACGTCGGCGACCGTGGCGTCCTCGCCCGGGAAGCGGTCACCGGCACGCAAGCGGAGCCGGTCGGCGATTACCCGCCGGGCGAGCGAGTATCCGTTCGTGTGCAAGCCGGTGCTCGCGAGTCCGACCAGCACGTCGCCCACACGGACCCGTTCCGGGCCGAGAATGCGGTCCTCCTCGACGCAGCCGACGATGAAGCCCGCAATGTCGTAGTCGGGTGGCGTATACACGCCGGGCATCTCGGCGGTCTCGCCCCCGATCAGCGCGCAGCCGTTCTCGCGGCAGCCGGCCGCGACTCCGGCGACGACGGCCTCGACGACCGCCGGGTCGAGCGCGCCGAACGCGACGTAGTCGAGGAAGAACATCGGCGTCGCGCCCTGGACGAGGATGTCGTTCACGCAGTGGTTGACGAGATCCTGTCCAATGGTGTCGTGCCGGCCGGACTCGATGGCGACCTTCACCTTCGTGCCAACGCCGTCGGCGCTCGCGACGAGGACCGGACGGTCGGCGTCGGCGGGCATGCGGAACATCCCGCCGAACCCGCCGAAGCCGCCGCGCGCACCGGCGGTGAACGTCGACTCGACGAGCCGCTTGATCCGCCGCTTCGCCTCGTCTGCCGCGTCGAGGTCGACGCCGGCGCTCCGGTAGTCGAGCGGCGAGCGGTCGGTCACGTCGGAAGCTCATCCTCGAACGCGACGAGCTGGCGGAACGCCGCGACGCGGGCGGCGATGTCGTCGCCATCGATCTCGAGCAGCCGCTCGACGGAGAACCGCTCGACGGCGAACGAACCGAGAGCGGACCCATAAATCACCGCGCGCCGCAGCGCGGCCGGCCCCGAGGCGCCGGTCCGCGCCACGTAGCCCATCAGGCCTCCGGCGAAGGCGTCGCCGGCACCCGTCGGGTCGAAGACCTCCTCGAGCGGATACGCGGGCGCGAAGAAGATCTCCCGCTCGCGGAAGAGGTACGCGCCGTTCTCGCCCTTCTTGATGACGACAACCTTGGGGCCGCGCTCCATGATCCAGTGCGCCGCCTTCACCACGTTGTACTTCTCCGTCAGCTGGCGCGCCTCGCCCTCGTTGATGGTGACCATGTCGACGTGCTTGAGGAGGTCCAGGAGCTCGGGCCGGCGACTCTCGATCCAGAAGTTCATCGTGTCGCACGCAACGAACTTGGGCCGGTCGACCTGACGAAGAACGTCGAGCTGGAGGCGGGGGTCGATGTTCGCGAGGAAGACGAACGGCGCCCGCCTGAACTGCTCCGGGATCTTCGGGCTGAACCTCGAGAAGACGCCGAGATGGGT
>JBHELH010000340.1:0-3602 GCA_046263215.1 Gemmatimonadaceae bacterium | reverse complement strand
GGTTGATCCACGCGGGACGGGGGATGATCGGTGTGGCGAGCCCTTGAGGCGCACTGGCGCGAGTACGTGCTGGAAGCGGTGTTGCTCGCCTGCTTCATGCTCTCGGCGAGTAGCTTCACCGTACTGCTCGAGCATCCCGCCTCGCCGATACGTCAGGCCATCGACTCGGCCGTCCTCCGCCGCGTCCTCATGGGATGCGCCATGGGGCTGACGGCGGTGGCGCTCATCTACTCGCCGTGGGGCCGGCGATCGGGGGCGCACATCAACCCCGCTACGACACTCACCTTCTTTCGCCTGGGCCGTGTCGCTCCCTGGGACGCGGCCTTCTACGTAGGCGCCCAATTCGTAGGTGCGGTCTGCGGGATGTTCCTCGCCTCGCAACTGCTGGGGTCACTACTGGCCGCACCAACTGTGAACTTCGTGTCGACGCGGCCGGGCATGCACGGCACTGCGGTCGCGTTCGCGGCCGAGCTGGTCATCTCGTGCGTGCTGGCGTCGTGCGTGCTCTGGAGTAATGCCTCGCCGAGGCTTCAGGCGTATACCGGCCTGATGGCGGGCGCGCTCGTGGCGACGTTCATCACCGTCGAGGCGCCGCTCTCCGGGATGAGCATGAACCCCGCGCGCAGCTTTGGACCGGCGCTCGTGGCCGCGCAGTGGACCGCGATTTGGGTCTACGTCGCGGCGCCGCCGCTCGGCATGCTCGCCGGAGCGCAGATCCATCTCCGGCGGCGCGCGCGCTTCCGCGTGTGTGCCAAAATGCGGCCGCATGCCCCCGGTGAAGCCTGCCACTTCTGCGCCTGGGCCGATCGCCGCGACGACGGGGCTCGCCCGCCGCCGGTGGGTGCTCCGCCTTCGGCGCTCGCGGTCATGGGCGCCCCGCGCGACATCGCGACGCGCTAGGCGAAATCGCGCGGGAACTATTTCGCGCGGACCGCACTTATCGCGACCACCCGAACAGCGCCGCCTCGCGCCAAACGCGCTGGCAGCGCTCGTCTCGCGCGAACGGACGACATCGACTCTCGGGTTTCGACTTCCGAGCGTCCGCGGTCAGCACCACACCCAAACCAAAGGAGATGATCCAGCATGCGCACTCTCCGCACGGCGGCACTCCTGGCGCTGCTCGCGCCAGCCGCAGCCCTCGCGCAGTATGGCAATGGGCGCGCAGTGCAGTTCACTGTCCGCGTCGAGAACGTCTCGACGCCACAGACGCTCAGGCTCTCGAACGGCATGACGGCGCCTGCGCCCACCGCGCCAATTCTCTGGGCAATCACCGACGACGGCAACCCACTCTTCACGCCGGGACGCGTGGATCGAGGGGTCGGCCTCGAGCGGCTCGCCGAGGAGGGCAATCCCGGGGTGCTCGCCGACTACATCCGGGAGCACATGAAGGCCATCGCGTCGAGCGGCGTCGTGACGATGCCGATCGGAGATGCGGCGGCGGGCCCCATCACACCGGGCAAGGCGTACGAGTTCACGGTCTCGGCGGCGCCGGGCCAGAAGCTCACCCTCGCCTTCATGTTCGGTCAGTCGAACGACTGGTTCTATGCGCCGGGCACAAGGGGCATCGCTCTGTTCGATGCCGGCGGCAAGCCGTTGTCGCGCGACGTCACGGGTGACCTGTCGCTGTGGGACGCCGGTACCGAAGCGAACGAGGAGCCCGGGCTCGGCGCCTATCAGGCCCCCAGGCAAGCGGCGCCCAACACCGGGATGGCCGAGCGCAAGCCGGTTCGCCGCGTCCGCCAGTTGAACGGCGAGTACGGCGACAAGGCGCCGCGGACCGCCGATGTGATTCGCGTAACCATCAGCACGCGCGACGGTCGCGTCGCCGGGAACCAAGAGTAACGCCTGCGACACGGCCGGGAGATTCGCATAATGGATCGTGCAACGTTGTGTCGAGCGTTCCTGTTGGCGCCGTTCCTCGCTGCATGCGCCGCGGCTCCGGGGTCGATCCCGAGCGCGCGACAGGCGGGTAGCGTCGCCGGCCCGGAGCACGTCGCGGTGACTGCCGTCCGCGAGGTTGCGGCCGTCGGGATGACCGTCGGCGACATGCATCGCGCCGTGGCGTTCTACTCGAGCGTGCTCTCGTTCGAGAAGACCTCGGACACAACGGTGTCTGGTGCCGCCTTCGCGCGGCTCACGGGCATTGCCGGCGCCAGGGCGCGGGTCGTCCGCATGCGGCTCGGCGATGAGACCATCGACCTGACGCACTTTCTCGTGCCAGGCGGCCGACCGGTGCCGACCGACTCGCGAAGCAATGACCGTTGGTTCCAGCACATCGCGATCGTCGTCAGCGACATCGATCGTGCGTACGCGGTGCTGCGCGCGGCGAGGGTCAAGCACGTCTCTCCGGCGCCGCAGCTCCTCCCGGCGTGGAACCCGAACGCGGGCGGCATCTCGGCCTTTTACTTCAACGATCCGGACGGCCATGTGCTCGAGGTCATCCACTTCCCGCCCGGAAAGGGGCTCGCGAAGTGGCAGCGGCCAACTGGGCGGCTGTTCCTCGGCATCGACCACACCGCCATCGTCGTTCGGGACACGGAGGCCAGCCTCGCGTTCTACCGCGACGTTCTCGGTTTGCGAGTCGCGGGCGCGAGCGAGAACTATGGGCCGGAGCAGGAACGGCTGAACAACGTCGTCGGTGCGCATCTGCGCATTACGGCGCTGCGCGCGGAGGACGGGCCGGGCATCGAGTTCCTCGAGTACCTCGCGCCCAAAGACGGACGCCCGTATCCGACCGACGCGGGGCCGACCGATCTGCTGCACTGGCAGACGACGCTGGTCGTCCGCGACGCGGCGGCTGCCGCAGCCGCACTCCGGACGGCGGGCCGAAAGCTCATCTCGCCTGGGGCGGTCGGCGTCTCGGGTGGGCTCTCATTCACGCGGGGCCTGCTCGCGCGGGACCCCGACGGACACGCACTTCAGATCGTCGAGCGCTGACGCGCTCGGCGAGGGAGACTCCCATGTCACCACTCGTTACTCGCGCGCTCGGAGCCGCCGGGCTTCTGCTCTTGTCAGCGGGAGCGCACGCATCCGCGCAGGTGGCCAACAAGCGGTCACTGACCCTGGACGGCGCAAGCCGCATCATCGCCGCCGCCAAGCAGGAGGCGCGGCGCAACAACGAAGGCGGCGTCATCGCGGTCGTCGACGACGGTGGCAACCTGATTGCCCTCGAGCGGCTGGACGAGACCTTCGCCGCCGGGGCGAAGATCTCGATCGGCAAGGCCCGGACGGCCGCGCTGTTCAAGCGCCCGACGCGCGCCTTCGAGGACATCATCAAGAACGGGCGCACCGCGATGGTGGCGCTCGAGGACTTCACCCCGCTTCAGGGCGGCGTGCCCGTCGTGATCGGTGGGCAAGTGGTGGGCGCGGTCGGCGTGAGCGGCGCGGCGAGCGCGCAGCGCGACGAGGAAGTCGCGATGGCCGGCGTGCGGGCGCTCGGTGACACGGCGGCCGGTGCGGCCGGCGGGGACGTGCTCCAGGCGGGGCAGGCCGCCGTCAGCTACTGGGCGCCGGGCGCAGTGCGCGCCGCGTTCTCGAAGGGATCCGTGCTCCTCGACGACGCCAACGGCTCGCGCAACTACATGGTGCACGCGAGCCACCGT
>JBHELH010000339.1:0-4797 GCA_046263215.1 Gemmatimonadaceae bacterium | reverse complement strand
TAACTCCGGCGCGTTAGACGTGTCTTGGTCGCCAGGCACGCCAGCGTGTAGGTCAGCTAGTCACGGCGTCTGGCAAGGGAGGACTCTGGGTTTGCCGTTTTCCTCTCTTCGGCGGCCGCCCCGCCCGCGCCTGCACCCTCCGCGCTAGGCGCCATGCCCCCTGCCCCACGCGATCGCTCGGCGGCATTCGAGTCATCAGGATGCCCTCGATGACGGTCACTGTGCCCATCGCCTTCTTGATCTCCTGACGAATCGCCGCCGTCGCGCGCGACCGCCGCTGGCGCGTCTTGTCCGCTGCCGTCGCCAACGCCGCGAGCTGCTGCGCCTCCTTCGTGAACTCCGAAATGAAGTCCTTGGAGTAGCCCGCCGACGTCAAGAGCTTCGCGTGTGGCGTCAGGGCCTTCGCCATGTCGAGCGCGTGCGTCGCGATCGTCGCCGTGTCGGCGCGCGCGTGGGGGACGCGCAGCACGTGCCCCGTCCCCGGCGCGAACTTGAGCAGCGGCTTCGCGATTCGAACGAGCGGCATCAGCCGCTCTCGCCGCATGCGTTGCCGCATCGTTCGAACTGTCGCGCCGCTGAGGCCGATGTCGGCCACGCGTTGCTGTACGCCCAGCTCCTGCAGCCGTGCGACCGACGTCGTCAGTGACTGCTTCATTCTCGTCAGGAGCGGCGGCTCCGGCTCGATCCGATGCCGCTCGAGGTAGGCGAGGATGCGCTGGAAAGTCTGGAGGGTGCGCTGTTGCCGGTTGTCCATGCCCCGAGCCTCCCGCCGCGCGTGTGTGCTGGGCGCGTGCGCGTGAAGGGCGTCTGACGGAACCTGGCCGGCGTCGGCACGAAGATCGCTCGCCGTCGGACGAGCGTGTCCTCCATTCTGCGCAACGTGGCGGCGCTTGGAAAGAGCGTGTTGACGCGCGGCGCCGCGGTCGGCGGAGACCGAACCGGGGTAGCGGCCGGCGCGATAGGCGTGCGTCGCGGCGGGCGTCGAGTGTCTCGGGATGCCGCCGGCGTGCTAAGGCGACGACCCGCGGTGTCACCCTGCGTATGCGAAGTGGCGTGTCATTGCACGGGCGTGAGTCTCGAGTGCACGGGGGTGTCGCGCGGCTGCACGAGCGTGGCACGCGGCCGCAACGATGGTGCGTGAGGCCTGCCTCGGCGTGCGCCGCGGTTGCACCCGGCTGCAACCGCGCTGAAACAACGTGAAACGAGATTCGCTCGCGCGCGAAGTCCCCGAGCGGTCGGCGGATGTTCGCGCGAGCTCCAACCGAATTCGTCCGACCACCGATCGAAATGGGCCCCGCCCGAGCCGCGCTCGAGCAGCACGAAGTCAAAGGCGACGGGAGAATCCCCGGAAAGGCCCGTCAACCGCGAAAAATCAGGGTTGACCTCGTGCAAAGGTTGCCGCCGCCGGACACGAAGTCGTCCGACGGCAGCACGATAGCGGTCCGCCGGCGCGCGATAGCCGTCGGACCCAGATGCGAAGCTCATCGCTGAAGTGCGAAAGCCGGCGGCACTGCTGAGAAAATCTCCCCGATGTCCGCCGATACTCTTCGGCGCCCGACCCAAAAGGCTATGTCAAGCGCGCGAATAGTCTCGCCGGCCGCTCCGGTGGTCGGCTCGCGACGTGCGGAAACGCCCCGAACGACTGAAGACAGAGGCGGGTGCCCCTCCTGCCCCTTCCGGCGACCTGCTACGGGGGGACGGGGTAGCACGGTGGGGCACGATCGACGGGGTGCGCGCTTGGTCGTCGGCGGTTGTCACGAGCCTCTAAGGCTAGGGAGCTGGCTGACGAACGGCGTGTCCGCCGCCCTTCTCCTGATCTCCGTCGCCGGGGCGGCGGGGCTCGGGATCGTCCAGCGGATTCGGACGGGCCCGCGTGTGCCCCGCGCGCTGGTGACCGGCCGGGCCGCCGCGGCGCTCGGCGATAGCGGGGCCTTTGCCATGTCTGCTGCGCCACCGAGCGTGCGCCCGGCGCTTCCGCTCGCTGACGCCGAGTCTGCGGCCGTCGCCTACGCGTACCGGTTCGCGCCGACGCGGAAGGTCTTTCGCGCGAGGGAGATCGTCGAGCGGCCGAGCGAGCGGCGTAGCGTGTGCGGGCGGTCGTACTACGTCCGCTCCGTCGTCGTCGTGCCCGACTCCGTCGCGAAGATCGCCAGGACAACGAACATGGTCTCGCAGTGGGGCCCGGCGTGGGTCGTACCAGTGTGCGACGATTTCGGCCGAGCTCTGACGACGGTAGCTGCCGGGGACGCGCCATCACGCCTGCGGGTGGTGTTGGGCGATCAGCCAGGCGACGTTCCCGAGCTGGTCTTCCCGCGGAACGGACGCTGGCACGTGTCACCGATCCCTCGGCAGCTGACCCACGGGTGGGAGCGCGGGATCGCCCTGCTGCCCGAGGCCGCGGTCATGGCCGCCGCTGCCCAGCTCTCGGGCACGGGTGCGCGTGTGGCCGAGGTCCCGGTCGCTTATCAAATCGTCCTGTCTCCGCGAGAGCTAGGGGTTGGTTCAGTCGCCCAGCGGCCCTATAGCCAAACGCCTGCCTGTCCGCGCTGGCGGCTGACGCTCGATCGGGTCGTGACGCTTCGCGGCGTGACGTCGGGCCGGATCGTCGATACGCGTACCGTCTATGTCGCGAGAGCGGGTTCCGGGTGCAGCGGTGTCCCGCTGCTTCAGATCCCACAGCCGAGGCAACCCCCGACGCTCGCGTCGTGGTATGGCGTTGCGGATGGCCCGCCGAACCCCGAGCCGCTGCGTGGTGCTTGCCTGACTGTTCCACCGCCTTCCGATACCCGGTGCACGGAGCTTCGCGTCAGGGAGCCGGTCTGGTTCGAGGAGGCGCGCCATCATGTCCGCGAGCGACGCCGAGTGCGATCCGGCCGACGACTCCCTGCCCCTCGGCCAGCAATAGCCACACATTAGGATCCGTCTCTCACAGATCCCATGCGCGCTCGCCGGAGGAAACGAGGCGTGACTGCCGACGTCGCGCGCCAGCTGCTGCTCGGGTTTCCCGGCGTGGAGGAAGGGCCATGCTACGGCACACCCGGCTTCCGAGTGCGCGGAAAGTTCCTGGCGCGGCTGCGCGACAACGACACGATCCTCGTCGTCAAGTGCGGCGACATCGAGCGGGATCTTCGCATGCAGGCGGATCCCGACACGTTCTTCACCACCGACCATTACCGCGGCTGGCCGACCGTACTGGTTCGGCTGGCCGCTGTCACGAGGGAGGACCGGCGCGACGTTCTCGAGGTCGCATGGCTCCTCAGCGCCCCGAAGCGTCTGCGCGCGGCTTTCGAGCGGGAGCGCCACACGAGTTAGGCACGAAATGCAGAAGCCCGATTTCACCGGCGAATGGACGCTGAACCTCGATGCGTCTGCGCTCAGTCCGGTCGTCGCGCCCGTCGTGCAGAGCGGGTTCATTCGCATCGAGCACCGGGAGCCGACCGTCTCGGTACACCTCAGCATCACCATGGATGGCAAGCCATTCGACGTGCGGTTCGCGCGAGCTTCCAACTGGGATGGCGACGCGCTGGTCTTCACGGACAGAACCCAGACCCCGAACGGCGAGCTGACGATCTCCTTTCGGTATGAGCTCCAGAATTCCGGACGTCGCCTTCGCGCGGCGGAACAGCTACGCGGTGCCGGCCGCGAGCAGGACAACGTGTGGGTCTTCGACCGCGCGGGGTCGGGGTAATGGCCAGCTTGGCCTCCCCTCAATACGACACGATCCGATGGCTCATCTTCGCTCGCTGAGGGTCGGGAAGCGAACGACGACTGGCTTTCCGTTCAACGTACCGGTCGTGCGGTCGCTCACGGAGCTGTCGTTGGACGCGCCCGTGACCTTCTTCGTCGGCGAGAACGGGTCAGGCAAGAGCACTCTGTTGGAGGGGATCGCACTCGCGGCCGACCTGCCGGCTGTCGGAAGCTCTGCGGCCGGCGACGATACGACCCTGGAGGCTCAGCGCCAGCTGGGGCGGGCGCTCAAGCTTGTTTGGAATCGGCGCACGAGGAAGGGTTTCTTTCTTCGCGCCGAGGATTTCTTCGGATTCGCGAAGCAGCTGAGCAAGACGCGCGACGAGATGCAACAGCGGTTGGCCGAGCTGGAGGAGGAGTACAAGGACCGTTCGTCGTACGCCAAGGGGCTCGCGCAGGGTCCGATGTCGACATCGCTGGCGGAGATGGAGCATCGATACGGGGTGAACCTCGACGCCAACTCTCACGGCGAGAGCTTCCTGAGGCTTTTTCAGTCGCGCTTCGTGCCTGGCGGCCTCTATCTACTCGACGAGCCCGAAGCGCCGCTCTCGCCCCAGAGTCAGCTTGCGTTGATCGCGATGGTACACGATATGATCGCGCGCGATGCGCAATTCATCATCGCCACGCATTCCCCGATCCTGCTCGCCTTTCCCGGCGCGCGGATCTACAGCTTCGATCAGACGCCGGTTGCGGAAGTCGAATACGAGGCGCTCGAGCACGTCGCGCTGACGCGTGATTTTCTCAACGACCGCGAGCGATTCCTTCGACGGCTCTTCGAGTAGGCAACAGCAGGCCCTCTGTAGGTCGCTCAGGCTGTGGGGCTCGCTGCGGAGCGCATCGCCACGGAGGTGCACTCAGCGCGCCGTCGGCTGATGCTCTCTTGCCCCCCTATGCGGACCCCGTAGGTTGTACCTGCGCGTGCAGGACGCCACCGGTCCGCGGAAAGGGCTGCGCCCACCTGTAAGTCGGAGTCGCCCGATGGTCTCGACCTCTTTCGGGCCGATGCGCGGACGCCGGCCACATCGAAGGAGGCCGCCATGTCGCCCGCGT
>JBHELH010000338.1:0-3237 GCA_046263215.1 Gemmatimonadaceae bacterium | reverse complement strand
ACGTGGTCGACCCGAAGACGAAGGAGCTCCTCTGGCGGGGCCAGGGGGTCGCCCCCGTGTCGGACGATCCGAACACCTACGCGAAGGAGCTCGGACAGACGGTCAACGCCATCCTGAAGAAGTTCCCGCACGCATAGCGGTAATACGGCGCGCTGCGCCATGGGGCGCTCGGCCGCGGGTGGTGGCCGCGGCCGGCGTCCTGCTCGTCTAGAACCGCCGCGGGAACTTCCGCACGATCGCCGCAACCGAGTCGTCGAGCTCGAGCCCGTACGTGATCGAGCCGGTCCACATGTTGACCACGCCCTGGCCGCGCCAGAGGAGCTCCGTCGTCGCGGCGTGGATCACATCGATGATGACCGAGCCCCGAGTATCCTCGCGCGCCTCGATCACGTAGTATGCGACCAGGAAGTCGGGGTTGGTGACATTCTGCAGGTAGCCCCGTTTCTCGAATCCCTCCACGAGATCGGCGTGCATGCGCTGGTTCATGATCGAGTTGGTGAGCAGCGGGTCGGCCGTCGGGGGCGCCGGGGTACCGGGGTGCCGCGGCGGCGCGTTCAGAACGCGGAAGGTGCGGAGCTCGGCGAGGTTCGCGCCGGGTGCTGCGGTCGTGGTCACCCGGAATCCGCCGCCGGACGAGCAGGATGTCGATGCGAGCGCGAGCGCGGCGAGGCCGCCGAGCAACAACGTCGAGCGCATGCTTGCTTCTTCCTCGATGAGGTGGTGAGCTGTCGCACGGCCAGGCTTGCCGGTCGGGCGAATCTGACGCGCCGGCGGCGCGGGGGCTCGACGGACATTGTGGAACCAAATTGCCGCAACGCCGCAGAGTGCCGATCGCCACGCGACGGCACCGGTCCATTCCGCGTCGATGACAATCCCATTCCACAGAAGGGTCCAAGACGACCGCCCGTCAGAGGCCGAGATTCGAGGCCGCTGCGCCGTCGTGCACGGCGTGCCGGAACACTCAGTCCGGAGGACTCGATGGGTGCGTGGTGCTTCGCGCCGTGAACGGCGTGATGTCGCGACCGAAGGCAAGCTCAGTGTCGGCGCCTAAATTCTCGACCCTCGGAGCCGGCGCACTCTCGTTCGCGCTCTCGTTCGCACTCTCGTTCGCGCTCCCCCACGGCGCGCCCGACGTCGCGCCGGCACCGGCGCCGTCGTCATACGCCGAGGCCGTCGCGATGATCGCTCGACGGCAGGCGGCGGACGACAAGGTCGCTGTCCCGGGCGCGCGCAGCATTCTGCTGACCCGTGGCGCGCCGACCGCGCGCGCGATCGTCCTGCTGCACGGTCTCACCGACTCGCCGCGGCAGTTCGAGCCGCTCGCGTATCGGCTCTACGCCGACGGCAACAACGTCTTCGTGCCGCGCTTTCCGCAGCACGGCCTCCGCGGCGGCGACGCCCGAGCGCTCGCGGCGCTGACGGCGTCCGAGCTGCGGGGCTTCGCAGACTCTGTGGTGAGCGAGGCGGGTGCCCTGGGCGACTCTGTGGTGGTCGCCGGGCTGAGCCTGGGCGGCACCGTCGCGGCCTGGGTCGGGCAGCAGCGCGCGATCCGGCGTGCCGTCCTGATCGCCCCTGCGCTGGAGCCGGGCCGCATCCCCTCGATGCTCGACCGGCCGATCGTCGGGCTCGTGGACCGGTTGCCCGACGTCACGCGGCGCTCATCGGGCGACCCGACGCGCCCCGACCGCGAGCCCGGCTTCAGCACGCACGCGGTCGCCGAGCTCCTCGAGCTCGGCGGCTCGGTCCTGCGCGAAGCGGCACGCGCAGCGCCCCGCACGCGACGGTTCGTCGTGCTCGTGAACGCCAACGACCGCACGGTGAGAGAATCCGCGGCCGAGGCGCTCGCCCGCCACTGGGCGCGGCGCGGCGCGGCGGTGTCGGTCTTCGAGCTGCCGGACTCGCTGCGGCTGCCGCACAACATCATCGACCCCCGCGGCGGCCGCGTCATGGAAGCGGCGATGCTCGATCTGCTGCGCGAGCTCACGTACGGGGAGCAACCGTCGGCGTTGATACGTCCGCTCCGGGTGCGCTAGCGCGACGCGCCGCCGCACGCAGTGCTCTTACGCCCGGGCCTGCTGCTGAAGCTCGGCCCGTGACGACGTGCCCCTCGCCTCCGCCGTCGTCGGGATGGTGAAGCGGAACGCCGTGCCGTGCGGCGCGCGCGGCGACGGCGAAAGCCGTCCGCCGTGCGCTTCGACGATCGAGCGGCAGATCGAGAGCCCCATGCCCAGCCCGTCCGGCTTCGTCGTGAAGAAGGGGTCGAAGACGCGCCCCGCGGTCGCCGGGTCGAGCCCCGGCCCCGTGTCCTCGACCGCGACCGCCACCTCCCCGGTCTCGGCGCGCCGGGTGCGGATTGCGAGTAGCTTCGGGCGGTCCGCGAGCGGAGCCATCGCTTCGATCGCGTTCACGATCAGATTCAGCACCACCTGCTGAAGCTGGACGCGATCGCCGAGGGCCAGTGGGAGCGCGGGGTCGAGGTAGGTCTGCACGGATACCTCGTTCCGCCGCAGCTCGCCGCGCGCGAGCTCGAGCACCTCGTGAATCGCGTCATTCACGTCGAGCGGCTCGCGCTGCAGCTCGGACTTCGAGACGAGCGCGCGGAGCCCGCGGATCACCTCGTCGGCGCGCTGCGCCTCACGCACGATGCGGGAGGCCGCGTCGCGCGCTTCGCCCAGGTCCGGGCTCTCCCGGTTCAGCCAGCGCAGGGTGGCGCTGCCGTTCATGGCGATCGCGGCGAGCGGCTGGCGGAGCTCATGCGCGATCGAGCCGGCGAGCTGTCCCATCGTCGTCAGGGTGCTGGCGCGCGCGAGCTCCGCCTGCGCCCTCCGCAGCGCCTCCTCCGCCTCCTTCCGAGCGGTCACGTCCATCACCGCCCCGACGAACTCCACGCGGCCCGATTCGTCCGTCAGCGCACGCGCCACGACGTGGAGGTGCTTGACGGAGCCGTCGGGCAGCAGCAGGCGGTACTCGTGTTCGAAGTCCTCCACCGCGCGTTGCGCGCTCTCGATCGTACGTTGGACTACGGCCCTGTCCTCGGGATGCGTCCGCCGGAGCACCAGCTCGACCGTCGGTGGGGTTCCGCGATCGACGGCGAAGATGCGGTAGGTCTCCTCCGACCAGTAAATCGTGCCGCTGGACACGTCCCAGCCGAAGCTGCCCGTGTGGCTCAGCCGCTGTGCCTCGACCAGGAAGGCCTCGCTGCGCCGCAGCTCCTCCTCCGCGCGCTTGCGCTCCGTG
>JBHELH010000337.1:0-3935 GCA_046263215.1 Gemmatimonadaceae bacterium | reverse complement strand
CCCGGCGTTGATCATTCCGGACGCCACATTCGACGTCGTCTCGGTTCTGGAAGAGCACAGGGACGAGTTCCCGGGGCTGATCATCCAGTCGGCACCGAAGCGCTACTACCCGGACGGCCCCGCGGTCTCCGCGTTCATCGGCTACACCGCCGAGATCAACGAGCGCGAGCTGGGCTCGGGCCAGTACGCCGGCTACAAGATGGGCCAGCAGATCGGAAAAGGCGGGTTGGAGCGACAGTACGAGCAGCAGCTTCACGGCACCGAGGGAAGCCGCTTCGTGGAGGTGGACGCGCGGGGCCGGATCATCGGCGCGCCCGGGGCGGTGAAGGATCTCGCGCCCGTCGCAGGTGAGTCGCTCTTCACGACCATCGATCTCGACCTGCAGCGCTACACGGACTCCCTCTTCGCCGACAGTTTGATCGGCGGCGTCGTGGCCCTGGATCCGCAAACGGGCGCGGTGCTCGCGCTCTACAGCGCGCCGACGTACGACCCGAACCGCTTCATCGGCGGCATTCCCGCCGACTACTGGAACGAGCTGCGCGAGAACCCGCGGAAGCCGCTCTACAACAAGGCACTCCAGGGCCGCTACCCGCCCGCGTCGACGTGGAAGCTGGTCACGTCGGCCATCGCCCTCGAGCACGGCCTGGTCGACGCGAAGACCAAGATGCCGATCCCCTGCTCCGGCGGCATGCAGTACGGCGCGCGCTACTTCCGCTGCTGGAGGCCCCGAGGCCACGGCGCCGTCGACCTCACCGGCGCGATCGCGCAGTCCTGCGACGTCTACTTCTACCAGCTCGGTCTAAAGATCGGCCTCCAGCGCCTGCTGGCCGGCGGCGTCGCGCTCGGCTTCAACAACAAGACTGGCATCGACGTCCCGGAAGAGCTGAAGCCCCGCTGGCCGGACGCGATCTCCTACTACCACAAGCGCTACGGCCCACGCGGCTGGACGAACGCGGTCACGCTCAACCTGGCGATCGGACAGGGCGAGAACGACCAGACCATCCTGAGCATGGCGCGCTTCTACGCGGCCCTGGCGACCGACGGCGCCGCGCCGACGCCGCACATCGCCAAGCAACAAGGACCACCGGAGCGTGAGAAGCTGCTCCATCTCACTGCCGAGCAGATGAGCGTGCTCCGGACCGCGATGGCGACCGTCATCTCGGCCGGGACGGGGCGGCCCGCGCAGCTCAGCGAGGTCGCGCTCGCGGGCAAAACCGGCACGGCGCAGAACCCGCACGGCGCCGATCACGCGTGGTTCGTCGGCTTCGCGCCCGCCGAGTCGCCGAAGATCGTCGTCGCCGTGATGCTCGAGTTCGGGGAGCACGGCTACTCGGCGGCGCAGATCGCGTCGAAGATCATCGGGAAGTATCTGAACGTCACCCCCGCGATCATGCTGGAGACGGAGGGGTGAGGAGGGAGGCCCTCGGCGTCCTGGCGCCGAGGGCCTGCATCACGAACATCGAGAGGTGACCGCCGCGACCGCCGGCTCGTCTCCGACGCGTGACCGCCTCGTCGACTCCTCCCGATCTCTGGACGGTCGACGAGCAATCGCTCGCGGCCTTTACCCAAGCCGTTGCCGGCCCGTCCGCCTCGCGTGACTGGTTCGAGCTCCGTCGCGACGCCGAGCGGATCGCGCTCGTCCCGGGCTTCGAGCGTCTGATTACGCTCGACGCGAACACGATCAAGGAGCTCCCGCACCAGATCGACGTCGCTCAGCGCGTGCTCAGGCGGCCGCTCGGCGGACGTGCCATCCTCGCCGACGAGGTCGGACTCGGGAAGACGATCGAAGCCGGGATCATCCTCAAGGAACTCATGGTACGCGGGCTGGCGCGGCGCGTACTCATCGTCACTCCGGCGTCGCTCGTCGAGCAGTGGCAAGGGGAGCTCGAAAGCAAGTTCTTCGAGCACTTCGACACGCCCGCCCAGCCGCGCGACTGGCGACAGACCACGCGCGCCATCGTCTCCTACGACCGCGCGATCAGCGCACGCCACGCGAGCGAGATCCTCCGCCACCGGTGGGATCTCGTGATCGTCGACGAGGCGCACAAGGCCAAGAACGCGCGCGCCGCGCGCTACAAGTTCCTCCAGCAGATCGAGCGGAACTACATCCTCCTCCTTACCGCAACTCCGCTCCAGAACAACCTGCGCGAGCTGTACAACCTGGTCACCCTTCTCCGTCCGGGGCAGCTCGGGACGTGGGCCGAATTCCGCCGCCTGCACGTCGCCAAAGGTGACGGCCGGATGCCGAAGGACCCCGAGGCGCTCAAGCAGCTCACCGCGCAGGTCATGCTCCGCACGCGGAGGTCGAGCGTCGCGCAGGCGCTGGACCTCCCGCCGCGACGCCCGAGCCACCCCACCGTCCGGCTCATGCCTGCCGAAGCGAAGCTGTACGACGACGTCGTGTCCTTTCTGCGCGCCCTCTACCGCGAAGGCGTCATCGAGCGTCCGCAAGACGAAGAAGGGCAGGAACGCGCGCGGCGAAAGCGCCGCACCGGGAAGGGCATCTTCCAGCTCGAGCTCGTCCGCCTCTGCCAGCGCCTATGCTCGTCCGCGCGCGCACTCGCGGACTCCCTCGAGACTCTCGCCACAGGGGAGCTCGTGACTCGGCCGTACCGCGCGAAAGCGCGCGAGCTGGCCGGCGCCGCGCGGCGAGTGACAAGGCACGGCAAGCTGGCCGCTCTCGACGACGTGCTCTCCGAGCATCGCGACCGCGTGATCGTCTTCAGCGAGCACCTGCCGACGCTCGAGCTCATCGCCGAGCGCGTCCAGAAGCTCAAGCGGACGCCGATCATCTACAAGGGCGCGCTTTCGTCGCGCGAGCGTGCGAAGCGGCTCGGCTCCTTCAAGGAGAACGAGCGCGCGGTGCTCGTCGCGACGCGGGCGGGCACGGAAGGCCTCAACCTCCAGTTCTGCAACGTGCTCGTGAACTACGAGCTGCCGTGGAACCCGATGGTCGTCGAGCAACGCATCGGGCGCATCCACCGCATCGGACAGACGCGCGAGGCGCACATCATCAACTTCGCCGCGCAGGATACCGTCGAAGCGCACGTGCTTCGGCTGCTCGATCAGAAGATCCGCCTCTTCGAGCTCGTGGTGGGTGAGCTCGACATCATCCTCGGCGACTTCGGCGGCGCCGAGTCGCTCGAAGAACAGCTCACCGATGCCTGGCTCGGTGCCGACTCGGACGAGATCTTCGAGCAGAAGCTCGAGACCATCGGCGAGGAGATCGCGAAGAGCCGCGAAGGCGGCATCGAGCAGGAGCGGCTCAACTCGGAGATGGCGGCCGAGGATGGCGCGATGCGCCTCGAGCGCGAGTTTCGACAGCTCTCGATCGCCCAGCGTCTCAGACTCGGCTACGGCACACGGCACCTCGTGCTCGCCGCCGGCGTGGAGACCAAGCGCCACCGGCTCGGGCTTCACGTGAGCGAGATCCTGGAGGCACTCGAGCGCGCCGCGACTCCCGAGGACGCGGGCGTGCACGCGGAGCACGGGCCTGTGAAGACGGTCAGCGGCACAACCGGCGCCGGGCGGGCCGTCCGGCTCCTCGTGCAGGCGGACGAGCTGCCGATGTCGCTGGTGGACCTCGACGCTGACGCCGCGGTGTCGCCGGCGGGAGGGCGAGCGCTGTGACGTCTCGCTCGCGTGCGCCCCGCGGCACTCGCCGGAAGCCACCCAGCAGCTACACGCCTCCGGACCACGATCCGCTCTCGGACTCCAGGCTCCGTCCGCTCGTCGAGCGGTACGCCTCGGTCGCGGGAGCAGCGCTCGAGGAGGTTGGTCCACATGTCTTCGAGCTGCACGTTCCGGAAGACGACCGTTGCTTCTTCGACGACCGCGACCGCGTGCTCCTCGCGTTCGCGGTCGGCGCGCTCGAGCAATCGCCGGACGCGGAGATGGCCGTCGTCGGAAGCCCGTTCGTGGATCAACTCCTCGCG
>JBHELH010000336.1:0-4609 GCA_046263215.1 Gemmatimonadaceae bacterium | reverse complement strand
ACGTGGTCGATCCTCTGGACGAGCGACTCGCCGCGCTACAGCGGCACCGGCACGCCCCCGCTCGAGGCCGAGCGCGTCATGCAGGCTGAACGCCTCGAGGGAAGCTCGGAGCCGCAGAGCTTGAAGCCCGAGCCGGTGTGGCACATTCCCGGCGAGTGCGCCGTTCTCCTCGCCCCACAGTGGTATGGTCGAGCGGATTGAGCAGATGGTGCGACGCCCGCTCCGCGCCCGGGACGTCGCCGCAACGGACGACCTCGAGCCGCTCATCACGCGCGAGTGGCTCGTCACGAACGGCCTCGGTGGTTACGCGTCCGGCACCCTCCTCGGCGTCGTGACGCGCCGGTACCACGGCCTGCTCGTCGCTGCGCTTCGCAATCCGCTCGGCCGCACGGTCATGCTGAATCATCTCATCGAGCGGGTGGTTCTCCGCGACGGTACCATCACACAGCTCGGCGGCGAGGAGCGTGTCGGACGGCGGCTCGAGGCTCCGTCGGCGAGATACCTGACCGACTTTCGCCTCGAAGCGGGTCTCCCCGTCTGGGAGTACCACTTCGGGCACACGACCGTCGAGCGGCGCGTCGTGATGCCGTACCGGCAGAACACTGTCGTCGTCGTCTACAGACTGCTCGGCGGCGATGACGCGGTTCATCTCGAGCTTCAGCCTGCGGTGCATTTTCGCGGCTACGAGAGCCCGGTCGACTCCGATCTGCCGGCCGGATATCACCTCACAACTGACGCCGGTCAGTTTGTTCTTTCCGCGCCGGGTCCGCTGCCGCCCCTCCGACTGCAGGTGCATGGAAGCGAGGCCTCGCTCGCGCTCGCGGAGGGCCGTCTAGGCGAGGTCCTCTACCGGGTGGAAGAGAGCCGCGGTTACGAGTTCATGGGTGCCCTGTGGACGCCCGGTTCCTTTACCCTTGCACTGGCACCTGGCCATTCCGTCGCATTGGTCGCCTCCGCGGAGTCGCCGGAGGTCATGGGCGCGCTCGCGCCCGAGGAGGCGGTCCGCGCGGAGCTCGAGCGTCGTCGCCGGCTGGTCGCCGGCGCGAACCCCGCGGCGCGCGACGGAGTCGGCGCGGAACTCGTTCTCGCCTCCGACCAGTTCGTCGCCATGCCGGCCGGCCGCGTCGCCGACGCCGTCCGCGCCTGGGCCGTCGGGGACGAGGTTCGCACCGTGATCGCCGGGTACCATTGGTTCACGGACTGGGGACGAGACACGATGATCAGTCTCGAAGGCCTCACCCTCGCGACAGGCCGCTTCCGCGAAGCCGGTGCGATTCTGCGCGCCTTCGCGCAGCACACCCGCGATGGCCTGATTCCAAACCTCTTCCCCGACGGCAGCAACGAGGGGTTGTATCACACGGCCGACGCGACCCTCTGGTTCTTTCACGCGATCGATCGCTTCGTCGAGGCCACCGGGGACACCGCGTTGATTCGGCAGCTTCTTCCGGGACTCCGCGACATCGTCCAGCGGCACATCGAGGGGACGCATTACGGAATCGGCGTCGATCCGCGCGACGGACTCCTCCGGCAGGGGGCCAGTGGGTATCAGCTCACCTGGATGGACGCGAAGGTTGGCGACTGGGTCGTCACGCCGCGCCGTGGCAAAGCGGTGGAGATCAACGCTCTGTGGTATAACGCCCTCTGTCTGCTGCAGCGTTGGACGAAGGAGACGGCCGCCGACGGCGATGGCCGCGAGCTTGCCGAGCACGCGGCGCGTGTCCGGCAATCGTTCAACGAGCGGTTCTGGTATGCGCCGGGCGGGTACCTGTACGACGTCATCGACGGGCCAGACGGCCACAGCGCCGAGTGTCGTCCGAACCAGCTCCTGGCGATCTCGCTGCCGAATCCGGTGCTCGACCGCCCACGCTGGGACACCGTCATTGAGGTCGTTCGCCGGCGGTTGCTCACGCCGGTCGGACTGCGCTCGCTCGCGCCGGGAAGCACGAACTACCGGGAGAAGTACTACGGCGACCTCCGCGCGCGCGACGCCGCGTACCATCAAGGGACCGTATGGCCATGGCTGATCGGGCCCTACGTCGACGCGTGGCTCAAGCTGCACCCTGAGGACCGCTCAGGGGCGCGCGAGATGCTGCGCGGCCTCGTCGAACACCTCGACGACTTCGGCGTTGGATCGATCGCCGAGATCTTCGACGCCGAGGAGCCATACACGCCCCGCGGCTGCATCGCGCAGGCGTGGAGTGTTGCGGAAGCGTTACGCTGCTGGGTGAAGACGGCGACCTCGGACGTTGACTCGACGGACTGAGCCCGCACCAGATCGGCCCTTGCCGAGGGCGAGAACATCTGCTTATCTAGGCCGGCCGCGGTTGCGCCGATTTCCCGCCTGCGCACCCGGTTAGCGAGCTCTTCTCTACGCCCTCGTGCCCGGCTGGGCCGGGGCATCCACCAGCCGGAGGTATTGATGCGCCGCGCCCAGTCCGCGCTCGTCGGCGTTGCCCTTGCTCTCGCAGCTGCCTGCGAGTCAAACCCCATCCGCCCGGACGCCGCATCGCCGCGCGGCACGCCGGAGCCGCGATTCGCCGCATTGCCGGTCTCGCAGACCGCTGCGGACGAGATCTCACTAAACGTTCTCAAGTACCACTTTCCGCTTCGGATCATCGTGGACGCGATGTTCGCGACGAGCGACACGGCGAACCACACGGTCGTAGGCTACATCCACGCGGGCGATGCGGCGATCTGGACCGGCCACTTCCTCGCCGCTGAGGCGTTCCGGTACGCCAGCACGGGCAACCAGGCGGCCCTCGACAATGTCAAGGCGGCGCTCGACGGCATCAACCGACTCTCCGTCGTGACGAGCACTGGCCCCGCCGGGCAGACGCAGCCTGGGCTCCTCGCGCGCTTCTACATGCCCCAAGATTGGGAGCATAAGGACAGCGTGTTCGCGCGCGAGCGCGCGGACGCATTCTACGAGGGCGTGCTGGATGGCAAGCCGCACTGGTGGATGGCCTTCACGTCGCGCGACCAGTACTCCGGCGTGTTCTTCGGGCTCGGCGTCGCCTACAGTCTCATCCCCAAAACTGAGACGGGCATCCATTCCCAGGCCTCAGCGATTGCGACTCGCCTGCTCGACTACTTGCTGAAGAGCGGGTGGAACGTCGTCAACCCGAATGGGACGACCAGCACGACGTTCTCAGGCCGCTACGACCAGCAGCTCAGCTTCCTGCAGGTCGGCCGCCGGCTTAACCCGACGAAGTTCGACGCCACCTACAAGAGCTACCGGACTAAGTATGCGTCCTGGGTAGCCACGCCGATCCGTCTAGAGTGCTCGGACCCGCACGGGAGCTACTACAAGTTCAACCTCAACCACATCAACCTGTTCAACCTCGTCCGCCTCGAGGAGACGACATCGTCCTACCGTAAGACCTATCTCAACGCGTTCAATGACCTGCGCAACTGTACGGGGAGTCACCAGAACGCGCACTTCAACATGATCGATCGGGGCCTCAGGGGCGCCAACTCCACCCAGGACGCGGCGACGCGCGAGTACCTCCGCTTGTGGCTGGAGCGCCCGCAGCGGGACTATTACGTCGACCTGAGGGGGAAGTACGAAGCCTGCGGGGAGAACCGCGCCTGCAGCCCCATCCCGATCAATGAGCGCCTGAATACCGACTTCCTGTGGCAACGGAGTCCGTTCTTGCTCTACGGCGGCGGCGACGGGCGGACCGAGACGGCTGCTCTGGATTACCTGCTGCCCTACTGGATGGGACGCTACTACGGGGTGATTACGCAGTAGCGAGCTCGTTACTAACGCATGTTACTGCCGGCTCCGCGCTGACCTGACGTGCGCGGAGCCGGCTTCGTGCGTGCAGGCCGCGCGCAGCCCCGGTGCTTGGTATCGCGCTTGCCGATGGACTTGGCTGAACCCGCCGGCCGGCAGCGAGCCGCGGCGGTGCCGACAGGGAGTCCATCTGATGCGCCGTGGGATCGCAACTGCTACCGTCGTTTGGATTGTCGCGCTCGTCGCCTGTGAGTCGAGTCCGGTCGAGCCGCCTCACACCGCGTCACCCCCTCTCGGAGGCGACGCCGCACTGGCATCGGCTCCGGCGCAGGCCCCGGCCGACGCCCGGAGGGCGGCCGCGACGCAGCGACGGAGAAGTACCTCAAGCTCTGGCTCAAGCGCCCGCGACGCGATTACTACGTGGACCTCCGTGACGAGTACCCGGCCTGCGGCGAGGACCGCGCCTGCCGCGTGATCCCCGTGAACGAGCGGGTCAACACCGATTTCCTCTGGCAGCACAGCCCCTTCCTCCTCTATCCTGACCGCCGCGGCGACGGCACGATCGAGACGGCCGCCATCGACTACCTGCTCCCGTACTGGATGGCCCGCTACTACGGGGTGCTCGCGCGCTAGTGCTGCCCGTCCTCCCCGCGTCGCCGGCGGACCTCGCCCACAGTGCGTGGAGCGATCTTGCGCCCCTTTACGAGGCGCTCGCCGACGAGCCGCTGACGGCTACGACCGTCCGCCCCTGGCTCGCCGCCTGGTCGGCGCTCGACTCCGTCGTCGAGGAGGCGTACGCGCTCGCGATGATCGCGTACACGGCGGACACGCGCGACCCTCAGCGCGAGGCGGCGTATCTTCGCTGGGCAACGG
>JBHELH010000335.1:0-3503 GCA_046263215.1 Gemmatimonadaceae bacterium | reverse complement strand
CCTGTGACCCCGTAAGCGACGTACAGCGGGAACGCCCACAAACCGTGATCGTCGACGTGGGCGTGCATGTCCCACAGGCCGGGCATGAGAAACTGGCCGGCGCCGTCGACGACGCGCGCACCGGCGGGGACACGGATCTGTGATACGCGTCCGACCGCCGCGATGCGCCCATCGGCAACGACGACGGTCATGCCGCGCCGGTGGAGTCCCCGGGTCACGTCGGTCACCGTGACCCCGGTGATGGCGATCGGTCGCGCGCGGGTCTGCGCAGCTTGCGCCGGCAGCGACAGCGCCGTCACGGCGGCGAGCGCGAAGCCGGCCGCCGCGTTTCGCATCACGGTCGCGGGCTTTCCTCGTCCGTCCCGCGCGGAATCGACCGATGCTCCGAGGCGCTGGACCTGCCCGCCGGTTTGTCCGTGCGGTCGCGCGCCGCCTCCGCTGGAGTCGACTCGCCGGTCCGCGCGCTCACGTCGTCCGGCGTTCCGACTCGCCGATTGAAGCCCGCCTCTACGAAGCCGCGGACCGCGTCCCACTCGCCGTACCGATTACGGACGTCGTCATTCCACCCGCGCTGCAGGTCCTCCTCGATCTCCTCGAACCGCCGGCCCTTGTACTCGGGGTTCATCCCGGCAATGTGCCCGAGGTGATAGGCCGGCCGCGCCTCGTCGAAGCTCCGGTCAGCCGGTCTCGCGGGCGACGAATGGTAGTGCTGGCGGTAGTACGTCTCGTCGTCCTCCGTCAGCTTCTCGACCGCCTCGGAGATCGCGCGGCCGCCCCACCATCCGCCGATCGCGCCGGCGATCCCGCCGATGACCGTACCTACGGGACCCGCCAGCGACCCGATCGCCGCGCCCGCGAGCACTCCGGTGATCCCCCCGGCCGCCTCTCCGACCAGGTCGGCGACGGTAGGCTGTCCGTCGTGCGGCCCCAACGCCGCGTCCTTCGCGCGCTCGATTCTGCCGTCTATCGATCCGCCCGATCCCTCGCGATCCATGCCATCCTCCCTCTCGTCTAACCCCGTCGGGGCAATTTCGGGACCCCTCACAAGCTCGCAAGCTATCAAGCTCACAAGCATGGGTTTCTTGCCCAGGCCGCCGTCCGGTCCCCACATTCTCCCCATGCCGCCCAAGCTCCATCGCTCGTCCACTCCCGGCCCGATTCGGGTCGGCACACAGGGGTGGAATTACGACGCCTGGGTCGGGGCGTTTTACCCGATCGGCACTCATCCGAGCGACTTCCTGACCATCTACGCGCGGGCGTTCGACACCGTGGAGGTCGACTCCACCTTCTACGCGATCCCGCCGGCCAAGACCGTCCGCGGCTGGGCGGATCGAACGCCCAAAGGGTTCACGTTCGCGCTCAAGCTTCCGCAGGAGATCACGCACGAACGCCGCTTCCGGGACGCCGAGGACGTCGCGAAGCTCTTCTTCGACCGGGCGCGCGAGCTCGGCGACAAGCTCGGCTCGATCCTGATCCAGCTCGGTCCCGACTTCGAGCTCGGCGAGCTTCCCGCACTCGCGCGCTTCCTGCCGGTCCTGCCGACCGACATCCGCTTCGCCGTCGAGTTCCGGCGCCGCGCCTGGATCAACGACGGCGTCCTCGCGCTCCTCGCCGACCATCGCGTCGCGCTCACGCTGACCGACGGCCGCTGGATCCCGCGCAAGCAGATGCTCGCCCTCGCCAGCCGTCCAACGACGAACTTCCTCTACGTCCGCCTGATGGGCCCGAACCGCGACATCGTCGACTACTCGCGCGTCCAGATGGACAGGACGAACGAGCTCGAGCTCTGGTCCGGCGTCCTCTGGCCGGCGGCCGAGCAAGGCCGCGCGGTGTACGTCTACGTGAACAACCACTTCGCCGGGCACTCCCCTGCGTCGGCGCGCGAGCTGCAGCGGTTCTTCCGCCAGACGCCGGTGGAGCCGGAGAGACTCGGCGAACAACTCCTGCTGTTTTGAGAGAGAGCTTGTGGGCTTGTGGGCTTGTGGGCTTGTGAGCTTGAGAGCTTGAGAGCTTGTGAGGGCGCGGCCGTGCCGCGCACACCCTCGGGGAGCCACCGAGCACCGGCAGTTCCCCACAAGCCCACAAGCTCTCAAGCTCACAAGCCCACACGCCGCCCGGCCCCGAGCCCGGATCGTTAATGGCCACCATCACCCGACCTGACAACGCTGTCAGCACGTTAGGAACCGCCCTGACCCCTGCGGCGGCCGCCGCCGGCGTTCCTTGGTACGTAGTCGGTGTGACAGCGGCGGCAACCGCGGTCTACATCGGCGTCATCTGGGACATCTCGTGGCACATGACGATCGGCCGCGACACGTTCTGGTCGCCGCCGCACCTCATGACGTACCTCGCGGCGATCCTCGTCGGCGTCTCGTGCGGGTACGTCGCGATCAAAACGAGCTTCGCGGGCACGCAGCAGGAGCTTGCGCAGAGCGTCGCGTTCTGGGGCTTCCGCGCCCCGCTCGGCGCATGGGTCTGCGTGTGGGGCGCGTTCGCGATGTTGACGTCGGCGCCGTTCGACAACTGGTGGCACAACGCCTACGGCCTCGACGTCAAGATCATCAGCCCCCCGCACACGGTCCTCAGCCTCGGCATGTACGCGATCGTGATCGGCGCGCTGCTGATGATCCTCGCATGGCAGAACCGCGCCCGCGACGCCGGCGATGAGGGCCGGGGTCGGCGGCTCGAGCTCCTCTACGTGTACGTCGCCGGCCTCGCCCTCTCGATGGTCGCGATCTACACGACCGAGTACAGCTTCCGCGGCTTCCAGCACGGCTCGACGTTCTACCGCGTCTCCGCGCTCGCATATCCGGTCGTTCTCGTCGCCACCGCGCGCGCGTCCACGATGCGGTGGGCGGCGACGGCGATCGCGCTCGTGTACATGGCTTCGCGGATGATCCCCGGCTGGGTGCTGCCGCTCTTCCCGGCCGAGCCGAAGCTAGGCCCGATCTACGGGCCGATCGACCACATGGTGCCGATGCAGTTCCCGCTGCTGCTCGTCGCGCCGGCGATCGTCATTGACCTGCTGATGCAGCGGACGGGGAAGGGCGATGCGCCGTCACGACGCGACTGGTTGCAGGCGCCGGTGTACGGAACCGCGTTCCTCGCCGCGTTCCTCGCGGTCCAGTGGCCATTCGCGGACTTCCTCCACTCGCCGGCCGCGCGCAATTGGGTCTTCTTCTCCGACGAGTTCGGGTACATGGTCCCTGCGGTCAGCAACGCGCGGAACTATCGCTTCTACAGCCCCGAGTCGTTCACGTCACCGGCGCTGTGGGCCGGGCTCGCGGTGGCGCTGGCCTACGCCTGCGTCTCAGCGCGCGCCGGGCTCGCGTGGGGACGATGGATGCGTCGGGTGCGTCGATGATTGCGCGTCGAGCAGCATCGGCGGCGGGCATCCTCGCGATGGCTGTCGCCACGTCAGCCCACGTCGGCAGCCCGAACGTCTTCTTCGATGGTATGGCCGGGCCGTACGCAGTCCGCGTCGTCGTTCGGCCGCCGGAGGTGAT
>JBHELH010000334.1:0-4553 GCA_046263215.1 Gemmatimonadaceae bacterium | reverse complement strand
GCCACGCTCGCCACGCGCGGCATTCACTTCCTCGACGTCGGCACGAGCGGCGGGATCTGGGGGCTCGACGAAGGCTACAGCCTGATGGTCGGCGGCGATCCCGGTGCCGCCAAGCGGCTGCGGCCGATCTTCGAGACGCTCGCCCCCGCGCCGGACCGCGGCTGGGCACATGTGGGTCCGAGCGGCGCCGGCCACTTCGTGAAGATGGTGCACAACGGGATCGAATACGGCCTGATGGAGGCGTACGCCGAGGGCTTCTCGATCCTGCGGCACAAGGCGGAGTTCGACCTCGACCTCGCCGCGGTCGCCGAGGTCTGGCGGCACGGGAGCGTCGTGCGGTCGTGGCTGCTCGATCTCACCGCGCGCGCGCTCGCCGAGGACCAGACGCTGGAGGGGATCGCCCCGTACGTGTCCGACTCCGGCGAGGGACGGTGGACGGTCGCTGAGGCGATCGACCTCGACGTGCCGGCGCCGGTCATCACGCTCGCGCTGATCCAGCGCCTGCGCTCGCGGGACGAGGAGTCGTACGCCGACCGGCTGCTCGCGGCACTCCGCAACCAGTTCGGCGGGCACGCGGTGAAGCACACATGACGCGCCGTCATCATCAGTGCTGGACGTTCGCCATCTTCGGCGGGACCGGCGACCTGGCCCAGCGGAAGCTGCTCCCCGCACTCGCGGTGCTGCGTCGGCACTACTTCCTGTGTAGCGACTGCGTGATCCTCGGGCTGGCGCGCGACACGGGGATGGACGACGAGTCGTACCGCGCGCTGGTGCGCGAGGCCGTCGCGAAGGCGGAGGGCATGCCGCCCGAGGACACCGGCCGGTGGCTCGAGCAGTCGATCTTCTACGAGGGCACCGGCGACGGGCGGGCCGAGGACTTCGAGCGCCTGCGCGCGCGGATCGAGGAGCTCGAGCGCACCCGCGGCATCCCGCCCAACCGGGCGTTCTACCTCGCGATCCCGCCGGGCGCGTTCCCCGCGACGATCGAAGGGCTCGGCAACGCGGGGCTGAACCAGAGTCCCGGGGGGACGCGCATCGTGATCGAGAAGCCGTTCGGCCGCGACCTCGAGTCGGCGCGGGAGCTGAACCGGCTCGTGCACCGCTGGTACGACGAGTCGCAGGTCTACCGGATCGATCACTATCTGGGAAAGGAGACGGTCCAGAACCTCCTCGTCTTCCGCTTCGCGAACGCGATCTTCGAGTCGCTCTGGAACCGCAACCACATCGAGAGCGTCCAGATCACCGTCGCCGAGGAGCTCGGGGTCGAGCGGCGGGCGGCGTACTACGACAAGGCCGGCGCAATCCGGGACATCATCCAGAGCCACGCAACGCAGCTCGTGTCGCTGGTGGCGATGGACGTGCCCCCGCACATGAGCGCGGACGCGATCCGGCGCGAGAAGGTGAAGGCGCTCGAGCAGGTGCGGCCCATCGCGCCCGAGGACGTCGTGCTTGCGCAGTACGCCCGCGGCATGCTCGACGGCAAGGAGGTCGTGGGGTACCGCGAGGAGCCGGGCGTGCCGAAGGACTCGCGCACCGAGACGTACGCCGCGATCAAGCTCGACGTGGACAGCTGGCGCTGGCAGGGCGTGCCGTTCTACGTGCGGACGGGGAAGCGGCTCCCGGAGCGGCTCACGGAGATCATCGTCAAGTTCCGCCGGCCGCCGGTGTGGCTGTTCCAGCCGATGGGCGGCGCGGAGGTGCATCGGAACACGCTTCGTCTGGTGATCCAGCCGAGGGAAGGCTTCGAGCTCTACTTCCACGTGAAGGCACCGGGGAAGCCGCTGCGTCTGGATCGGCTGCCGCTCGACTTTTACTACGAGGAGCGCTATCCGGAGCTGCCCGAGGCGTACCAGACGCTCCTCGTGGACGTGCTGGAAGGGGATCAGACACTCTTCGTGCACGCGGATGAGGTGGAAGCGGCGTGGCGACTGTTCACGCCGCTGCTGGAGAGCCGATCGCCGATCGCGGAGTATCCGGCGGGGAGCTGGGGACCGGCGGAAGCGGATGAACTGCTGACGCGGCAGGATGAGAAGTGGAGCCGGTTGGGGCATGGGGCCTCCGCTCCGGAGCGGCGGGAATCACTTGTGACCCCGCACGTTACGACGGGTGCGGGGTTGTGAGCTTGTGAGGGTGACTGACGCGCCGCGTACGGTCTCGATTCACGAGACGCTGGCCGGCGCGGCGCGGGCGGCTGCGGGGGAGATCGTCGGGGCGGCGAATGAGGCCGTCGAGCGGCGCGGGCGCTTCGTCATAGCGCTCGCTGGCGGGGAGACGCCGCGGCCGGTGTACGGGCTGCTCGGCGGCGAATACCGGGATGCGATACCCTGGGATCGCACGGACGTGTGCTTCGGCGACGAGCGCTGCGTGCCGCCGGACGACCCGGCGAGCAACTACGGGATGGTCAGGGCGACGCTACTCGATCACGTTCCAGTGCCTGCGAAACGGGTGCACCGCGTCGCGGGCGAGCTTGGGGCGACCGCCGCGGCGCGGGATTACGACGCTCGGATGCCGGAGTTGTTTCGCGAGGACGCGAACGCACCGACGTTCGACGTCGCGCTGCTCGGCGTGGGAGCCGATGGGCACACAGCGTCGCTCTTTCCCGGCGACCCGGCGCTCGAGGAGCGGGAGCGGTGGGCCGTGCCGGCGCTCGCGCCGCCGGGGGCGAAGGTCCGGGAACGTGTGACGCTCACGCTGAGCGTGCTGAATCGCGCGCGCCTCGTCCTCATCCTGTGCGCGGGTGAGGAGAAGCGCGATGCCGTGTCGCGGATCCTCTCGGGCGCGGCGCCGGAGCTCCCTGCCGCGCGGGTGCGCGGGGGCGAGCGCACTCTCTGGATGCTCGACCGCACGGCCGCCGGATGAGCGCCGAGCGCCCGACGCTCATCGGGTTGCCTTACGACGCGAGCTCATCGTTCCGGCGCGGCGCTGCCGCGGCGCCGAAGGCAGTCCGCGAGGCACTCGCGTCCCCGGCGTCGAACTCATGGAGCGAAGCGCTCGTCGACGCCGGCGCGGTGCTAGCCGACGCCGGCGACGTCGACCTCGCGAACACGACAGACGTGCGCGGCGCGATCGAGGCCGGGATCCGGCGTGTGATCGAGGACAGCGGGCGGCCGATCGCGCTCGGCGGGGATCACTCGGTGACGTATCCCGTGCTGCGAGCGCTCCGCCCAACGTGCCCGCGACTTACGGTCCTCCACTTCGACGCGCACCCGGACCTCTACGGCGAGTTCGACGGGGACCGCTTCTCTCACGCGTGCCCCTTCGCGCGGGTGATGGAGGAGCGCCTCGCCGACCGCCTCGTCCAGGTCGGCATCCGCACGATGAACGCTCTCCAACGCGCGGGGGCGGACCGCCATGGGGTCGAGGTGATCGACATGCGGGCGTGGGTGGCCGGCGCGCGCCCGCAGGTTCGCGAACCGGTCTACCTCTCGATCGACCTCGACGCTCTCGATCCCGCGTTCGCGCCGGGCGTCTCGCACCGTGAGCCCGGGGGGCTGAGCGTTCGCGAGGTGCTGACGGTCATCCAGTCGCTGGCGGGCGCGATCGTCGGTGCGGACGTCGTCGAGTTCAATCCGAGTCAGGACCCGATCGGGTTGACGGCGCCAGTGTGTGCGAAGCTGGTGAAGGAGGTGGCGGGGGCGATGGTGGCGGGAGGAAGTTAGGAAAGGCGTTGGCCGTGGCGCGCGCGGATGGCCGCAGATGTACGGCGCGGATCGGGCCGGGTGGCGGGCGGCGCTCCTCACCGCAACGGGCCCGGACGATGATTTGGGCCGCAGATGGACGCAGGTCCCACCACCCGCGAGCCGGCTCCTACCGCCGGCCCGTTTGAACCGCTTTGCTACACCCCCGGGACGCTACTAGCCGCGGGGGCTAGCCTCCTCGCTCCGTGGCCCCCCGGGGGTGTAGCCAAGGTCTTTTCAGCGGGCCGGCGGTAGAAGGGACTCCGGCCGGTAGTGGGACCTGCGTTCATCTGCGGCCCACAAGCAGTTGTCCCGGCTCGTGGCGGCTCGGAGCCCCGAGGGGGGCGCGGAGCGATCCGCGGCCACCGCCGGCCGCCGATCGGCGCTCGTCCGCGTGCGCAACGAGCAACGCCGCCGCCCTGACGCCCTTCAGCCCTACGGGTTCCCCACCCATCCCGGCCCGTAAAGACCTTCCCCGCCCTCGCCCCCGTGTGCCGCCCTTTCTCGATCGTGACGACGCCATTGACGATCACGTACTCGATCCCCGTTGGGAACTCCATGGGACGCTCGTAGGTCGCCCGGTCGTCGAGCGCCTCGAGATCGAAGATCATCACGTCCGCCCAGTGCCCTTCCTTGATCACGCCGCGGTTCGCCAGGCGCATCCGCGAAGCCTTCTGGGGAAGGAGAGTCAGCGTCCAGAATACGGACGGTCAGGCCTCAAGCAAGCGGTCCCTAGGTTGTCATCCCGCGGGAGCGAGCGGAGCGAGCGAGTGTCGGGGGGTACCGGGGAAGGGCGACGGCGGTGGCCGTGAACTGCAACTGCCTGCGACGCGGATTCGGCGGGTGCCGCGGATGCCGCGGATCGCTCCGCGGTCG
>JBHELH010000333.1:0-4984 GCA_046263215.1 Gemmatimonadaceae bacterium | reverse complement strand
CGTGAAGTGGTAGATGCGCTGCGTCTTCACGTTGGCCATGAACATCTTGTAGCCGTCGGCCACCGCGACCGCCGTGTCGCGGTACTTCGCGATCGCGTCGCGCAACTCGCCGAGCAGACGTTCCGCCTTGACCGAGTCCTCGCGCGTCGCCGAGCGGGTCGGCGTCATCTCCATGTGGAACCGGGAGTTCATGTCGCCGTGGTCGTGGCCACCCATCGACGCGTCGGCCGCGCCGACGACCTGGTCGCGCTCAGGCTTTTCGGCCGGGCTGCGCGCCGTCGGCTTGGCCGGCGCGGGCGCCGCCTTTGCACCACCGTGGTCGTGCTGCCCGTGTCCCGCCTGGCCGCTCTGCGCGCGCGCCAGCGCGGGGATCGGCGTGACGAGGCAGAGCAACGCGAGCGTGCGACAACGGCGATGTGTAGCTTTGAGACGCATACCGGTGGCCCTCGGCGGATGGGAACGTCGCATGTTAGACGCTCGAGGCCGCCTCGACGTTAACAGGCTTGGATTTCAGCGACTTACCCACCTTACTCTCCACGCGGCCAGCGCTCGCGCTGCCGCTGGTCTTCGCTGGGGGCGTGCTCGCGAGCACCCTCCCGTGCATCTACCCGATGATCCCGATCACGGCAGCGATCATCGGGGGTCAATCGGTCGAGGGGCGCGGCACGGGGGACGCGGGACGCAGCCGCCGCTGGCGGCCGCTCTTCCTCACGCTCTGCTACGTCGTCGGTCTGGCCGGCGTCTACGCGACCCTCGGCCTCATCGCCGGCATGACGGGAACGCTCTTCGGCGCGGTGAGTACCAACCCGTGGCTCTACTTCGCGATGGCGAACGTGCTCCTCTTAGCGGCGCTCGCGTCGCTCGACGTCATTCCGATCCGACTGCCCGCGGCACTCGCGCAGCGCGCGGCGACCGCGGGCACGGCGGGCCGCGCGTCGGGCGCGTTCGTGATGGGGGCAATGTCCGGGCTCGTCGCCGCGCCGTGCGGGGCGCCGGTCATGGCGGCGGTGCTGACGTGGGTGGCGACGACGAAGAGCGCGGCGCTCGGGTTTCTCTACCTGTTCGTCTTCTCGCTCGGCATGTGCACCCTGCTCGTCGTCGTCGGCCTCTCGTCGGGCACGATCGCACGTCTGCCGCGCGCGGGCACGTGGATGCTCTGGGTGAAGCGGCTCTTTGCGCTGCTGATGATCGGTGCGGCGGAGTATTACCTCTTCAAGATGGGGCAGTTGATCATATGAAGAACAACGCTATCCGCTATCGGTCCGCGCTACGCGCGGACGCTATCAGCTATCGGTGCGGGCTACGCCCGCACGCTATCAGCTATCAGCTATCAGCTATCAGCAGTTCGGTCGGCGCGCTGCGCGCGCTTCATTGGGGTGTTGCCGCCGCGACGCTCGTCGCCGCTGTAGCCCTTCGTCCCCTTGGCGCTGCGCTTCTCGCCCAGGAATCCGGTATCGAGGTCGGTGCGCGCGCGCCGGCGGCGGCGGTGGAGACGCTGGACGGGAAGCCGGCGGATCTGGCGCGGTACGTGGGGAAGACGCCCGTGCTGCTCGAGTTCTGGGCGACGTGGTGCGGCAACTGCAAGGAGCTCGAGCCACAGCTCAAGGCGCTGCACGCGAAGTACGGCAACCGCGTCAAGTTCGTCGGCGTCGCCGTATCGGTCAACCAGTCCCCGGCGCTCGCGAAGCGCTACGTACAGCGGCATCGGATGCCGGGGGACCAGCTCTACGACCGCCGCGGGAACGCGACCGGCGCCTACGACGTCCCGGCGACCTCCTACATCGTCGTGGTCGACCGCACGGGAAAGGTCGTCTACACGGGGCTCGGCGGGGACCAGAAGCTGGAGCCGGCGATTAGGAAAGCGTTGCACTGAGAGGGTGGAGGGTGAAGGGTGGAGGGTGGAGCAATCCAAAGCCCCTCTACCCACAACCCTCCACCCTCAACCCTCACTCGTACCTCAACGCCTGCACCGGATCCACGCGCGACGCCCGGCGCGCGGGGGCGAGGCTCGCCAGCGCGGCGCACGCGGCGAGAAGGAGCGACACGCCGGCGTAGGTGACGACGTCGGTCGGCTCGGTGCCGTAGAGAATCGCGGCGATGAAGCGCGTCAGCGCGTAGGCTGCGGCGAGCCCGATGGCGATCCCGAACGCTGCGAGGCCGAGACCGTGGCGGAGCACGCCGCGCACGATGCGCGCGGGCTGCGCGCCGAGGGCCATGCGGACGCCGAACTCGCGCGTGCGCTGCGAGACGGAATAGGCGACGACGCCGTAGACGCCGATGACCGCGAGCGCGAGCGCGGCCGACGCGAAGAGTCCGAAGATCATCATCGTCAACCGCGGCTGCGCGGCGACCTCGGAGACGAGCTCCTCGAGCGGCTGCACGTTGGCGATGGGGAGCGTCCGGTCGATCGCCCAGATCTCGCGGCGCACGGCGCCGGCGACGGATGCCGGTGCGCCGACCGCGCGTACGACGAGCCACATCGACCGCCAGGACACCTGGCGGTACGAGAAGTACATGACCGGCTCCGGCTCGTCCCCGAGCGTCTGCGTGCGGACGTCTGTGACGACGCCGACGACGGTGAACGCTCTCTGGCTCCCCTGCGTTTGGATCTGCCGCCGGATCGGGTCCTCGCCCGGCCAGAAGGCGCGGGCCATGCTGTCGCTGATGACGATGACGGGCGGCCCCTTCGCGGCGTCGGACTCCTCCAGCAGCCGGCCGCGCCGCAGCCGAATGCCGAGCGCCTCGAAGTAGCCGGGCGTGACGCTGCGCCACGCCGCCTGCGAGTACTCGCCGGGCCGGGCGGGCGGACGCCCGACGACCGTGAATGGGATCGCCGTGCTCCCGCCGCTGAACGGCGCGATGTTGATCATCCCCGCGGCCCGAATGCCCGGAACGGCGTTGATGCGCGCCATCGCCTGCTCGTGGAACGCGGCGATCTGGTCGTTCGGGTACCGCTCGGGCGGCAGCGATATCGACGCGACGAGGACGTGCTCGGGATCGAAGCCGGGGTCGACACGCATGAGCCGAACGAAGCTCGTCGCGACGAGCCCCGCGCCGACCAGGAGCAGCATCGCCAACGCGATCGAGCCGACGACCAGCGTACCGCGCAGCCGCCCTGTGCCGGCGACGCGTGTCCCGCTGCGGAGCACGTCGTGCAGCGCCGCGCGCGACGCGTGCACGGCAGGCGCGAGGCCGAAGAGCAGACCGGTCGTGACGCTCGCGGCGACGGCGAACGCGACCACCGGCCAGTCGAGGCTCATCTCGTCGAGCCGCGGAACCGCGTCGCCGCCGACGCGCCGGAGCACCGGCATCGCGACCGCCGCGAGCGCGACGCCGACCAGCGCCCCGAGCACTGAAAGCGTCATCCCTTCGGTGAGGAGCTGTCGCGCGATGCGGCCGCGGCCCGCCCCGAGCGCCGCGCGCACTCCCATCTCCCGGCGTCGCGTACTTGCGCGCGCGAGAAGCAGGTTCGCGACGTTGACGCAGGCCATCAGCAGCAGCAGTCCGACGGCGACGAGCAGCGCTACGATGCGGTCTCGTACCTCCGGTCCGATCAGCCAATCGCGGAAGCTCGCGAGGCGAACCCCCCACTCACCGTTGCTCTCGGGGTATTGCTGCGCGAGCTGCCTCGCCACGCTGCGCATGTCGGCGCTGGCCTGGTCCAACGTCACACCCGGCCGGAGTCGGGCGACGACGCCGAGTGTGTGATTCGACCGATTGGACGTCGGATCGGGTGCGAGTGGGTACCAGAGCTCCGCGTCGTCAAGGAATCGGAGCCCGGCCGGCATCACCCCGATTACGGTGTAGGGGCGTCCGTCGAGCGTCAGCGTGCGTCCGACGACGCCCGGGTCGCCGCCGAAGCGTCGCTGCCAGAGGCCGTCGGTGAGGACTACGACACGCGTCGCGCCACCCGGCCGGTCCTCGTCGGCCGTGAACGTGCGCCCGTGTCGTGTCGAGACGCCGAGCAGTGGGAAGAGTGTGTGCGTGACGCCGATGACGGTGAGCTGCTCCGGCTCCCCGCTGCCGACGAGGTTCATGCTCCCCCACCGGTACGCCGCCATCTCGGCGAAGCTCCGGGTCCGCGCGCGCCAGTCGAGGTAATTGGGGTCCGACGCCGAGAACTGGTCGCTCGAGGGGTTCGTCTCCCAGATCCGAACCAGCTGCTCCGGCTGCCTGAAGGGCAACGGTCGCAGCAGCACCGCGTTCGCGATCCCGAAGATCGTCGTCGAGGCGCCGATCCCGAGCGCGAGGGTGAGCACGGCCGCGAGGCCGAAGGCGGGATTCGTGCGCAGATAACGCAGTGCGTACGTGAAGTCCTGACGCAGCTCGGCCAGCAACTCGGTGCGGCGCATCTCCACATCCCTCCGTCTGCCGATGTCGCGGCAGGTCGCGTTGATCCGGTCGACGTTGCCGAAGCGGCGCAGCGCCTCGGTACGCGCGGCGTCGGGGTCCATGCCCCGCGCGACGTACTCGCGCGTGCGCATCTCCAGATGGAACGTCAGCTCAGAGTCGACCTCCTGCTCGACGGGCGGCTTCCAGAGCAGGTGTCGCAGCTGACGGGCGAAACGGCCGAGCGCCGGCATGCTCTCAACGCGCCGGCAGCAGGATCTTCGACACTGCCGTCGTGAACCGACTCCACTGTTCGGTCTCGACGGCGAGTCGCTCGCGGCCGGCGGCGGTGAGTCGGTAGAACTTCACCTTGCGGTTGTTCTCCGAGAGCCCCCACTCCGCCTCGATCCACCCGCGGCGCTCCATTCGGTAGAGCGCCGGATAGAGCGACCCTTCCTCAATGCGCAGCGCGTCGCCGCTGATCTCCTCGATCCACCGCGCGATCGCGTACCCATGCCTCGGGCCCCACGAGAGGGTCTTGAGCACCAGGGCGTCGAGGGTGCCGTGCAGGAGCTCAGTGGACTCGGCCATCGTTCACCTAGATTCTCTGGGTATAGTGAGGGTGGATACCCAGATAGTCAAGGTATGACGGCTG
>JBHELH010000332.1:0-8352 GCA_046263215.1 Gemmatimonadaceae bacterium | reverse complement strand
GGTTGAGACTGTGTACGGCTTTGTGTACGGCCTGACACCCGGACGCGCGGAGCGCCGTACAGCAGTATGTCGGTCACGCAGCGCTACCGTCTTTCCGGAGCCCGTCATGGACGAGAACACCATGGTGATCGCCGTCGCCGGGATCATCGTGAACGGTCTCGTGATCGCCGTCCTCGGACGCGCATGGCTCTCCCGCCGCCAGCCCCCACCGCCGATGCCGCACGAGCAACTCGAGAACATCGAGATGCGCCTCGTTCAGCTCCAGCAGGCGGTCGACGACGTCGCGATCGAGATGGAGCGTGTGGCCGAGGGACAGCGGTTCACGGCGAAGCTGCTGTCGGAGCGGGCGGGCGCCGACCCAGCGGAGCCGCCCCGACCGGGCTTGTGAGCGTGAGAGCTTGTGAGCTTGTGGGCTTGTGAGCTTGCGGGGTTGTCCGTAACTGCCGGGCCCTCGCGCGCGTCTCGAAGGTGTCAGCTGCGAAGGGCCGCCTGACAAGCTCACAAGCCCACAAGCCCACAAGCCCACAAGCCGTCCAGCATGCCCCACGCATTCCGCACGATCGTCCTTCTCACGCTGTCGAACGTCTTCATGACGTACGCGTGGTACGGTCACCTGAAAACGCTGAACGACCGCAAGTGGTATGTCGCCGCCGTCGCGAGCTGGGGCATCGCCTTGTTCGAGTATCTGCTGCAAGTGCCCGCGAACCGCGTCGGGTACACCGTGATGACGCTGCCGCAGCTCAAGGTCCTTCAAGAGGCAATCGCGCTGGCGGTCTTCGCCCCGTTCGCCGTTTACTACATGCGACAGCCCCTCAGGCTGGACTACCTGTGGGCGGCATTGTGCATCATGGGGGCGGTGTACTTCATGTTCCGGGGTCCACCCAACGGGTGAGAGAGCTTGTGAGCTTGTGCGCTTGATAGCTTGTGGGGAACTGCCGTAGCTCCGTGTGACCGACCGAGATCGTCGCGGCGAAGCCGCCTCTCACAAGCCCACAAGCCCACAAGCTCACAAGCTGAGCCCCTGGGCCGCCGCCGAGCTCCCACCGCCACCTCGGCCCAAGGGGCTGCAGTGGCTCTCCGTCGTCGGTCCGGGCGTCATCGTGCTCGGCGTCTCGATCGGCAGCGGCGAGTTTCTGCTCGGCCCGACCGCGTTCGTGCGCTACGGCCTCACGCTGCTGTGGGTGACGACGGCCGCCGTGTTTCTGCAGACCGTGTTCAACATGGAGCTGATGCGGTACACGGTCGCGACCGGCGAGCCGGCGTTCACGGGCTTCATGCGCACCCCTCCGGGGCCAAGCGCGTGGGCGTGGATCTACGCCCTGCTCTACTTCCTGCAGTCCGGCTGGCCCGCGTGGGCGGCGAACGCCGCGGGGGCGGTCTTTTTCCTCTCGGCGGGGAGGCTCGCCAGTCCGGGCGACGCGCAAGCCGTGTACTGGATCGGCGTCGCCACCTTCCTCGCCACGGTGAGCGTTCTGCTTGTCGGCCGCCGCATCGAGCGCACGCTCGAGATCCTGAACTGGATCATGATCGCGTGCATCCTCGGGACGTTGCTCACGCTCGCGCTACTGTTCGTCGCGCCGCGCACGTGGGCTGCGGCCGCGGCGGGGCTTGTGGGCTTCGATCTCGACACGAGGAGCTTTCGATTCGTTCCCACCGGCGCCGACTTCTTCTTACTCGGCGCGTTCGCGGCCTACTCGGGCGCCGGGGGCGTGAGCAACATCACGCTCTCCAACTGGGCGCGGGATAAGGGATACGGCATGGGACAGGTCGCCGGCTACATCCCGGCGGCCGTCGGCGGCAAGCGCGTCCACCTCGCGCACACGGGGTTCACCTTCGCTCCGACGGCCGAGGCGATGACGCGCTGGCGCGGCTGGTGGCGCATCGTGCGCGCCGACCAATGGGGTGTCTTCTTCACTGGCGCGCTCCTCGGCATGACGCTCCCCGGACTGCTCTACGTCACGTTCCTCCCGCACGGCCGCGACATCCGCGGCCTCGGCATCGGCGCCGCGCTCGCCGAAGCGATGGGCGCGAAGGCCGGCCCCTTCGTCGCCGCCACCGTCGCGGTCATGGGCGCGTGGATCCTCTTCAAGACGCAGCTCGACATCGTCGAAGGCATGGCGCGCGCGATCACCGACATTCTCTGGACGGGAAGCCGCCGCGTTCGCGCGTGGCGCGGCGGGGACGTCCGGGTGATCTACTACTCGGTACTCGCCGCCGTCGTCGGCTGGGGTGTCGTAGCTCTCGCGCTGGCGCGGCCGATCGCGCTGCTCCAGTTCGGAGCGAACATCGCCGGCGTCGTGCTGGTGATTGCCTCACTGCACCTGCTGTACGTGAACACACGCCTCCTCCCACCCCAGATCCGGCCACCACTCTGGCGGCGTGTCGCGCTGGTGGCGATGGCGGGGTTCTACGGGGCGTTCAGTGTGTTGTGGGTGAGGAGTCTGTTGTAAGAGCGGAAGCGGGAAGAGCGCGCACGCGGACGAGCGCGGATCGATGAACGGCGAAATGCGCGGATAGCTCCTGCGCTCTCGGGCCGCCCTGCACAGGCCCGACAAGACCTTTGCTACACCGCCGGGACGCTCCGGCCCGCCCCGTCTGTCATCCCGCAGGCGCGAGAGCGCCTGTCGGGATCTACTTCCACTCTGACGGCGCCGGCCACAGAGCAGTGCAAGTAGACGACCCGCTGCGCGGGTGCCCCGCACTCGCTCGCTCCCCGCCCGCCTTCGGCGGGCACCCGGCTCCTGCGGGATGACAGCATAGGCGGTGGGCCGGGGCGTCCCGGGGGTGTAGCCAAAGCGTCGTCCGGGCTCGTGGCGGTGTGGAGGCACGAGAGCCGAGGGGCCATCCGCGCCATCGCCCTTCGCCGATCCGCGGCCATCCGCGTGCGCGCTGTTCCCCGCTCTTCCCCAAGAACGAGCAACGCCCTTCGCCAACCCCTATTGACGAACCGCCCCCCCGACCGCAGATGCTTGCCCAGTATGGCGACCCGCGACCTTCGACCGGCCGAGGAAAAACCCGCCGTCACCCCGTGGAGCCTCGACGCGTACGAAGAGGCCGCGCGCGCCACGCTTCCGCGGGCTGTGTACGACTACTACGCCGGCGGCGCGGAGGACGAGGTGACGTTGCGAGCCAATCGCGCCGCCTACGAGCGGTTCTATCTGCGGCCGCGCGTGATGATCGACGTCAGCCACGTCGACGTGAGCGTCGAGCTGCTCGGCGAGCGGCTCGCGTTTCCCGTCGCGCTCGCGCCGGCGGCGTTCCAGCGGCTCGCGCACCCGGACGGCGAGCTGGCGACGGCACGCGCCGCTCGCGCCGCCGGGACACTGCTCATCGCGAGCACGCTCTCGACCTATTCCGTCGACGACATCGCCGCCGCGGCGCCCGGACCGCTCTGGCTGCAGCTCTACGTCTTCCGCGACCGCGGACTGACCCGCGAGCTCGTCGAGCGCGCCGAGCGCGCGGGGTGTCGCGCGATCTGCCTCACGGTCACCGTCCCCGTGCAGGGGAACCGTGAGCGCGACCTCCGAAACCAGTTTCGCCTGCCTGCCGGTATCGAGATGGCGAACTTCATCGGGCTGCGGCAGGCGCGGTTCCCGGAGGGCGTGACCGGCTCGGGCCTCAACGCCTTCATCTCGCGCGAGTTCGACCCGACGCTGACGTGGGACGCCGTCGCATGGCTGCGGTCGATCACGAAGCTCCCCATCATCCTCAAAGGCGTCGCCGCGCCCGAGGACGCCGCCCTCAGCGTCGAGCACGGAGCGGCGGCAATCATCGTGTCGAACCACGGAGGCCGGCAGCTCGACGGCGCCGAGCCCACTCTCTTCGCCCTGCCACGCGTCGTGGATGCGGCCGGAGGTCGCATCCCCATTCTCATAGACGGCGGCATTCGCCGCGGATCCGACGTCGTCAAGGCACTCTGCCTCGGCGCGACCGCCGTCCTCATCGCGCGGCCGTACCTATGGGGCCTCGCCGTCGGCGGTCAGCGCGGCGTCGAGCACGTGCTCGCGCTCCTCCGCGCGGAGGTCGAGCGGACGCTCGCGTTGCTCGGGCGGCCGACGGTGGCCTCCCTCGGGCCCGACGCGATCAGCGACATCGCTTCAGTGGTGCTCACGGACCGCCGCGGCACGCCTCGCTGAACGCCGGCCTGATCTCCGACGTCGACATATCGAAACCCCGACGCCTCCGGAGAGCCTAGGTAACGCGCCTCACGGACGCTCTGCCCGGGCGACCCCGAGGAGGCTGAAACGGCACAGCAGAGGTCTACGGCCCTGGCGTTCGAGCCTCGTTTTGGGATCTGGATCACAGTCGGTATCCAGGCCCTGGACCCAGGACCCCGGGCCATGTTTGGTTGGTTGCCCGCCACTCCCCTGGTGCGTCGCTCCATGGGCCCGAGTCCTGCTTATTGGTTCCGGCGGGATGCACCGCAGTGGCTGGACTTGGGAATCTGTTCAGATGTATATTCGTGTCCGCCTCGCCCGGGTCTTTTCTACTGGACCATGGCGAAGTAGCTCTACATCCTCCCGAGTAGGTACTCGACGGTGACGGCTGCGCTCCTCGTCGCTACCAGCGTTGCAGCATTGCTAGGCGCGTCCCAAGGCACCCCGCAGAGTGCCTTGGATCTTGCCGACGCCACTCGCGCCGACAGCACCCGCGTCAACGCGTCCAAGTCGATGCCGAAGACGGTCGCCGCGTCGCCGGTCGCGCCAGTGACTGCGCCGACTCCGGGGGACGCTGCTACTCCGGCGGTTCCGCTCCCCGACGCCCCTCTCTGGGTAACTCCGACGGCGACGGTCCCGATCCCGGCTGCCGCCGACTGGCCAATGGAGCTACCCGGCAAGTTCCTCGCGGACAGCATCGTGGTCGAGAAGGGAGAGCGGCGCCTGACCCTCTACTACCGCGGCGTTCCCGTCCGGAAGTATCGCGTCGCCCTCGGCCGGAACCCGGTCGGCGACAAGGTCTCGATCGGCGACTACCGGACGCCCGAGGGTGTGTTCTACGTCATCGGACGGAACCCGTTCAGCAAGTTCTACAAGTCGCTCGCGATATCCTACCCGGATTCCGCTCACGTGGCGCGCGCCGCGAGGCTGGGCGTTCACCCCGGCGGCAACATCATGATTCATGGTCTGCCGTCGCATCAGGCGAAGCTTGGCCCCTCGCACGTGCTCGCCGACTGGACGGAGGGATGCATCGCCGTGACGAACGGCGAGATCGATCAGATCTGGCGCGCGGTCCAGCCTTGGTCGGCGATCCACATCAAGCCGTAGCGACCGACTCCTAGCGGAGGCGCCCCGGATGCGCCAACCGCGGGAACGGCCCCGAGGGCGTAGCGCTCTCGGGGCCGTTCTGCTATTCGTTGCTCAGACTCGCACTCGAGGCCACATGCGCCGCTGCGTACCACCGATCTTGCTCCTCGCGACATTTGCCGCCGCGGCGTGCGCCCCGGCAGAGGACGGCAGGCCGTCGGCGAGCAGCGGAACGGTCGACGCCGCGAAGCGCGCGCCGAGTACGGCGGAAGCGCCGGCCAAGACGGCCGCCGGGCGTGGCGGGAGTGGAGCAAGCGCGACCTCCGTCGGCGTCACGCAGGGGCTTCAGGCGCCGGAGGCTGTCCGCTACGACGCCGACCTCGACGTGTTCTTCGTCGCGAACATCAACGGACACCCGGCGCGGAAGGACAACAACGGCTGGATCGGCCGCGTCAGCGCTGCGCAGCCGGGTCGAGCGGAGATCTTCGTCGCCGGCGGCCAGGATGGGATCTTCCTCCACGCGCCGAAGGGAATGGCGATCCAGGGCGACACGCTCTGGGTGGCCGACATCGACATCCTGCGCGGCTTCGACAAGCGGACCGGGAAGTTCGTCGCCGCGGTCGGCTTCTGGTCGAAGGGCGTGCGCCTGCTCAACGACGTCGTTGTCGGCAGTGACGGCGCGCTCTACATCACCGACACGGGCGTCTCCTTCGACGCGGCCGGCGAGATGACGACTGGGGGCGACCGGGTCTACCGGCTCGCCGGGCGAGCGATGACCGAGGAGGTCAAAGGCGAGCGCCTTGCCCAGCCGAACGGAATCGCATTCGACTCCGCGAACACGCGCTTCATTCTGGCCCCGTTCGGCGGCAAGGAGCTGCAGACTTGGCGCCCCGGCGCGCTGCCAGAACCGTTCGCCACGGGCCCCGGCATGTACGACGGCGTCGAGATCGTGAACGGCCGCGTCTACGTCTCGAGCTGGGCCGACAGCGCCGTGCACATCGTCGAGAACGGCACGATGCGTCCATTCATCCGAAACCTCCCGTCGCCGGCAGACTTCGGGGTCGACACGAAACGGGGAGTGTTGGCGGTGCCGAGGCTGAATGACGGGCGGGTGGAGTACTACAAGCTTCCTTGAGGGTGGATGGTGGAGGGTAGAGGGTGGAGCGAGCGCACTCGGGGACTCGGTGAGGGGAGGTCCCGTGGACTGCAAACGCCTCCTCCACCCTCTACCCTCTACCCTCCACCCTGCAGTCTCAGAAGTACGTCGCCAGCGACGCCAGTACGAACGCGTGCTCGGCGAGGTTGTTGAACCGGTCGCGTCCGCGCCCGCGCACGTAGTCGAGCTTGAGCGCCGTATCCTGGGTTGGGCGGAAGTTGAGTCCGACCGTGACCTGCCCCGCCGTCTGGCCGGGCAGCTGCGCGTCGAAGTCGACGTAATCGAGCCGCGCCTTGAGCGCGAAAGACGACGACGGCATCGTCCGCACCCACCCCCGACCGAGCTCGCGCACTCCCTCGACGTAGGCGCCGTGCTGGCGCGATGCGTAGATCCCGGACAGACCCGCCGGCACGTCGATGGTCGCGAGGGCACCCTCGCCGCTCACCTGCACGCCGAATAGCCGTGCCTCGAGGTCGAGGACCAGGATCGACAGGTCGCGGCGCTCGTCGACCTGCGTTCCTTCCTCGTTGAAGATGTTGTAGGCGCCGTGGTGTCCCGAGACGCCCAGCTCGTAGCCGAGTGTGGGGCTCCAGGCGATGCGGCCGACGATGGCGGGGGAGCCGTTGTTGTCCTCGAAATTGCCGCGACCGAGCGGGATGCGGGTGCCCTCCTCCGAGTCCGTGATCAGCCCGTCGTGAAACCCGTTCGTCCCGTAAATCTCGTAGGTGAGACGCGCGCCGCGACGCCCGATTCCGACCTGACCGAGCAGACCGAAGCCGGGCTCGGAGAGCGCGACACCGAGAATCTCCGTCGAGACGAGCGGCCGGTCGGTGAACTCGTTGAGCGGGCTGTCGTGCGAGAGGTTGAACTTGCCGAGGGGCGAAAGGATCATCCCCCCGCGCAGCGCGAGCGCGGGATGAATGAGCACGTCGATCGCGGCGAACTCCAGCTTGATCTCGCGCGCGCCGTCCTCGAACTCCAGCTCCGCGCCCAGGCGCACGAAGTCGCTGACGCGCGTGCTCGTGAACAGGTTGAAGCGCTTGGCCTCGAACCCCGCGTCATCTTTGAGCCCCTCGATCCGCTCGTAGCGCGCGTGAGCCTCCGCGTAGCCGCCGACCGCGGTCCGCCCGAGCAGCCGGGTCTGGAACGGCTTGTCGTAGATGCCGCCGCGGACGAATGGGCGCGTCGTGTCGGCGCGCACCGTGTCCCGCCGCGCGCGGAGCGTGTCGCGCTGCTGCGCCTGCGCGGGTAGTGCGAGGAGCGAAGCAAGCAGCACGAGCACGAGCACGGTCGAGGAGCGGCGTCCGGTCGTCATCCGCGCGCTCCGACGTCGATCACGAGCACGCCATCGGACACTGCGGCGCTGAACCGGGTGAGCGCCCGCTCCGCGGGTCCTCGCAGCACGGTACCGTCGCGGTCGTAGGTCGAGCCGTGACAGGGGCAGACGAGGCGCGGGCCCTGGATGTCGACCGTGCATCCCTGATGCGTGCAGATCGGCGACAGCGCGGCGAACTGATCGCCCTCGAGCCGCAGCACGTAGAGCGGATTGGTCGCGCCGTCGGGGAGGATCTTGAGCGCGCCGTCGGGTCGCGTGAGCTCCGGGTGCTCTGCCAAGACGAGCCGCACGCGTCCGTCGCTGATGGGCACCGGGCGCGCGGCGAGCGAAGCGCAGGCCGACACGAGTCCGCCCGCGAGCAGGCAGGCGCACGTCGTCACGAACTCGCGGCGATCGAGTGTCGCCGGGGATCGACTCACCTGGACTCCACGAAGTCGAGCAGCGCCCGCCTCTGCGCGGGGCTCAGCGCCGCGAACGCGTCGCGGACCGCTCTCGCCTCGCCGCCGTGGAGCAGGATCGCCTCTTCCACGCTGCGCGCGCGGCCGTCGTGCAGTAGCAGCGACTGGCCGTTCAGGAATTGGCGCATCAGCCGCAGCCCCCACAGCGGCGCGGTGCGC
>JBHELH010000331.1:0-4162 GCA_046263215.1 Gemmatimonadaceae bacterium | reverse complement strand
GCGGCATCGTCGGTGGTGCCGCGCGCTCGTCCGCGCTGAGGCGATGTGCTGCTGTCGCCGGCTGATCTGCCGGCACGGCGCCGAACTGCGTCACGACGTACGCGCCAATCAGGTTCGCGTGTCGCAGCAGCGCCCGGTCTTCCGCCCCCGTGAGGAAACCGGCCAAGAGGACGGCCAGGAAGGCGTCTCCGGCACCTACCGTGTCTCGCACCTCGACCTCGAAGCCGGGGTGCTCGATCCACCGCCCCTCCCGCCACAGCGCTGCCCCGTCGCGGCCGCGGGTAATGCAGACGGTGCGGCAGGCGAATGCCTCTGCTAGGGCCGCGGCCATCTCCCGCGGGCCTCCACGCAGGTCGAACCAGGCAGCGAGGCGCCGCATCTCGTCGTCGTTCATCTTCATGACGTCGGCGCACTGGAGCGACCGGCAGACGACGTCCCGGTCGTCGTATGGGGGACGTAGGTTCACGTCGAACACTTTCAGCGCCTCCGTCTCCAGCAGGCGCTCGATCGTCCCCCGGGTGACCGCGTTGCGCTGGGCCAGGCTGCCGAAGACGACGGCCCGCGCGTCGGCCGCGCGCCGGAAGAGCGCGTCGCTCGGCGCGATGGCGTCCCACGCGGCCGGCTCGACGATCTCGTACTTCGGATCGCCGCCGTCGCCGTTGACGGTCACCCGCACAAAGCCGGTCGGCAGCGTCGGGTCTACCTGAACGAGGTCGGTGCCGACGCCGCACCGTAGCAGCCGTCGCAGCGCCTCCTCGCCGAGGAGGTCGACGCCGACGCGGCTCACCATTGTTGCCGGCAGGCCGGCGGCGCGCAGGTGGCAGGCCACGTTGAAAGGCGCGCCGCCGAGGAACAGCCCCGCCGGCAACGCGTCCCAAAGCACCTCGCCAACACACAGGATCTCTGAGTTCGGCATACGGTATACTTACCGTCGCGGCCCCTTCGCCGCGACGCGACAGCCGCATCGACTAGCGCCGGACCTCCAGCTCGCCGCGAAGGCGAATGTCCTCGGAGGGTGCGCCCACCAGGACGGGTGTCACGCCTGACTCCACGACCCGGCGCATCCGCTCATCCAGGATCCGAAGATCGCTCGCACCAAGCGTGAACGTGACCTCAGACGA
This sequence comes from Gemmatimonadaceae bacterium, assembly GCA_046263215.1. Lineage (GTDB taxonomy): Bacteria > Gemmatimonadota > Gemmatimonadetes > Gemmatimonadales > Gemmatimonadaceae > JBHELH01. The sequence goes on along the minus strand of JBHELH010000331.1, from coordinate 3,041 downwards.
CCAAGCTCTCACGCGTCGCGTCGACTATGCCTGACGCAACGCCTGAACGGGATCGGCCCGCGCCGCGCGCCGGGCGGCCAGATAACACGCCGACGCTGCCACGAGCGCCAACACGCCCGCGACAGTCGCGAACGTCGCTGGGTCGGTCGGCTCCACCTCGTAGAGGTGATGCGCCAAGATCCGCGTCAACCCCGCCGACGCCGTGACGCCGACCGCGATGCCGATCGCCGGCATCCGCATCCCCTGCGTGATCACCAGACGCGACACGTGTCCGGGCGTGGCGCCCAGTGCCACGCGAACCCCGATCTCGCGAGTCCGCTCCGCCACCGTGTAATGTGCTAGCCCGAAGATCCCGACGGCGGCGAGCACCAGTGCCAGCGTCGCGAACGACGTCAACAGCCAAGTCTGGAGCTGCCGCCGCGCGCTGAATCCGCCGAGCTGCGCCTCGGCTGTCGAGACGTTCACAACGGCGACCGAAGGAAGCGCCCGAGTCACCTCGCTGCGGAGCGTCGCCGCGAAAGCGAGCGGATCGCCCGTGGTCCGCACGATCAAGTCCGCGCGTCCGTTCGCCGAGGGGATGTAAGGACCGTAGTACTGCGAGATAGCCGTTCGCTCCAACCCCTGACGGTGCATGTCGCCGACGACGCCGACGATCTCGTACCAGTACGTCTTGCTTGTCGGGCCGGTGTAGAAGCGCTTCCCGATAGGGTCTTCACCAGCAAAGAACCGGCGAACGAATGCTTCGTTCACTACGACGGGTTCGGGAGCGGCCAAGCGCTCCCTCTCCGTGAGCGTCAATCGGGCGCTGCCGCTCGGCGGCGACCAGAGCGCCTGGATCTTCTGTGCTGCGTCCTCGCGCGTGGGATAGCGTCCCCGACGCAACGGAACGCGCATCGCCGTGAAAAAGCCCGGCGTGACGAAGCCTTCGCTCAGCTCACCGGCCGGGCTCTGGTCCGAAGAACGGCCTGGGATGCTGATCGACTCGTTCCCCTGGCCGCTGATGAACAGGTCATCTATGAAGCCGACGGACTGGATACCGGGGATGGACCGGAGGCGAACGGTCAGGTCGTGCGCCAACTGCTCTCGGGCGCGTGCGCGGGTCACGGCGCTGTGCGAAGCCTGCGTTCGCTCCCCATCCGCCGACGGCTCGGACGGGAACTCCAGCCGCATAATGAGGACGCCGCTCGGGTCGAAGCCGGGATCTACCGATTGCAGCCGATTCAGACTCTTGAGCAGCAATCCGGCGCCAGTCAGCAGCACGAGCGCCATCGAACATTCCGCGAGCACGAGGAACCCCTGACTGCGTCGCAAGCGGCTGCTCGCCGTTCCGCGATTGCCTTCGCGCAGCGTTTCATTGGCGTCCGTCGCGGAAAGGCGAAGCGCCGGCACGAGGCCAAACGCGAGGCCGGACGCGATCGACGCGCCCGCGACAAATACCAGCACGCGCCAGTCGAAGCTCACTTCGTCCATCCGCGGCACAGAGGCTGAAGCCGCGGACGCGAGAATCGGCGTGCCCCATGCGGCGATCGCGGCTCCGACACTGCCGCCCACGAGCACCAGGAGCATGCTCTCGGCGATAAGCTGGGACGCGATGCGGCCGCGGCCGGCGCCGAGTGCGCGCCGGACCGCAAACTCGCGCTGACGCGCGGCGCCTCGCGCCAGTTGCAGACTGGCCAGGTTGGCGCAGACGAGAAGCAGGACCACCGCGACACCACCGAGCAGAAGCCACAGCCCCGATTGCAGGTTGGTACCGGCAATCGAGTCCAGCACCGGCACCACCGTCGTGCCAAAGCCCGGGAAGTCGGGCAGACTCGTGGGATGAAGCTGCGCGAGGTGCTGGCCGAGCTGACTCAGATCGGCGCGCGCGTCCTCGAAGCTGACATCCGGCGCGAGCCTACCGACGGCCGTCCAACGACGCGCCGAGGACGCGAATCGCTCGGTGCTCTCGCGATCGAAGCGCGGGTACGTCGTCGCCGGGGTCCAGATGTGCGTCGCCCTGTCCGGAAAAAAGAACCCGGCGCGCAAGACGCCGATCACGGAATAGCTCGCAACGCCGCCCCTCGCCGGGTCGTCGAGGACGAGCGTCGCGCCGATGACGTCCGGCGCACCGGCGAACCAACGCTGCCAGAAGGAGTAGCTGATCACCGCGACGAGCGCCCGGTCGCGCTCGTCGGCGCTCGAAATGAGACGGCCGTGCAGCGGCGCCACGCCGAGTACGCCGAAGAGGTTCGCGGAGACGTGCGCGCCGCGGATGCTGGCGCGGCCAAGCGACCGATCGCCGGATATCGTCGCCACGCGCCGGCTCGCGAAGTACGCAACGTCCTGAAAGCTGCGATTCCGGGCCCGCCAGTCCGCGATCGTCAGGTACGCGGTGCCTTCGCGGTGCAGGCCGCGGCGGGCGTCATCCGTCCATATCAGCGCAAGCCGGTCGGCGTCGCGGTATGGGAGGGGCCGGAACATCACAGCGTTGAGGACGCTGAACATGATGGTGTTCGCGCCGATCCCGAGGGCCAGCGACGCGACGGCGACGGCCGTGAAGACAGGCGCCCGCCGAAGTCCCCGCGCCGCAACGCGCACGTCCTGCGCTACCGTCTCGACCGCCGCTTCCCAACCGCCCAACCTGACCTGAGTCTTGGTCGCCTCGACGCCGCCCATCTGCACGCGGGCCGCGCGCTGCGCGGCCTCGGGCGGCATACCCCGACGGACGTTCTCGCGCGCAGCCATCGCCAGATAGTGCTCGAGCTCATCGTTCAATTCCTGCTCGACGAGGTCCTTGCGAAGCAGTGAACGCAACCCTGACCTCGCGTGGCGCCACAGGGACATCGTCGCTCAAGCCTCGAGCAGGCGCGCGATCGCGGCGACGCGCTGCTGCCAGCTCTCTGTCTCGAGCTTGAGACGCTTTCGCCCCTTTTTGGTGAGGCTGTAGTACTTGGCCCGCCGGCCGTTCTCGCTGAGGCGCCATTCGGCGTCGATCAGCCCGTCGCGCTCCATGCGCTGGAAGGCGAGGAGCAAGGAGCCGGGATTCACCTTGAACACGCCCT
>JBHELH010000330.1:0-9386 GCA_046263215.1 Gemmatimonadaceae bacterium | reverse complement strand
CCTTTGCCGGGGCCTTCTCCGATTCCTTTTCGGACGCGCCGGTGCCGTTAGCCCCGGCGAGAAGGTCGGCCAGGATGGCCTCCTGCGCTTCCAGCGCGCGGAGTTCGGCGTCCAGCTTCTCTCGCCGCAGTTCGATGTCCTGACGCTTTGCGGCGAGGTCGCTCCGCATCTTGTCGATGCGGGCCTTCGCGATGTACCGGTCGGCGAACCGCATGCCTTGGTCGCGCATGGTGTCCCCGTTAATGTGGACGCTCGGAAGCTAGAGGCCTTCTGGCGCACCCGTCAAGGCCTACGAGGCCTTCCCGGCGACCTGCGCGGCCGGCCTCCCAGTTCTACGCCTAGTCACCCCTTCGGGAGAACTTCGGACTACCACAAGGACTCGACTCATGCCGCCTCGGAAAGTGCAGAAGGCTAGGCCCGGCCCGGAGCCGGAGATTCTGAAGATCGAAGGCAACTGGCGCAACGCCGTGCGCGGTGCGCTCAAAAAGGGCAAGCCGCCCGCGACGAAGGCGACGAAAAAGAAGAAGGGGCCACGACGCAAAGGATAGCGCCACGACCCCGCCCGTACTTGTGCTAACAACCCGTTACACCGTTACACCATCTTTGCGTCAACTCCATACTTCCGACGCCGATTAGACAGCAAGTGCAGAAAAGGCAGTCACGTTATGCAGCGAAGTCGCGAAAGGCCAGCAAGCGCCCGCAGCCTAATCTGCATCGCTGGTCATCGACGGCCGACCCAAGTACCGAGTTTCCAACGGCTTCACGATTCTTCACCGCGGGACGCCGAGATTAGGCTGCAAAGGCTCGCTGTCTAATCTGCGCAGGCGTGCGATTCGCACGTAGTCCTCGCCGGGTGGAATACTCGGCGGGGGACGGGACGCTCCGAGCACTATCGGGACGGCCGCCGAGTCAGAGCGAATCGGCCGGACTTCGGACGCCGAGTCCGCCTCGGTTGAGCACGTGGGTATAGATCATCGTCGTGTGCACATCTGCATGTCCGAGCAGTTCCTGGACCGTGCGAATATCGGCCCCGGATTCAAGAAGGTGCGTCGCGAACGAGTGCCGAAATGAATGGCACGTGACCCGCTTCGTGATACCCGCCGCTGCCACCGCGCGCTTGACCGCGCGCTGCACCGCCGTCTCGTGCAAGTGGTGCCGGTGGCGGGTTCCGTCGCCAGGGACGAGCGTTCGGGTAGCCGGAAACACATACCACCACGCCCAACTTCGGTCGGCGCCCGGATACTTCCGGAGCAGGGCCGGCGTGATGCCGGTACATCGCACGTCAGCCTGCTGATCGCGCCTGGATAGTCGGCGACGGTCCTGCAACCAGGCCCGGAGTCCTGCGACGCACGCCACGGCGAGCGGAGTTCGCCGGTCCTTAGCGCCCTTGCCGTCCCGGATGACGATCTCGCGGCGGTCGAGGTCGAGGTCCTTGACGCGGAGCGTGACGCATTCGATGAGCCGCAGGCCGCTGCCGTACATGAGTCCCGCGCACAGCCGGACCGGATCCGCGAGCTGAGCGAGCACGGATCGCATCTCACGCCGGGACAACACGACGGGCACGCGCTGAGTGCGCCGCGCGGGAACAATCCCGTCAACGCCGGCTAACGACACACCAAGGACCTTTTCGTAGAGAAACGTCAGGGCGGCGAGCGCCTGGTTCTGCGTCGAGGCGGCGACGCGCGCATGGACCGCGAGCGCCGAGAGGAACTCGCGGACGTGTTCGTGCCCGAGTTCACGTGGGTGTCGGCGTCCGTGGTGGAGGACGTACCGACGAATCCAGAAGACGTACGCCTCTTCCGTGCGCTGGCTATATCGCCGCTCGCGGAGTCGCCGCCGGACCAGCTCGAGGAGCCGGTAGCGTCGCTCGGCGTCGGGTGGTGCGACGAGATGCGCGAGCGGAATCGTAGGAGGCTGGGGCATTGGGGCGGCGGCGTCGGACGCCGCCCCAATCTTCATCTCAGCCCGCGCTGAGGTCGTACCGATCGATTGCGGTCGCGGCCGCGCGACCCAGGACCTACCACGCGATCCCGTAATCCTCCCCGTGGTGGCTCGACCCGCCCCACATCGTCCGGTGCTTCCGATCGAAGAACAGCGCGTTGATCGGCCCCGACGTCCGCTCCGCGAACTCCAGCGTGTAGCCCATCCGTCTCAGCTCCGCGCGCACGCTCTCCGGCGTCGACGACGCAACCAACAACCGCCCCGGCCTCGTCTCGTGATCGCCGAAGCTCGAGCGCATCTGCGAGCTGTTGATGTTCGGCGCCTCGACCGCCTGCTGCACGGTCATTCCCCACTCGACCATGTTGAGGAAGAACTGGAGGAGGTTCTGGTCCTGTGAGTCGCCGCCCTGCACGGCGAACGACAGATACGGCTCGCCGTCGCGCAGTGCGAGCGTCGGCGTCAGCGTTACGCGCGGCCGCTTGCCCGGCTCGATCACGTTGAACGGCCCGTCCGCCGCGTCGGTGACGAACGCCTGCGCACGCTGGCTGAGGCCGACGCCGGTGCGCCCGGCGATCACCGCGGGAATCCAGCCACCGCTCGGCGTCACCGACACGATCCAGCCCGAGGTGTCGGCGGCCTGGATAGACGTTGTCCCGCGGTAGAACGGGGTGTCCTCCGGTGGCGTTTCCGGCACCACGACGTCCTGCTGCCCACTGCGCCGCGCGCTGTCGACCGGCGCTTCCACCTTCCACTGCGCGAGCAACCCGCGGAACGGATTCGTCCCGCCCTGATACGGATAGGGATCTCCCGGCTTTACCGCCGGGTCGTTGCGCTCCCAATTGATTTGCGCGTAGCGCGCCTTCGCGTACTCCTTCGACAAGAGCCCGCGCGTCGGCTCCTCCGGTGAGAAGTACGGGTCGCCGTAATAAAAGTCGCGATCCGCGAACGCCAGATTCATCGCCTGGTACAGCGCGTGGATGTAGCGCGGGGAGTTGTAACCCATCGACTTGAGGTCCGCGTTCTCCAGGATGTTGAGCGCCTGGAGCATCGCTGGGCCCTGCTGCCAGAACTGAAGCTTGTAGACGTCGATGCCCTTGTACGTCGTCTTCACCGGCTCCTCGATGCGGACGCTCCAGTTCGCGAGGTCCTGCATCGTCATCAGCCCACCCTCCTCCTGCACGCCGCGCACGAGCTCCTGCGCGATGTCGCCTTTGTAGAAGCGGTCGTACGCCGCCATGATCGCGTCGCGCCGGCTCTTCCCCTGCGCGAGCGCCTGACGCTCGGCCTCGACGAGCTTTCGCAGCGTCGCGGCCAGATCGCGCTGCACGAAGATCTCCCCCGGCTCCGGCGCCCCGCGCGCCTGGCCGAGGTGCGGGAGCATCACCTCGCGCGAGTACTTCCACTGCTTGAGGCGCGCCTTGTTCCGCTCGATCGAGTTCGCCGTCTCGGCCTCGATCGGATAACCCTCCGCCATCTGGATCGCCGGCGCGAGCACGTCGGCGAGCGACAGCTTCCCGTACTCGGCGAGCATCACCATCAGGCCGCCCGGTGTACCGGGGGTCACGGCGGCGAGCGGGCCATGCTCGGGCGGATACCGATGGCCCTTCGACTTGTAGAACGCCGCCGTCGCACCGGTCGGCGCGACGCCCAGCGCGTTGATGCCGATCACCTTCTTGAGACCCGGGTGGTAGATCAGTGCCTGCGTCTCGCCGCCCCAGGAGAGCACGTCCCACATCGTCGCCGTCGCGGCGAGCATCGCGCAGGCGGCGTCGACCGGGTTGCCACCCTTCTGGAACATCATGGCGCCCGCGGTCGCGCCGAGCGGCTTGCCGGTGATGGCGATCCAGTGCCGTGCGTGGAGCGGCGGCTTGGCCGTGCGCCGCGGGCGCGGCGCCGCCTGTTGCCGGTCGGCCGCGCGCGCGGCGGGCCGCGTCGATTGTCCAGCGGGCTGCTGCGCATTCAGCGCGCCGAGTGCCGGAACGGCGGCGAGGCACATGGCAGCGGCGACGTGTGTGGCGATACGAGAGCGCGGCTTCATAGGCTCCGAATCCCGTGGCGAGGGTTCCTTACAGCGTCCTTACTAGAGTATCGGCAAACGCGCACAACTTGCACCGCCCTAAACATCAGACTGCTATTGGCCGGCGCCTTCGGGCATTGCAAATTGTCGGACCCTAAGCGCCAACCCCCCATCATTTCCTCAGGAGCCGCCTATGCCCGCTGTCAAGACTCGTGGTCGTTTCGTCTGGTATGAGCTGTCGACGTCGGATCCCGCTGCCGCCCAACGCTTCTATACAGCGATTACGGGATGGGGCACGCAGGCGTTCGAGGGCGCCGGGACGCCGTACACGATGTGGGTCAATGGCGAGAACCCGATCGGCGGCGTGATGCAGTTGCCGGCCGAGCTCTCGTCGCAAGGCTTGCCGCCACACTGGCTGCCGTACATCGGGACCGACGACGTGGACGAGACCGTGGCCGAAGCGACGCAGCTCGGCGCGCGGGTGATTGTGCCGCCGCAGGACATCCCCACGATGGGCCGCTTCGCCGTGCTCGCGGACCCGCAGGGCGCGTCGTTCGCGATCTACAAGTCGGCGCAGGACATGCCCGAGCCCGAGTTCGCGCCGCAGCGCGGCGATGCCTCGTGGCACGAACTGACGACGACCGATCACGTCGCCGCGTTCGACTTCTACAGCAAGCTGCTCGGCTGGGAGAAGCAGAGCGAGATGGATATGGGCGGCGGCGCGATGTACCTGATGTACGGGCGCTCCAGCGACGGCCCAATGCTCGGCGGCATGTGGACGTGGAACAGGCCGGAGCACACGATGCCACCGAACTGGATGATCTACTTCAAGGTCGACAACGCCGATCAGACGGCGGAGCGCATCAAGCAGCTCGGCGGTCAGATCCTGAACGGTCCGATGGACGTGCCAGGCGGCGACCGCGTCGCACAGGCAATGGACCCGCAAGGGGCGATGTTCGGCATTCACTCGGCAGCGAAGAAGTGATGGGAGAGGAGTGAGGAGTGAGGAGTGAGGAATGAGGAGGGAGGGGGGAGGAGGGACGAAGGCAAGCTGGCCTCTCTCCTCACTCCTCCCTCCTCACTCCTCTCCTCCCTCCTCACTCCTCATCTCAGCTGCGCCGCGTCGTGGGCCGGCGTGCCGGTCTCGAGGAACGTCTTCGCCCGCGCGAGATCGTCGTCCATCTGCTTCTTCGGGTCGGCGCCGAAGAGCTTCGCCGCCGCGTGTCCGAGGGCGCCGGCCGGCGGAACGTATGTCATCTTCACGTCGGCGTGCGTCGTCCCGTCGTCGTTCTGCGCGAAGCGAATGATCCCCGCGCTCTCGACCGCCGAGCCGGGAACGCTCGTCCACGCAAGTACCTCGTTCGGAACGAGATCCGTGACGATGGCGTCCCACTCCACTCGCACGCCGGCCGGACCGTCGACCACCCAGTGTGAGCCGCCTTCGCCGGTGTCCCGCACCTCGCGCACGTGGGACATGAAGCGCGGGAAGTTCTCGTAGTTCGTGAAGAACGCGAAGACGTCGTCGATTGGCGCCGAGATGTTGATCGCCTTCTGCACGTCGATCCCTCGGTCGCCGGTGCCGATCAGCCGACTCAGCTCGGCGTTCGTCGCGCTGCGCGAGAGGAGCGCCAGCCCCGCCAGTCCCATGACCGCGCCGACCGCGTCGCGCCGGCGCGCGCCGGCCAGCGTCAGCGCTCCGCCCGCCGCGCCGACCAGGAGACGGGCCGCCGGCGTCCAGTTCTCCTGAAGCAGCTCGAACTCGCCTCCGCCCCGCGGTGCGCCGCCCCCCTGGAGCGCCGGCACGTCGTCGGCGCGCTCGTGCATCTCGAGTCGGTCGACGACGTCCCGCACGCCGCGGACGCCGCGCACGCGCGAGATGAGCGCGCTCGCCTCGTCGGCGAGGATCGCACCGGTCAACGTCACCTGCCCGTCGGTCGCCGTGACGACGATCGAGCTCGGATGCGAGACCGCGCGCCCCAGCTCCGAGCGTACGCGCGCGACCAAGACCTCGTCGTCCACGTCCTCATGCTCGAATCGCGCGCGCGCCTCCGCCGCCAGCCCACGCGCGCGGTTTCGGAGATCGCGCGCCGTGGTCAACGCGGCATCCTCGCCCTTGTGCAGCCCGTGGATCAGCTTGTCGCGCACCAGAGCGCGGCGGCGTGCGCCGCGGCCGGGGTCGAGGAAGTACATGAGCGCGACGCCCATGCCGAACGCGCCGAGGACGCCAAGTCCGCTGCTTTCACTGTCTGATCTCATCGCTCTGGTTCCTCCGGCGTTGGCGGTAAGAGCTGAGAGGTGGGAGGTGGGAGCCTGCCCGAGGTCTCTCCCACCTCCGACCTCTGACCTCCTACTCAGCGCAGCGCCACGGTCTGTGTCGTGCGCACGTTCATCCGCGCGCCCGCGGGGAGCGTCGCCTCGGTGTCGCCGGCGCCGAGGGCGATCACCGTGCCGGCGGCCGCGCCGATCGCCGCGCCGCCGAGGATCTTCTTGAGGTCACCCTCGCCAATGATGGCGCCGAGTGCCGCACCCGCCGCCGCACCGATCGCGACGTCCCGCCCGCTGACGTTGCGATCTTGCGACCTCTCGAGCTGCGTCGCCGTGATGCGCGCTTCAAACGGGTAGCTGCGTCCGTTGAATACGAGCCGGTCGAAGTCGAGGCGGATCGCCGCCGCCTCGCCCGGGTGGTCGGAGTCGTCGAGCCCGGTCACGCGACCGTAGACCTTCGCGCCCGCGGGCACCACGACGCGACCGTTCTGAGCGTGGACGGTGTTGCGCACCGTCGCGCTGAACTCCTGTCCGACGCGGCTGTTCTTCGTGCCGATCGCCTGATCCAGCGTGAGCTCGAGATCGACGCCCGCCGGTAGCGTCCGCGCGTTGACCGGCGTAACGCCGGTGCTCATGACCGGCTCGAGCGTACCAGCCGACTCGGACTGGACGGTAGCGGCTCGCGTACAGCCGAGCGCGGTCGCCACGCCGAGGGCCAAGATCCCAACCTGCGTCCATCTACGCTTCTTCATGCTGCACCTCCAGTTAACGGCGGTCACCACGCACGCAAGCGACAGACCCCTGGCGTGGCTCGACGCCGAAGCTCGGCGTGCGCACCGTTCTGGTGCAGGTCAGCCCTGGCGCTACTCGGCCGAAAAAAAACCGACCGCCCGCGGAGACGGCCTCGTGCACCGTCGTCGCGGGCGGTCGGACCCGTGCGCCGCGGCCCGTGTTACCGCCGTCGGCGCGTCGTCGCTACTCGTGCCGTCGGGCGAAGCGTGATTGGTCGCGTCGTGCGCAGCGTCATGCGCGACCCGGCCGGTAGCGCGGCCTCGACGTCACCGCGGGCGAACGTGAAGACCGTGCCGGCGAGCGCGCCGGCTGCGGCGCCGCCCAGCACACCTTCGATCTCGCCGCCGCTGAACACGCCGCCGAGCGCCGCGCCGATCGCGGCGCCGATGAGGATCACGCGCTCGCTGAGGCCGTGACGCTCCCGCGACGTCTCGATCGGCGTCATCGTGACGATCGCCTCGAGCGGATAGCTGCGACCGCCGAAAGCGAGCCGGTTGAAGTCGAGGCTGATGCGCGTCTCCTCGCCCGGATAATCGGAGTCGTCGAGGCCAGTCACGCGCCCGTACACCTTCGCTCCAGCAGGGACGACGCGCGCCCCGTTCTGCGCGTACACGCTGTGGCGGACCGTCGCGCTGAACGGATCGCCGACGCGGCTCTCCCTCGTCCCCACCCGGTTGTCCAGCTGAACGTAGAGGTCGGTCCCCGTTGGCAGCATCCGGGCGTTCAGGGGCATCACGACCGGCGGAGCGACGATGCCCGGCGACTCGGACTCGACACGCACGCCACGCGCGGCGCAGCCGAGCGTCGCGAGCGCCAGGAGCGCGAGCGCCCCGACTTGCCTCACCATATGACACCTCCTTTGAGTCGGCCCCTCGCCTCGCAAGCCTCTTGCCCGCGCTCGTCAGAAGTGCAGCTTTGCCGGGGGCGGCCGTGGTCGCCGCGCCACGCGACACGCAGGTACATATGGTATGACGCATCTATTTGTGCGCTGGGTCACACGGTCTGAGGTGCGCGCTCCTCGCACCGCCTTGCTGACCGCGTTGCTCGTCGCCCTCACCGCGCCGTCGTTCGCGAGCGCGCAGTCGGCGGCGAACCGCCGCGCGTCCGCCGCGCCCGCGCAAGCGGTCTACTATCCCGGCCCGGGCGACGACTGGGCGCGCCGCTCCCCGCGCGACGTCGGCATGGACTCGGCGCGTCTCGCCGACGCAATTGCGTTCGCGGTTCAGCGCGAGTCGCGCGCGCCGCGCGACCTCGAGCTCGCGCACTACCAGAGCTTCGGCCGCGAGCCGTTCGGCGAGGGGATCGGACCGTTCAAGGAGCGCGGCGACCCGACGGGGCTCGTCGTCCGACACGGCTACATCGTCGCGGCGTGGGGCGACCCGCAGCGCGTCGACATGACGTTCAGCGTCACGAAGAGCTTCCTGTCGACGACGGTCGGTCTGGCGTACGACCGCAAGCTGATCCGGAGCCTCAAGGATCCCGTGCGCGATTACGTCGCGCCGGTCGTCGTCCTCGACGGCACGCCGCGCGTCGGTGACCGCGCGGCACGGCTCGGCCAGAGCATGGTGCAGCAGCCGTTCGAGACGCCGCACAACCGGCGCATCACCTGGGACGACCTGCTGCGTCAGACGAGCGATTGGGAGGGCACGCTGTGGGGAAAGCCGGAGTGGGCCGACCGTCCGGGCCCGAATCCGGCCGAGTGGCGCACGCGGAAGCGGAGCGATCCCGGCATGGCGTACGAGTACAACGACGTGCGCGTGAACGTCCTCGCGCTCGCCGCGCTCGAGGTCTGGCGCCGCCCGTTGCCGCAGGTGCTCAAGGAGCACGTGATGGATCCGATCGGCGCGTCGAACACGTGGCGCTGGTACGGCTACGAGAACTCGTGGGTGTTGCTGGACGGCCAAGCAGTGCAGTCGGTGAGCGGCGGCGGCCACTGGGGCGGTGGGATGTTCATCAACGCGCGCGACATGGCGCGCTTCGGCTACCTCACGCTCCGTCGCGGACGCTGGCGTGACCGCGCGATTCTGTCCGAGGACTGGGTGCGCCAGGCGCTGACGCCGACGGCGCCGCAGCCGACGTACGGATTCATGAACTGGTTCCTGAACACCGACCGCAAGTTCATCCCGAGCGCGCCGCCGTCGGCCTTCGCGCACATGGGAAATGGCACCAACATGATCTACGTCGACCCGGAGAACGACCTCGTCGTCGTCGCGCGCTGGATCGAGAATGGCGCGGTGAACGAGTTTGTGCAGCGCGTGTTGGCGTCGATTGTCGGGCGGGACTCGGCGGCTCGGCCGTGACGACGCGAGCGCCGGCCCAAGAACCCGAGCCGTGGCTCCGCGGCCCGGTGCCCGACGTCCCACCGCTCCTG
>JBHELH010000329.1:0-6497 GCA_046263215.1 Gemmatimonadaceae bacterium | reverse complement strand
TCATGGGCTCTTGCGCACGGGGATGCCGCCGCGCCGCTCGCGGAACAGCATCGAGTCGGGGATGCGCTGCCGGCGGATTCCCGGGCCGTCGACGAGCAGCTGGAGCTCCATTGGGCCGTACGCCTGGAAGTAGCCGACGGTGATCGGGTGCAGGCCCGCCTGGAGCGCGACCTGTCCCCACGTCTCGGTCGTCTTCGGCGACTGGCCGATCGACCAGAAGACGTTCCGGTCGCCGACCCAGAGGCCGGCGCCGTCGTCGGACAGCGCGGTGAACGTGTAGACGCCGGCGCGCGGCGCGCGGAAGTAGCCGCGGTAGCGGAAGGAGAAGTTCTCGCTCGTGTCGCGCGGCGCGAGCGTGAAGTTCGGCACCGCGCCCGTTTTCTTCGGCCGCGGATCGTTGGGCTGCTCCTCGAGCCGCTCGACGCGCCAGCGCACCGGCCAGTTCATGCGGAACGCCGGCTCCCTCGTCGTATCCGCGTAGTACTCGTACTCGAGGCCCGGCTCGACGTCGGTGACGTCGACCGCCGCCGGCGCGCGGCCGGTGACCCTGAGGTACTCGGTGCGAGCCTCCGGCGCGGCGGTCGGACGCCCGCCGGCGAACGAGCGCGCGCGCACCGTCGTGCTCCGCCGCAGCGTGAACGGGCCGCGGTAGACGGGGCTCGATGCCGTCGGCTCGCTGCCGTCGAGCGTGTACCGGATCTCCGTCGGCGTCCCTTGCACGATCGACACGCTCACCGTGTCCGTGAAATCGGCGAGCTCCGGGAGCAGGTACGGCGCGTAGCCGCGGTTCACCGCCGCCGTGCGCCCGCGGTCGAACTTCAGCACCGCCCGGTCGTACGTCATGTAGCCATTCAGCTCCACCTCGACGTCGGTGAGCTGCGTGTACACGCCGGCGCCGATGCCGTGCGTGTCGCGATCGCGGTAGAGCCGCTTGGCGAGCAGGTCGTAGCGGTCGTTCATCGCCGCCTGCGTCTCGAAGAGCCCCGCGTAGCCCCACCCTTCGGGCGCCCACGTGTGGCCGGGGACCTTGAGCCCGAGGCCGCCGTACTCGCCGACGACCGCGACGCGCCGCTCGCTGCCGAGCATCGCCTGCGGCCCCTGGTAGCGGTGGACGTCGATGACGTCGCCGACGTTCTCGTGCTGCCAGCCGCTCGCGTCGTTCACGAGGCGGCTCCGGTCCGTCTGCTCGATGATGCCGACGATGCGCCGCGTGTCGAACTGCCCCCACTTCTCGTTGAACGGCACCCACATCACGATCGACGGCACGTTGTGCAGGTCGTCGAGCATCGCGCGCAGCTCGCGCTCGAAGTGCCACTGCGCGTCGCGCGTGTCGTTCCAGCCGCTCGGCATGTCCTGCCAGACGGCGAGACCGAGTCGATCGGCCCAGTAGTACCAGCGCGCCGGCTCGACCTTGATGTGCTTGCGCACCATGTTGAAGCCGAGCTGCTTCATCGTCTCGATGTCGAAGCGGAGCGCCTCGTCGGTCGGCGCCGTGTAGAGCCCGTCCGGCCACCACCCCTGGTCGAGGGGCCCGAGCTGGAAGACCGGGCGGCCGTTGAGCGCGATCCGCTGGAAGCCGTTCGCGTCGGGCATGAGGCCGACCTTCCGCATGCCGAAGTAGCTGTCGACGCGGTCGACGTCGCGGTTGCCGTCGCGCAGCGTGACCCGGAGGTCGTAGAGGAATGGGTCGTCCGGGCTCCAGAGCCGCGCGTTCGGCACCGGCACGCGGAGCTCCGCGCCGACGCCGCCCGTCGCGCGGCCGACGACGCGGCCGTTCGTCGACGCCACCGCCTCGACGCGCTGGCCGGCGCGCGCGCCGCGCCCGCGCACGACGAGTCGCAGCACGCCGGCGTCGACGTCGGGCGTCATGCGCAAGCCGTCGATCGACGACGCCGGCACCGGCTCCAGCCAGACCGTCTGCCAGATGCCGGTGACCGGCGTGTACCAGATGCCCTCCGGGTTGCTCACCTGCTTGCCGCGCGGCTGTCCCCAGAAGTCGGTCGGGTCGTGCACGGCGACGACGAGCTCCTGCTCGAGCAGGTCGTCGCGCAGCGCGTCGGTCACGTCGACGGTGAACGCGTCATACCCGCCCGTATGGTCGGCTACACGCCGGCCATTCACATAGACGGTGGACTGCCAGTCGACCGCGCCGAAGTGAAGCAGCAGCCGCTCGCCTCGCGACATCTCCGGCTCGCGGAAGGTGCGTCGGTAGACGACGCGGTCCGCGTGGCGGCCGACGCCGGACAGCGACGACTCCATCGCGAACGGCACGAGAATCTGTTCGGCGAGGTTCCGCCCGAGCATCGACGGGACGGCGTTGCTGTCCTGGATGACCGCGAACTGCCAGAGGCCGTTCAAGCTCTGCCAGCGCGGGCGGACCAGCTGCGGCCGCGGGTACTCGGGGAGTACAGCGTCCGGTCGGACGTCAGCGGCCCACCGCGTCAGGAGCCGCGGGTTGGCGGGCCGCCACGCGCCGGACCGCGGCCCGACCGCCGTCGCCGCCGGCCCGGGCATCCGCGCGCACGACGCGGCCGCGGCCGCGGCGAACGTCGCGGTCACGAGGAGAGAGCAGATCCGGTTGGTGCTCGTCGTCATTCGCCTGGTCGGGGGTAGGTGTAGCTCCGGGGTGCCGGCGGTATTCACGTCAACGCCGCGCGGCAGGTCGCGCGTCACGCGGGCTCGACCGCCGGCCGTCGCGCTTCCCGTCCTGCCGGCCATTGTGCCGCTCGCCATCTTGCTTACCATCATGCTTGCCATCTTGCTTGCCGTCACGGCGCGTGGAGGACGCCGCGCCCGTGCGCGCGCCGGCCTCACCGAGGACCCGTGTCGAGCCGCGCACGACGAGCTCGGCCTCGAGGAAGACCTTCTGCGGCGGCACGCCCGTCTTCGACTCGATGTGCCGGATGAGCATCTGCGCCGCGATCTCGCCCATCTTGAACTTCGGCACACGCACGGTCGTGAGCGCGACCGTCAGGTACTCGGTGAGCGGGACGTCGTCGTAGCCGACGACGGAGATATCGTCGGGCACGCGGAGCCCGAGCTCGGCGAGCGCGCGGCAGACGCCGACGGCCACTAGATCGTTGTAGCAGGTGACGGCGGTCGGGCGCTCGCGCGCGGCGCGCGCGCCGAAGTACGCCAGTGCCGCCCGGTAGCCGTCGGCGAGGTGCGCGCCGGCGGGGATGATGTCGTCGTCGGCGAAGACGAGGTGCGACGCGCTGTACGCCCGGTGGACGCCGTCGATCCGCTCCCAGCTGTGCATCGAGTAGCCGGGCCCGGCGAAGTGCGCGATCCGCGTGTGGCCGAGCGCGATCAGGTGCTCGACCGCGCGCCGCGACGCGTCGACGTTGTCGACGTCGACGAGGCTTGCCGGCACGCCGCGGACTTGCTCGAGCAGGACGAACGGGAAGTTGCGCCGCTTGAGCTCGAAGAAATGCGAGAGGTCGGCGTGCTCGTCGAGGACCGGCGTCGCGATCAGGCCGTCGACCTCGATCGCGCGTAACAGCTCGACGGCGCGCCGTTCGGCCTCGTACTCGCCTTCGGAGCTGACGACGAGCAGCGTGTAGCCCTTCTCGCTCGCGTGCGCGCGGGCGCCGAGGATGACCTCGGCGTAGTACGGATTGTCGATCTCCTTGATGATGAGCCCGATGCTGCGCGCGCGCCGCGCGCCGCCACGGCCGGCGGCCTGGGAGGGTCGGTAGTTGAGCACCTCCATCGCCGCGAGGACGCGGTCACGCGTCGACTCCTTGACCGAGCCGGTATCGTTCAGCACCGCGGAGACGGTGGCCTTGGAGACCCCCGCCTGCCGGGCGACGTCGCTGATCGTCGGGCGCTTGGTCAAACCAGGTGCGAGGTGTGAGGTGTGAGGTGCGTGGCGCGCAGGTGACCCGGGCGGCTAGCCTGAACCGGTTCAGGCGAGTTCGAAGCGGTTCAGCGGGGCAAGCGTACGCTCCGCCGTTCGGGGTGTCAAGAACCGCCGGGCGTGGGGCTGAAGGGCGGGCTGAGGGGGCGAGGGCTGAGCGGCGCGCCTGAGGGGGGCTCGGCGGAGCCCATTCCGCTTGAGTCGGACTTTGTCCGACATGACTTGAGTCGGACTTTGTCCGACATGAACGGAAGGGGGCTCTGGGCCCCCTGAGGGCGGGCCTCGTTCCGCCCGTTTCCTTGACAACTCCGCCTCGAAGCCGTATCCCCTGAACGCGTTGAACCGAATCGAACCAGTTCAGCACGACGCCGTATCGTCAGCTCTCCTCACCCGAGCGCAGGGACCCATGGCTCTCCTCGACCGCCGCGCGTTCCTCTCCGTCGTTACCGTCCTCGGCGTCCTGGCGGCGCCTCTCCTCGCCGCCGCCTGCGCGCGGCGCGACGCCGGCCAGTTCGTCGTCGGCTTCTCCCAGATGGAGAGCGACAACCCGTGGCGGATTGCGGAGACGAAGAGCCTGCGTGACGAGGCCCAGAAGCGCGGTATCCAGCTCGTCGTCACCGACGCGCAGGGGCAGACTGCGAAGCAGGTCTCGGACGTCGAGGACCTCATCGCCCGCCGCGTCAGCCTCATCCTCCTCGCGCCGCGTGAGTACGAGGGGCTGGCCCCGGCGCTCCAGGCGGCGAAGCGGGCGAAGATCCCCGTCATTCTCGTCGACCGCGCGGCCGCCGGCACGCCGGGCGAGGACTACGTCACGCTGCTCGCCTCCAACTTCGTCGAGCAGGGACGGCGCGCCGCCGAGTGGCTGGCGAAGCAAACCAACGGCAAGGCGAACATCGTCGAGCTCACCGGCACGCCCGGCGCGTCGGTCGCCGCCGACCGCGCGAAAGGGTTCAAGGACGAGATCGCGAAGTACCCTGGGATGAAGATCGTCGCCTCGCAGACCGGCGACTTCTCCCGCGCGGCCGCGCAGCGGGTGATGCAGAACCTCGCGCAGTCGCTCGGCCGGCAGATCAACGCCGTCTACGCGCACAACGACGAAATGGCGCTCGGCGCCATTCAGGCGCTCAAGGGGGCCGGGCTCACCCCGGGCAAGGACGTGATCGTCGTCTCGGTCGACGGCCAGCGCGCCGCGCTGGAGTCGATCATGCGAGGCGAGCTGGGCGCGACCGTCGAGAGCAACCCGCGCTTCGGTCCGATCGCGTTCGACACGATCGAGAAGATCCGGCGGGGGGAGCAGGTGCCGCCGAAGATCCTGATCGAAGACCGGTTCTTCGACAAGGGCAACGCGGCGCAATTCGTCGCCGAAGCATACTGAGATGTGGCATCGACCGCGGACTGCAGACTGCGGACCCCGCCCGCTCCGCGGGCACCCGCGCTCGGAACGCTCTAGTCCGCAGTCGGCAGTCGGCAGTCGACACAGGCCTTCCCAAGCGCGACCAACGTGACCCCGACGACAGCGCCCCTTTTGCGCATGGAGTCGATCCGAAAAGTCTTCGCGGGCTCGACCGCCCTCGACGGCGTGGATTTCATCCTCGAGCGCGGCGAAGTACACGCCCTCGTCGGCGAGAACGGCGCCGGAAAATCGACGCTGATCAAGATCATGACCGGCGCGTACCGGCGCGACGGCGGGCGGATGTGGCTCGAGGGGCGCGAGGTCAACTTCGCCACCCCCGCCGACGCGCAGGCGGCCGGCGTCATCGCCGTGCACCAGGAGATCCACCTCCTCGGCTACCGCACGGTGGCCGAGAACATCTACCTCGGACGCGAGCCGCGACGGCGT
Source organism: Gemmatimonadaceae bacterium (assembly GCA_046263215.1). Taxonomy (GTDB): domain Bacteria; phylum Gemmatimonadota; class Gemmatimonadetes; order Gemmatimonadales; family Gemmatimonadaceae; genus JBHELH01. Next base: position 798 of record JBHELH010000329.1, on the reverse strand, counting down.
GGGTTCGTCGATTGGAAGAAGATGAACGCCGACACCACCGCGCTCCTCGAGAGCCTCGGCCTCGACGTCGGGGCGAGCGACACGCTCGGCGCGCTCAACACGGCGCGGCAGCAGATGGTGGCGATCGCGCGCGGCGTATCGCTCGGCGCCAAGGTGCTCGTACTCGACGAGCCGACGAGCTCACTCGCCGAGCGCGAGGTGTCGATCCTCTACGATCTGATCCGGCGCCTTCAGGCGCAGGGGACGGGGATCGTCTACATCAGCCATCGCTTCGACGAGCTGTACACGGTCTGCAACCGCGTCACCATCCTGCGCGACGGCAAGCTGGTCGGCACGCGCGAGCTCGCGGGCCTGGAGCGGCTCGACCTCGTGTGCATGATGCTCGGCAAGCCGCGCGAGGCGTTGCGGCTCGGCACCACCGGGTTCGCCGGACACGGCAGAGACGACGTGCGCGAGGAGGCGGCCGCCGATTGGCGGGGCGAAACGCCGCTACTCCGCGCGCAAGGTCTCAGGCGCGGTGCCAAGCTGCGCGACGTGACCGTCGAGGTCCGCAAGGGCGAGATCCTCGGCGTCGCGGGACTGCTCGGCTCGGGGCGCACGGAGACGGCACGCGCCATCTTCGGCGCGGCACCGGCGGAAGGCGGGACGATCGAGTTCGGCGGGAAGCGCTTCCACCCGCACTCCCCGGACGACGCGATCGGGGCGGGGATCGGCTTCCTCTCGGAAGACCGGAAGGCGGAGGGGATCATCCCCGAGCTCTCGGTGCGGGAGAACCTGACACTCGCCGCGCTGCCGGCG
>JBHELH010000328.1:0-8071 GCA_046263215.1 Gemmatimonadaceae bacterium | reverse complement strand
TCAGCTCATGGCGATTCTCAAGAAATATCAGCCCACGAAGATCGCGGTCGAGCGCGACCCAGGCGACAACCGTATTTCCAGGGACTACGCCGACTACCTGGCCGGCAAGCATGAGCTCACGCGCAACGAGATCGAGCAGATCGGCTTCCGCCTCGCCAAGGACCTCGGCCACAAGACTGTGTACGGGGTGGATGCCGATGGCGAGTTCCCCCACCCACGCCTCGTCAAGTTCGCCCAGGCAACCGGCCGCGCGAAGGAACTCGACGCGCTGATGGGCGAGATCGGCGCCATGGTAAAGGCGCAGAATGCGTATCTCGCTTCCCACACCGTCCTCGAGACGCTGCTCTACATGAACTCCGACGACCGAGTTGCCGCGCACGTCGGCTTCTACTTCAGGCAGGCGCAGTTGGGTGAGCCGTGGGATTGGGCCGGCGCCGATCTGGTTTCCGACTGGTTCCGGCGCAACATGCGCATCTACAGCAACGTCGTGCAGCTCATCGACTCTCCGAGCGAGCGCGTGCTGGTCGTCTACGGTGCCGGACACCTCGGCTGGCTGCAACACGCCTTCGGCAGCAACCCCAACCTCCGCCTGCGTAAGCTCGCCGAGTTCCTCAGGTAACGCGTGCGTATGGACTCGGCGGCGCCCGTGCCGCCTAGCGTGCCGATGCACCTGACAAAGCGGCCGAGCCGTCGTACGATCGTACCGATCTTCATGATTCCCGTTAGCGTCCATCGGCTCCGCCTGTCACCGGTCCAGGCGTGGGGGCACCGCGGCGCTGCTGACTGCCTTGCGCGACTTCCCTGTCGGGCCGCAAGTTGTCGTCGGACGACCTCACTTCAGAAGCGGAGGCATCATGCGTCAGGCGACCGTCGTCGGACTTGCGCTGGCTCTCGCCGGCTGTGCGACCACGCAGCCCCGTCGCTCGGCGACCCCGGCGCCGACGACCGCCCAATCTCGCTCCGCGACAGCGACGCAGGAGCCCGCGCTCTGCATCGTCGACGGAAAGGAGTCGAGCTGCCAGGACGTACTGCAGATGCCGAGAGATCGGATCGAGAGAGTCGAGGTCCTCAAGGGAAGCGCTGCCACGGCGCTCTACGGCAGCCGCTTCGCCGCTGGCGTGGTTGTGGTGACCACCAAGCGCTGAGGCCATCCGCGTCAGCGCACTAAGGCCGGCCGGACGCCCGCGGACGACGCGTGACCGCGCGCGTCCCGACCCGCCACCTAACGCCATTGAGGAACCCAGGCGCAAGTGGGCGCGGGCGAGCCAGAGGCGGTGAGCCGTCTCGTGACGCGATGCGGCGCCGCAGTTGGCCGTACGCCTCCGGCATCTCTGAGCGGATCGTGCAGCCTCTTATTGGGTTCGCTTGCAGTTGAACTCCGGCGTTATGCAGCCGATCTGAGTATGCAAATGCCATGAACTGCCCCTTCTGTGATATCGTCGCCGGCGTTGCGCCCGCCAGCCGAGTTTACGAGGACGCAGACATTGTGGCGTTTATGGCCCTCCGGCCGACCGCACCCGGCGAGTGCCTCGTTATCCCCAAGGCGCACATCGATCACTTTGTCGATATTCCCGACGAGCTTGCAGCCCGCATCATGGTCGTCGCGCAGCAAATCAGTCGCCGGTTACGATCAGAGTTTCGGCCAGAGCGTGTGGGTTTTCTCGTCCACGGCTACGGGGTGGCGCACGCCCACCTGATCATCGTCCCGCAGACCGGCCCCCATCATCTGACGTCAGATCGCTTCGCGCGCGTCGACAACGGTAGGGTCACCTTCTCGATGTCGCTACCGATGGTCGCTCGGTCTCAGCTTGACGAGCAGGCGCGCCGTCTCGCACCTCTCGCGGACGGGCGGCCCGACGTTTCTTCTAAGGAGCGCCCGGGGTCTGAGTGAACGGTGCGGCACGCGTTACGCCGGGACGCCGCTGGCGGATCAGGTCCCAGCGGACTGGCAGCACAAGGTCATGCACGGCAGCCTCACACTCGGCGACCAAGTGCTGATGGGTGGCGACGTAGGGCCGTGCGCTTTGGCATGGTCGTCGATCGCGTCGGGATTCCGTGGCTGATCAACTGCGAGGGATCCGATCAGCCTCGCGACGCGTGACGCCCTGATCGCCTCAGGCCCGGAATCGGTGCACGGCGCGCGGCTTGAGCGGAAGCGTTAGGTAGCAATGGATCCACCAGCTGAAGTCGTAGCGAGGTTGTTACCTCGGCACGCGTTCGAGCGCGTCACAATCGGAGAGTCCGGCGCGGGTGTCTGGCGTTGTACGAGTGACGGCTCGCCTCCGGTCTACCTCAAGGCGGCCCCGAGCAGCGCGGGCCTACAGCTTGACGGAGAAGCCGACCGGCTACGGTGGATGAAGGAGCGCGATCTTCCCGTGCCCGCAGTCCGCGACTATGGCCGCATCGGTAGCACCGAATTCCTGCTGCTCGAAGAAGTGTCCGTGTTGGCCGCCTCTGAACCGGAGTGGACTTCGTGTTTGCCGGAGGCCATCACCGCACTCGGCGCCGGGTTAGCGCTCCTGCATCGGACCAGTACGGTCGATTGCCCGTTCGACCAGCGGGTCGCTCGACAAATTGACGCAGCTCGCCACCGAGTCGCCGCCGGCCGCGTGCGCGAAGATGACTTCGATGCAATCCGCGCAGGGCGCCGAGCGACTGATCTCCTCGATGAGCTCCTCTCGACCATCCCTGCCGACGAGGACCTCGTCTTTACCCACGGCGACTTTTGTCTCCCGAACATTATCCTTGGCCGTGGTGCGAACGGCGAGGTGCAGATCACTGGCCTGGTCGACTGCGGTCGCGCCGGCATCGCAGATCGGCACCAGGATCTTGCGCTCGCGGTCCGGAGCATCATCCACAACTTTGGCGGCCCCTGGGTTGCACCGTTCCTTCAGGCCTACGGCCTTGCGCGCCCGCAGGAGGAGAAGTTGCGCTTCTTCACTTTGCTCGACGAGTTCTTCTAGCCACTCGTCGCGCTGGGCGCATTGTTGGACGATTATTCGGCGCGAGCTAGCCACCTAACTCTGGCGTTCAGCGGACGACACGGTTTACCGCCGCTCGCTGCGGCCCGACGCGGAGGCATGATGGACGAGGATCTCGAAGCGATGACGCGCGAGCAACTCATTGCAGAGGCGACGCGGATGCGCGCGGGGATCCGGGCGCACCGCGACAGCACTGCGCACGCGCTCTGCTGGCATCACCCGGCGCTCTGGGGCCTCCTGCCCGAGAAGAGCGACCGCTGCCCACGGTCCCGACGTGGCCGGAGTTTCTCCGGGGCTGCTTGCGGTACCGCGAGTCTCTGGACGAGCAGCTACGTGATGCCCCTCGCTCCAACATGCCGTATCAGCGGTAACAGACCGGAGCTCGCTGCATGTTTTCGAGGGTCAGCGACACCACGAGCGCTCGGAGTCGGATTTTGTCCGACAACCTGCCCAGCGAGTCATTGACGCTGCCGGGCGACCCGCGCCATCCTGCTGCGCTCGGACGCCCTCGCGCATGTGGCGACCTCCTCCCCGCGCACACTGCAACCGCTGGCGCGAATCGCGTCCGCATGTCCCGGAAGGAGACGTTCGTGAAGCTCTACACGTATCTCAACTACGGTGGCAACTGTCGGCAGGCGTTCGAATTCTACGCGACGCATCTCGGCGGAGAGATCAGGTCGGTCACGACGCACGGCGAGCAGCCGGGGTCGAACAAGGTTCCACCAGACTGGAAAAATGCCGTCCTCCACGCCCGCATCGAGATGGGCGATACGATACTTATGGGCGCGGACATTCCACCGGAGCGCTTTCAACCCATGCGCAGCGCCTATCTCTCCCTGTTGGTAGACAGCGTCGACGAGGCGGAGCGGATCTATGCTCTGCTCTCCGAAGGCGGGCAGATCTTCATGCCCATGGAAGAGACCTTCTTCGCCCACCGCTTCGCGATGCTCAGGGATCGGTTCGGGACGTCGTGGATGTTGCTTCATGAGCGAGCGTCGGCGTAGATAGACTGTTCTTGACGGAATCGTGGCCGCTCCACGAATTGGAGCACGATCATGACCAGACGACTACGCTACCAAGTCGCGGTGAGCCTGGACGGCTTCATCGCCGGGCCAAACGGCGAATACGACTGGATCGTGATGGACCCGTCCATCGACTTCGCCGCGCTGTTCAAGGAGTTCGACACGGCCGTGATGGGCCGTAAGACGTACGAGGTTGTGACGGCGGCGGGCGGCGGCGACGCCATGCCGGGTCTCGAGGTCATCGTCTTCTCGCGGACCCTTCCAGCGGCCACACACCGGGGCGTCCGCATCGTCAACGACGATCCGCGTGAGATCGTACCGGCGCTGAAAGCGAACCCGGGGCGAGACATGTGGCTCTTCGGCGGGGGATCACTCTTTCGTTCGCTACTCGACGCAGGCCTCGTCGACACGGTGGAGGTTGCCGTCATGCCTGTGATCCTCGGAGCCGGCGTCCCGCTCCTTCCGCCCGGCGGTGCGACAAAGCTCGTGTTGGCGGACCAGAAGACACTCCCCGTCAGCGGGATCGTTACGCTCGCGTACTCGGTGCCTGGCGGGGTTGGCCCCGCTCCCCGCATTCGGTACATCAAGGTCGCCAAGAGTCGGGCGAAGAACGGTGCGCGTACCGGCAAATCGTCCAAGCGAACGGTGGCCACGAAGCAGCTCACAAGAACGAAATGATGGTCATTCGAATGAGTGTGGAAGCGGACTTCGCAGCGATGTTGGCCATTATCAATACCGCTGCGCAGGCCTATCGCGGAGTGATACCGGCCGACCGCTGGCACGAGCCCTATATGCCCGCGGATGCACTGGCGAGAGAGATTGCCGAAGGCGTCGTCTTCTGGGTCGCGGAGCAGGAAGGACGCGTCGCAGGAGTGATGGGAATTCAGGACAAAGGAGATGTAGCGCTGGTGCGCCACGCGTACGTCGCCCCAACCGCGCAGAGGACCGGCGTGGGCACAAAGCTCCTGCGCCATGTGCAAGGCCTGGTCGACAAGCCCATTCTGATCGGGACCTGGGAGGCCGCATCGTGGGCCATCGAGTTCTATCGGCGGAACGGATTCACCGTCGTCCCGAGCGGCCACAAAGACGACCTGCTCCGGACGTACTGGTCAATCCCTGCGCGACAGATCGAGACGTCTGTTGTCCTTGCCAATGGACGATGGATGGAGACCCAAGCCTGGGCTTCCACGGGGACGGTTGCACCGAAGTGAGTAGCGCATGACACAACCAGAAGCCGAAGCACGCACACGGGCGTCCACGCTGGCCGACGAGCTCGCAGCGGGCTTGCGCAACATGGGTCGCCTGGTCGCCATGCTGACGTACGCCCGGCGCACAACGCTGAAGGCGGTCGAAGGGCTCACGGTTGCCCAGCTGGATCACCTCCACGATCCGATGAGCAACTCCATCGGTGCCCTGCTCGCCCACGCGGCGGCGCTCGAGGTGGCATGCCAGTGCGCGACCTTCGAGCGGCGTGGGCTCTCCGACGCCGAGCGGGCCCGCTGGGGCGCCGCGCTGGAGCTGGGGGCCCGCGCTCGGCGCGAGATCCGCGGGCACGACCTCGACCACTACCGCAGCCTGCTCGACGAGGTGCGTGCCCGCACGCTCCGAGAGCTGGGTGAGCGGGACGACGCATGGCTCGAGGAGACGACACCGGGCCGCGGCGGTCGAGCCGTGAGCAACTACTTCCGCTGGTTCCACGTCCTCGAGGACGAGATCAGCCACCGGGGGCAGATGCGGTGGCTACGCCAGCGTTTGCCGAATGACGCTCGCAGCTCAACTTAGGCGCTAGGCGACGGGCCGGCCCCTCTGGGATGTAGCGGCGTTCGACGAGCCGTCGGCCCGGGCCGCCGCGCAGGCCGGGGAGCTCGTCGTCGGTCTCTCGGCCGGCGAGCCTGTGGCGTGCATGCTCCTCACCGCCGATGATCCCATCTGCTGGCCGGGCGAACCGGCGGGCGCCGCTCTATACGTCCATAAGCTCGCGGTCGCCCGCGCGCACGCGGGAGCCGGTTGGTCGCAGGCGCTGCTCGACTGGGCTGCCGAGTGCGCGGCGCCGGCCGCCGGCGCCCATGCCGTGCGGCTCGATTGCGCCCTCCGACCCGCGCTCGTCCGCCTCTATCGAGCTTGCGGCTTCCGAATGGTCGATTCGGCGCCCGTCACCTGCGGCGGCCATGATGTCTGGCGATTCGAGCGCCGCATCAGTCGGGACAGGTCATCCGTGAGCACTCGCGTCTGACGGCGTAGCGGCGCCGACGCCGGCGCGATCTTCCCGCGCCGGATCCGGTGCGCCTACCCGACGCCTCGCCTCATCCACCTCGGCGGCCAGGCGTCGAACCAGCTCGGCCGCCGGGAGCCGTCGGGCGAGTCGCACTCCCTGCCCGGCCCACAGCGACAGGTACTCTGCGCGGTTCTGCCGCGCTGCCGCGGCGCGCAGCGGGCGCGTGAGCGTGTTCTGATGTGGGTACGGGAGGATCGCACCGGCGTCCTCGACGCTCTCCACCTCGGTCATGAAGCGGTTGACGATCCCGCGCGCGGGACGACCCGAGAACGCGCGCGTCACTTGGGTCTCGTCCTCGCGCGCGTGGAGCACGGCGTCCTTGTACGCCGGCGCAACGCCGCATTCGTCGCACGTCAGAAACGCCGTGCCCATCTGAACGGCGCTGGCCCCGAGCGCCAGCGCCGCGACGATGCCGCGCCCGTCCATGATGCCGCCCGATGCGATCACCGCCACGCCGACGGCGTCGACCACTTGGGGGACGAGCGCGATCGTCCCGATCATCGCCCGCTCGAACGGCACCGCGAACGTGCCTCGGTGCGCGCCGGCTTCGCTCCCTTGCGCGACGACGGCGTCGACACCGAGCCGCTCGAGCGCCACCGCCTCTTCCACGATCGTCGCCGTCCCAATGAGATACATGTCTCGGCCCTTGATCGCCGCGACCGCGCGTTCGGGGAGCAAGCCGAATGTGAAGCTGAAAACCGAAGCGCCGCTCTCGAGCGCCGCCGCGAGCTGGTCCTCGAACGTGAACGGCGGAGGTGCGGGGGACGCGGGGCGTTCGAGTCCAAGGTCCACGTGGTACGTCGCGATGCGAGCGATCGCAGGCCCCGGATCCGGGAGCGGCGCCGTCGGGAACGGCGCGAAGAGATTAATCCCGAACGGCCGCGCGGTCAGCGCGCGTACGGCGCGGGTCGTCTCGGCGATCTCGTCGGGCGACATGTACGCCGCGCCGACGAAGCCGAGCGCGCCCGCCCCGCTCACAGCGGCGACGAGCTCCGGCGGCGTCGCATTGGCGCCGCCCATCGGCGCCTGGATGATCGGATGCCCCAGATCGAGGCGGGCGGTCAGCGGGGTCTGCACGACCATGTATTTTAACGGCTCCGACGATACGGCGGCCCGACGAAGCCTCGCCGCTCCTTGACGGCTGAGCCGACGTGCTTCAAGTAGTAGGCTCCCTTGAACTGAGTACGCATGGCGACACACAACCCCGCGACTGCCGCACTGAGCGCCGCACAGGCGCCGCAAATGGGCAATGGCCCGGCCGCACAGCCGGCGGTGCCGACGGTGTACAGCTTCGAGACTGGCCGGACTTACCGCTTGGACCGGCTGATCGGGAAAGGAGGATTCGGCGAGGTCTACGTCGCCACGCCCACGCCTCCGGATGGCTATCCGGCACAAGTCTGCGTCAAGATCAGCGACCGCATGTCGGCGTGGCTGCGTGAGGCGTACTTCGCCGAGCTCCTCGGCCGGGAAGCGCGGGCGCTGCGGGTCTTCGACCGGTTCGCCGTGGTCGACGGTCCGCGCATGCGCTACTGCCTCGCCATGGAGTACGCGGAGCACGGCGACCTCGGCGCCTGGCTCGCGCGCAAGGGCCCGCAGCCCGAGCGCTTCGTCCGGCGGGAGATCGCCGCCATTTTGCAGGCCCTCGATGCGCTCCACCGGGGGCAAGCGCTGCACCGGGACCTCACGCCGTTCAACGTCTTCGTCTGCAAGGACGAGCAGTTGAAGCTGGGCGACTTCGGCATCGCCGCCCACCAGTTCGGGCCACGCGGTGTCACCGCCGACGCGTTCAACCC
>JBHELH010000327.1:0-12751 GCA_046263215.1 Gemmatimonadaceae bacterium | reverse complement strand
GTTGAACCACTTCACGGTGCCCACAATGCGAGCCATGTGACACGTACCCCTTGCAAAGACGGTGGCGCTCGACCCGTCAGCCGTCGCGAACTCGGCAGCCACGAGGCCGATACACAAAGGGCGGGCAAGTTTTGTGCAAATGGCTGCCGCGCGTCGTGGAGCTTAGGGAGTTAGCGTCGCGTTTGACTAGACGTGGCTCATGCGGCGCCGGCGACGTAGCGCGCGATGCGACCGCACTCACGACAGCGGAGCGTTACCTGAGAGCGCGGAGGCGGCGGGAGGATGCTGGGGCTGCGCTCGATCTTGCCAGAGCATGACGGGCAGCTGAGTGGCGATCCGTTACGATCGCTCACGATAAGGTGTAGTGCCTGAGCGGGGTTGTACGTTGCTGGTCGCGGCTTACGCATGAGGCCCTCCTAAAGACCCGCGAGCTCATCGGTGACGAATGGCTCACCCACTTGTCGGTGGGTAGTCGATCCGTCAAACTGATCTGCCAGAAAAATAACCTGCTAAGTGCGTAATGCCAAGCGAATCATTTGCTTGCGATACAATCCATACAAACTGACGGCTCTCGCACTTAGCGCAGGGCTACTCATCGGCTGCGGCCCGCGGGCCCATATACCGCCGCGTCCGGTAAGCCTCCCCGGTGCACTCGCCGAGCGCGATAGTGTCGCCCGGCTGGCGCGCGCCCTGGCGCCGCTCTTATACCTGCAGCCGGACGAATGGTTCCCACTCGAGCGGGTGGTCGCGGTCGTTCACCCCACCCGCCGGCTCATCGGGTACCATCTGCTCTGGCGGGACGACGTCCACGGCTCGTGGATCCCGTTCACCGTTCCGACCGACCAGGAGGTCGTCTGGGTCAGCTACGACCGCCAGGGATCGCCGACCGATCTCTGGACCTTCTGGCACGGGGTCGTCCTCCACGCCGATTGGCGCGACCGCGGCCCACCCGCGGTCAACGTCCAGTGGGGGAAGCACGGCTCCCTCCCTCGCGGCATCGTCGAGAGCGATCTCCCGGAATCCCAGAAGCTCAACGCCTTCTACATGCTGAGCTGGATCGGGCTGCCGGACATCTGGCTCGGTAACCTGACCCGACGCGGCCCGTGGTGCTTCTGCAAAGGGTACGGCCGCTACCGGGATTTCTCGAAGCTGCTCACCATCGGCAACCGGATCGACGTCGTGGTCCAAACACAAGACCCAACCCCGACGCTAGCCGCGGTCTTTGGGAAGCCGTTCTCGAAAAAGAAGCCCTGGCCGCAGGAGCGTTAGGAAGGGCACGGGCGTTGTTCGTTTCGGGGAAGAGCGCGGAAGAGCGCGCACGCGGATGGCCGCGGATCGGCGAACGGCAGAAACGCGCGGATCGCTCCTCTGCGCTCCAGACCCCTCACCGCCACGAGCCCAGGCGACGGCTTGGCTACACCGCCGGGACGCTCCTGCGCGCCGACGCGAAAAGCCCGGCGCGCAGCGCCAGGCCGTCCCAAGTACTGATAGCTGATAGCTGATAGCCTCGCCGCCGAAGGCGGCGACCGATAGCTGATAGCGTCGCGGGCGCAGCCCGCGACTATTCCCACCTATGCGGCCGCCGCCACAGCCGGCGGCCGACGCGCCGGTGGGGGCGATCGGAGACTTCGTTGCCGCCGGCGAAGAGCTCCGGATCTTCCAGCGAATCCATCATGTCGCTCGCCTTCGCCGACGCCTCATCCGCCCAGTGGACGATCTCGGCCTCGGCGGTCATCGGCTGCACCGGGCTTCCGAACTCCAGCGCGCCGTGGTGGGAGAGGATCATGTGCTGCAGGTCGAGGAGCTGACCCTCTGTGCAGACCGCCTCACGGGTCGAGGCGATGCGGCGCTCGAGCATCAGGCAGCCGAGGACGACGTGGCCGAGTAGGAGGCCGCACGGCGTGTAGGTGAAGCCGGTCGGCCCGATCTCGTACGCCTCGACTTTGCCGATGTCGTGAAGCAGCGCCCCCGCGGCGACGAGGTCGAGGTTCACGCGCGTCGAGCCGACCGCCATCGTGCGGGCCGTCTGGCGGGCGATGTTGGTGACCTCGTACGTGTGGAGCAGGAGGCCGCCGAGCTTCGCGTGATGGAGGCCGGTCGACCCGGGCATCTGCTCGAAGCGGAGACGGAAGCCATCGTCGCCGAAGAAGAGATCGAGCACGCGGCGCAGCCGCTTCGACTCGACGTCGCCCCGGACCTTGTCGATCCACGCCCAGAGCTTGGTGACGTCGCCGTCGATCGACGGGAGAAACTCTTCGGCGCGGAAAAGCTCATCGGGGAGGACGCTGACCGGCCGGCTGAGCGCGAGCTGCTTACGGCCGTTGCCGTTCTTCTGATACCAGACGACGTCGCCGATCGCCTGCACGAGCTTCCCGGTGCGCGCGCCGTCGGCCCACTCCAGCTTGTCGGACCAGATCGGCGCTGTCTCGATCTTCCCGGTCGCGTTGCCGAGCGTCAGAACGACGAACGGCTCCCCTTCTTTGGTCTTCCGATCCGACCGCTCGAAGACCAGCAGCGTGTCCTGGACCCGCGAGCCTGGGGCGAGCGAGGGGATGGCGAGGGGGGCCATGGCCGGAATGTGCGTCGGCTCGTGAATCGAGGCAAGCGCATTTCCCCGCACGGGCCCACCACCCCGGCTTGTGGGCTCGAGGCGTGCGAGCTTGTCGGCTTGTGGGCTTGATAGCTTCTGAGGCCGCGGCCGTGCCGCGGACACCCCTCAGGGAGCTCACGGAGCTACGGCGGTTCCAACAAGCCCACAAGCCCACAAGCCCACAAGCCCACAAGCCCACAAGCCGACAAGCTCGCACGCCCTCATCCCACGTATATCACATCCCCATCTTCATCAATCCCCACTTCCTGCACCGCCCCGCAGACCCCGCACGTCTTCAGCGCCTGCCAGGCGACGTTGAGCTCCTGACGCTGGGCGTCAGCTGCCGGCTTGATCGAGAAGCGCTTGAAGCTGTACTCCCCGCAGTTCTCGCACGGCTGCGCTTTCGCGATGCGTTCGGCCCGCTCGCGTGTGATCGCGGTCACACTTCGCTCTCCATAGTCCCGAGCCCGAGCAGACGGCGCGCCACTTACCTCTTCTTCTTTGCTAGCTCGTCGGCGTCGGAATCCTCGGGGACGATGCGGGCGACCGCGCGGGTGGCGGCGGACGAGTAGCCGATGCCGGCGCCGTGGGGCGGGTTGACGGTCGACCCGCTGCTTGCGCGGCTCGACTCGTCCGACGATTGCGCGTTGAGACCACCGCGCGCGACCAGCTCGCGCAGCCCGCCGAGCGCACCCATGACGCCCGTCGCCTCGGTCGGCAGGAAGATCGTCGACCCGCGCCCTTCGGCGAGGCGGGGAAGCGCCTCGAGGTACTTGAGGCCCAGCAGGTACATCGCCGCATGTCCGTCGGGGAGCGAGGCGGCGACGCGGCGCAGCGCCTCGGCCTCGGCGTCGGCCATCGCGAGGCGCGCTTCGGCCATGCCCTGCGCGCGCAGGATCGCCGCTTCCTTCTCGCCCTCGGCCTTGCGCACCTGCGACTCGCGGAGCCCCTCAGCCTCGAGGATCGCGGCGCGCTTGCTCGCCTCGGCGTTGGTGACCGCCGCGCGGCGCTCACGCTCGGCGCGCATCTGCAGCTCCATCGACTGCTGGATGTCGCGCGGCGGCTCGATCGCCTGAAGCTCGACGCGGGTCACGTCGACGCCCCAGCTCACGGCGGCCTCCTCGATTACCTCGCGCATCCGCTTGTTGATCATGTCGCGGCTGGCGAGCGTCTGGTCGAGCTCCATCTCGCCGACGATGTTGCGCAGCGTCGTGCGCGTCAGCGTCTCGAGGGCGTAGGGGAGGTTCTGAACGGCGTACGTCGCCTTCTGCGGATCGGCGACGCGGTAGTAGAGCACCGCGTCGATGTCGATCGTGACGTTGTCCTTCGTGATGACCGGCTGACTCGGGAAGTTGAGCACCTGCTCGCGCAGGTCGATGCGCGTGGTCGAGCCCGCGGCGATGCGCTTCACGCCCGAGACGTCGGCCTCGAAGTAGCGGACGTCGATCGACTTGGGGCGCTCGATGAACGGGATGAGGACGTTGAAGCCGGACCGGGCGAGTCGGTGGAAGCGGCCCAGCCGCTCGATCACCATGACCTCCGCCTGTCCGACGATCTTGAACGACTTGGTGCCGACGAACAGCGTCAACAGCGCCACGACGGCGAGGAAGATGAGGAACTCCATCAGGTACTCCTGAGCGGGGAAATGCTCCTTGAACCTACGATTCGGCAGGAGGGGGTGCAACGAAGAACGACTGCGGACTGCGGACTGCGGACTCACACCGTCGGGAAGCGTCTAGCGACGTAGGAGCATCCTGATGGTTCTAGTCCGCAGTCCGCAGTCCGCAGTCAGTTGCACTCGCGCCCGAATCTTGCTGAGGACGCCCGATAACTTCTTCCATCCGGGGATGGGTATGGCGACTTCCAAGCGTGGGTCTCGCAAGAAGTCCGGCAGGAGTAGCTCGTCGCGGCGGTCCGGCGGCGCGAAGCGCGGCCGGAAGTCGGCGCGCAAGCGTGGTGGGTCGTCGTCGCGCTCGTCGTCCCGCAGCTCGTCCCGCGGCGGGTCGTCTCGCTCGTCATCGTCGCGTAGCTCGTCAGGGCGATCGAGTGGCGGGGGCCGCAAGTCGTCCGGCCGGTCAGCGTCGGGTCGATCGGGCTCCTCCTCCCGCAGCAGCGGTGGCCGCAGCAGTGGCGGGCGTAGCAGCAGCCGGAGCACCGGCGGCCGGAGCAGCAGCCGCTCGACTCGCAGCCGTTCAGGCGGCGGTCGGTCGAAGAAGAATGAGGGCGTGCTCGCGCGCGCGCAGCAGGTCGCGCAGTCGGTCGTCCAGCAGGCGCAGAGTGCCGTCACCGCCGGCGTCGAGGCGGCGAAGGATCTCGGCAGCGGGCTGGTTGGGGGGGGAGGGCGGTAGGTGAGGGTGGAGGGTTGAGGGTGGAGGGTGGAGCAAACGGGCTGGCCATTACACGCCGGCCCGTTTCCGTTCGTCCTCCACCCTCGACCCTCCACCCTCTACCCTATGAAGGTCCAACCATTCCGCGAGCGACTCCAGCACCCGCTCCCGACCGCGATCCACGGTAATGATGTGTCCCGCACCCTCCACCCAGACGAGGCGCTTCTCGCGGGCGCCGAGGGCGCGGAACGATCGCTCGCAGGCCTCCGGCGTGATCCGGTTGTCTTCACGCGACTGGACGACGAGCGTTGGCGCGGTCACGCGCGGGAGGAGCGCGAAGGCGCGGTCGGCGGTGCTCACCAGCGCGCGGAGCGCGGGCGCCGTGAAGATGCCGTAGGCGAGACTTTTCGCCTCCTCGACCGGATCGTGGATCGACCGGGCGTCGGTGGAACGGAGGTAAGGCGTCAGGAGCCCCCAGGCGGGCGCGAGCCGCGCGGCACGGCGCACGCGCGCGGGAACGCAGAGATACGGCGCGACGAGTCCGAGCACCGGCAGTTCGTCGCCGATTTCGGCCGCGAGCTGCACGGCGAGCGCGCCACCCATCGAGAGGCCGATGACACCGACCCAGGGGTAGCGCGCGCGCAACGCGCGATACTCGCTCCGCACCGCGTCGAGCCACGCGTCGGCCGTCACCTCCGCGAAGTGACGCAACGTGCGCCCATGGCCCGGCAGGAGCGGCGCGCGCACGGCGTATCCGCGCGCGTAGAGCGCGTCTCCCAGGTAGCGCAGTGTCTGCGGCGTGTCACCGCCGCCGTGGACGAGGAGCACGGCGCGCCCGCCAGCCGGCGCATGGATCTCGAACGCCTGAGCGCCGACGATGATACCATCGGGGCCGAGGGGGCGGCGGGAGAGGCAAGCGCGCTCGAAGGAGCGGGCGCGCCAGTGGCGGAATGCGAGGCTGGCGACGGCTACTGACATCGCGGCGCCAGCGAGGGTGAAGATCACGACAGGATGCTGCTAGGGGCGAGGGGCCAGGTTCCTAGGTGTCGGATGTCGGGTGTCAGGTGGTAGGGAGACGATCGAGCGCTATCCCGAGCACCTGACAGCCGGTACCTAGCGTCTGAGAACCTGGCCCCAACCCCTACTGCAGTTCTCGAGAGTCCCCGAGTCTCTGGTCCGCGAGCCCCGTCAGCACCAGCTCCTCGCTCAACACCGGCGCCTCCAACCGTTCGACCAACCGACCCGGCGGTGCGATGATCAGCGTGCTCCCCTGGCGCTCGACGAGACCGTCGCCGCTCAAGCGCGCGAGGACGAGGGAGACCGACTCGCGCGTCGCGCCCACGAGCTCGCAGAGCAGTCGATAGCGCGTGCTGTCGAGGACGATGTGACCGTCCTCGCGGGTGAACGTCGAGTTGCTCGCCATGCGCAGGAGTGTCGTCAGCAGGCGCTGCTCCACGCTGAGGGTAGTCAGCTCGCGGAGCTTGTCGAGGAGCGCGGCGCGCTCGGCCATCAGCTGGCTGATGAGCGCGAGCGCGTGCTGCGGCTGCTCGCGCATGAAGGCACGGAATCGGGCGGCGCTCAGGAAGAGGGTCTCGCTCTCTTCGTCGGCGCGGGCGTCGGTGACGTACTTGGCGTTGGGCGTCAGCCCCTCCGACCCGAACGTCTCGCCCGGCGTCGCGATCCACGGAACGAATCCGCGGCCGGCGCGCACCCGGCTGCGCAGTACGACGCGCCCGCGAGTGACGATGAACACGCCGTCGGCCGGGGCCCCACGCTGGTACACGGCAAACCCGGCCGGCCACGACGCGCGCGCTGCGTACGCCGCCAGGGCAGCCAGCTCGCCCTGGCTCAGCCGGGCGGTCCCGAGTGTCACTGCGTCAGCCACAGCACCCCCTATCCGTGCGTCGAGTGCAACGGAAGACCCCCGGGTTGCAATGTCCGGGCCGGTGGTTCGGCACTGACCTTGACGGGATTGCCAGGGTTCATCTTCTTGCTTCATTCCACGAGCGGGGCCGAGCGCTTGCCCGACGCAGGGCACAAAGGAGAGACGGGGTCCGACAGGTCCAGCGCCGGCGCCGCCGATCCGACGTCGCGGCGGGCGCCCTCACTTGTCATCCTCGGGGCCGACGCGCTCCTCGTGGCCCAGCCCGCGACCGCGGTGCAATTGGCTCACGCCTGCCTGCGCGTCGGATACCACGTGGTCGTTCCGGCCACCTGGGGGGACGAGCTGATCGCCCGTGGGTGCCTCAAGCACCTCGCCTCGCGTCGCAGCGACGGAGACACCGGGCCGGCGATCCTGTGCGCCTGTCCGTACGTCGCGAACCGTCTGCTCGCCGTCGGACCGGACCTCCAGCCCTTTCTCGCGTCGTTCGTGCCGCCACCGGTCGCCGTCGCCCGGTATCTGCGCACGCTGTACGAGCCGACGCGCATCCGCCTCACCTACGTCGGTCGCTGCCCGGGTGCGGCCGACGACGCGATCGACGCGCGGCTCTCACCCGACGAGCTGCTCGCCGTGCTCGCCGAGCGGGGCGTCGACCTCGCGGAGCAGCCGCGCGTCTTCGATTCGGTCATACCGCCCGATCGGCGCCGCTTCCTCTCGCAGCCCGGCGGCCTTCCGTCGCCCGACGTCCTGCGCCGCATCGACCCCGAGCGGCGCGTCGTCGAAGTGACAGGTCCCGAGCTCGCGTCGGAGCTCACGCAGCACCTGCTCTCGCGGGCCGACGTGCTGATCGACCTCGCGCCGCGGCTCGGCTGCGCCTGTAGCGGCGCCGTTCCGGGTGCGGCGCCTGAGGGCGCGCGCGCCGCCGTCACGGCGCTCGAGCCGCCACGCGCGGCGTCGCCCGTGGTCGACGACCGCGTGTCCGTCCCGATCGAGCTTCCGCTCCCCGCCGCCGCGCGAGATCCGATCGACATCGTTCCGGCGGCAGCGTCGGGCAAGCGCACCTCGGGCGCGTCGCGCGCCGTGCAGTCGCCCGATCCGCAGGTCGCGTCGCCGGCGCAGCCACCTGCGGAGTCAGGCGCGCCCGGCGGCCGCCGACGCTCGCCGACGCACGGCGTGACGGTGCGGCAGCCGACCGGCGCGATTCCGACGGCGCGCAGCGGCGAGGGACGCGCGCTGCCGCGTGCCTACGTGGCGCGTCGAGGTGCCGGCTCGCGCGGCCGGGGCCCGAGCACGCCACCGCGCGGCGAAGCGGCGCAGCGACTCGACGCCTCGGGTGGACGTGGAGTGGGCGTCGAAGACGGCGGCCGCGCCGCGGAGCGCGGCTCGCCTCGCGGCGGCGGGATGGACTCGCCACCGCTGCCGGACCGCGCAGAGCGCGGCGAGCGCCCCGAGCGTGGTGAGCGCATGGAGATTCCACGGCCCTCGCCCGCGGCGTCCGCCGTCAGCGGGCCGAGCGCCGAAGTCGCGCTCAGGTCGAACGGGCCGCGCGCGGTATCGGCTACACTCGGAAGCGCGCCCGATCACGCCGCCGACCCGCACGACAACACGCCACTCGCCCTCGCCGGCGAGACCGCGGCGCCGGAGCCGACGTCGCGCGAGCGACCGCGCGCCGCCGCGCCCGATGCGGCGCCGGAGCCACCACCGGCACCCGCATCGGAGCCGCGCGGCCCGTCTCCCATCTCCGGCGCGAGCGGCGCGCCCGCGGCGTCCTTCCGCCTTCGCACGACGGCGTTCGCGCGCATGGCGGTCGGCGCGGCGCGCCAACGGCGCACGACCGTCGCCGCGCTGCTCGCGGTGGCGCTGCTCAGCGCGAGCGTTGGGGTGCTGGCGGGGAGGTGGCTAGCGGCGAGGGCGGCGGCGGCGCCCGCAGCGACGACGCGGTAGGGTTGGGTGTCATCCCGCAGGAGCGCCGCCGCAGGCGGCCGCGAGTGTCGGGATCTACCTCCACGCTGACGGCGCCGGCCACGCGGTGGTGCAAGTAGACGACCCGCTGCGCGGGTACCCCGCACTCGCTCGCTCCGCTCGCTCCTGCGGGATAACCGGGGGAGGTGAAGCTCGCCGCGCTGGCTGCTGCGGATGACACCCGACGTTATTGGCTTCGCAGCCCCTCCCTCGCCTTGACCAGCGCACGCGTCGCGGCGTCGAATCGCTGTATCAGGTCCTCCGTCTCCCGCGCCATCAGCTCCGGATCGCCGGCGCGAATCGCTTCATTGATCGACGGGAAGACCATGTTGGCGTAGCCGTCGTTCTCGTCGGCGACGTAGATGAGGCTGCGGTACCAGGGGCGAGTGCGGAGGCCCTCGGGGCGCGTGAGCTCGCGTTCGACGTCGCGCAGCGCAGCGTTGGTGCGCTCGCGATTGGCGCGCGGCAGCTCGCGGCCGGTAGCCTCGACGCTCGCGAGCGCCGAGTCGCGCGCGGCGGCGAAGCCGGTCGCTGCCTGCTCCATGCGGTTGATCGCCAGGGCGAGCCTGGGGATTGCGTCGGGCGTACCCCAGCGGCGGTCATCGATCGCACGCTGAACCGGCACCACGTAGCGACGCATCGTGCGCGCGAACTCGACGTAGTCGTACGGCAGGATGTCGGCATTCGCGAGACGGAGTGTCATCAGAGCGGCGATGCGGCCGGCGGTCGCGTGGTAGACGAAGCCGGTGTCGCCGAAGGTCGACATCCAGTGGTACGTGTCGTAGTGCGAGTGGTAGACGCCGCCGGGACCGCCGAAGCCCCAATCCGAATGTGGGATGCCGAGGTGGTTGTAGAAGCCGGCGAAGTCGCTGCCGCCTCCAGGATCACCCATCGACGGCTCGGCCGTATCAGCGACGCCGGCCGTCCGCCGCCACTCATCGTAGACGCTGCCACGGCCGCTGGGGTCCGCGACGCGGCGTGCGACGTCGCGCAGGATGCTGCGCAGCGACGGTGAGCCGCCGCCGCCGAAGCGCGACCCCGATGCCGCGACGTCCTGGTTCAGGTACGCGACGCCGCCACGCATCAGACGGAGCGAGTCGTCCTCGACGTGCTCCGTCGATCCGATGAGCCCCCACTCCTCGGCGTCCCACGTCGCGAAGACGATCGTCCGCTTCGGCCGCCGACCGTCGCGTACCTGCTCGGCGACGGCACGTGCGGCCTCGAGCACGCTCACGGTCCCGCTGACGTTGTCGACCGCGCCGGCGTTCCAGGCATCACGGTGCGCGCCGATCACGACCAGCTCGTCCGGGAACTCCGAGCCGCGGATGACGCCGAGTGTGTTGTAGATCTCCTTGAAACCGCGCGTCGCGCGGTCGTCGGTGACCGCGACGCGCGCGCGCACCGGCCCCGGCCCGACGTGGTAGCGGAACGGCAGCCCGCCCTGCCACGTCTGCGGAACGTCCTTGCCTCGCAAGTCGCGCAACAGCTCGGCCGCGTTCGCGTACGCGATGGGAACGACGGGGATGCGCGGCACGGGCATGCGCTGCGCGTCGAGCCGCGGCGCGCCGCGCACGCTCGCGTAGCCCGGCGTGCTGGGGTCGCCGGCGCCGTTCATCACACTCCCACGCTGCACGCCACGCGGCGGACGCATCGGCCCGTCCGGGTAGACGTCGCCGCGCACGTAGCCGTCGTCCTGCGGGTCGCTGTAGATGAGCAGCGCCGCCGCCCCATGCCGCTCGGCTTCCCGCGCCTTGATCCCGCGAAAGGACCGGCCGTAGCGCGCGACGACGACGCGTCCGCGCACGCTGACGCCGATCGAGTCGAGCTGCGCGTAGTCTTCGATCAGCCCGTAGTTGACGTAGACGACCTCGCCCGTCACGTCGCCGACGCCGCTGTAGCCGTTGACGGTCGGGTACTGCGGAAGCGCCGACTGCGAATCGCCGGGCACCGGAGGCTCGGCGAGCGGGAGCTCGGTCGGGCTTGGCGACACGCGCCAGATGCGGACGCTCGTCGGATGCGGCAGCCAGACCTCGTACGTGCGGACCTCCGTCTCGATCCCCCAGCGGCGCATCTGGTCGACGACGTAATCGCGCGTCCGCGCCTGCGCAGGCGTGCCGGCAACGTGTGCCTCGCGGGTCAGGGCCCGCGCATGGGCGCGCGCAGTCGCCGCGGACGGCCGACGAATGGCATCGGACTCGAGGTTCCGCTGGCGTAGCGCCGCGGAGGGCGAGTAGCCGGGCATGACGTGCGGTGCGGGGTCGGTACGCGTCGGCTGTGTCGTCGGCTGCTGCGCGCCGAGGGGAAGCGCGGCGAGGGTTGCTGCGAGGAGAGCGAGACGGGTCATGGGTGGGGGAAGGCGTTGGTTAGGAAGAGCGTTGGTCGTTGGGGACGCGGATGAGCGCGGATCGGCGAACGGCGATCAGCGCGGATCGCTCCTTCGGGCGACGGTCCGGGCTCCGCTCGCCGGCTCGAGAGAAGACCTTGGCTACACCCCCGGGACGCTCCGGCGCGCCGTCTCTGTCATCCCGCACGAGCGGAGCGAGTGCGGGGCACCCGCGTAGCGGGTCGTCTACTTGCACTGCGACGTGGCTGCCACGCTGCACGTAAAGTAGATCCCGACACTCGCTCGCTTCGCTCGCTCCTGCGGGATGACAACGCGGGGCGAGCGTGGCTCCCCGGGGGTGTAGCAAAGGTTTTGTCGGGCCGGCGCGGGGAGGCCCGAGAGCCGAGGGCCATCCGCGGCCATCGCCCTTCGTCGATCCGCCCACTCCGCGTGCGCGCTCTTCCCCGCTCTTCCCCCGAATCGCCCTTCCGGCCCACCCTCCCCATGAACCGCCTCTAATCGTACTCCTCCATCGCCCTCCGAATCGCCTCTCTCAGGGCCCGCTCCCGATCGGTGCCCACAGGAATGCCGGCAGCGAGTACACTGAACTGCCGTAGCATCTCGCCCTCGAGGAACGGCCCGCGGTCGTGTACGCCAAGGTGGTCGAGCGCACGCGCGGCAAGGTCGCGCAACAGGTCGCGCGTCTGCGGCTGCAGCGACTCGAGCGATGGCGGCGCGGCGGGTCGTGGCGTGCGCACTTCGCGCCGCGCGTCCCGTTGGCGCCGCGGTGCCTCGAGGAGGGCGGTCATCGGTGCGAGCGTGACGACGAAGGAGCCCGGCGTATGCTCCTCGTGGCTCGCGACCACGCCTTTGCGCTTCAACGAGTGCAGGAGACGAATCACTGCCTCGCGTACGACCGACACCCCTTCGTGGCTCCCCTTGCCGCGGCCCGTGATGACGAGGACGTCCCCCGTCCGCGCGATCTGCTGCTGGCGCAGCCACGCATCGGCGCGGCGCGTCGCCTCGTCAGGCGTCGGCAGCGACGCGCGCAGGTTGAGTGTCCGCTCCCGGCCGAAGCGGGCTTCGTCGAACGCGTGCCAGAGGCCGGAAAGAGGGACCTTGCCGCGAGGCATCAGCTCACGATCCGCCCCTTTTCAACGCCTGCGTCAACACCCGCCCATCGAGCTCCTCCGTCGGTCGCACGCCGAGGATGTACGCGAGCGTCGGCGCGATGTCGACGACGCGCGTCACGCCCGGGAAGCGGCCGCCGTTGAACCACGGGCCGTAGAAGATGACCGGCACGTGCGCGTCGTAGTCGTGCGGGGAGCCGTGGGTCGAGCAGACGACGTGGCTCCAGTAGACGTGCGGCTCCAGCGTGACGACCAGCTCGACCCCGAGGTCGGCCGGGAGCATGTGCAGCCAACGCCGCGTGACGTAGTCGCGTTCCGCGCGCCCGGCGTCGCCGGCGCGGAGCTGCCGCACCTCGTCAGCGCGCATGACGCCTGGCACGCGTCGCAACGCCGCACCGACCGCGCGAATGGCCGAATCGGCGTCCATCCCACGCCGGCGAAACGCGTCGCGGTCGACCCACAACATCGCCACTTCGATGTCCTGCTCGAGGCGGAAGGCCGCGGTATCGATGCCGGCGGCCCACACCGACGAGAGGA
>JBHELH010000326.1:0-5922 GCA_046263215.1 Gemmatimonadaceae bacterium | reverse complement strand
TCCGTCATGGCTCGGTCGTTGACATCGGGACCGAGGCAGGGTCCACGAGTTTCTGCACGACCGCTCGTCTTCGCGTTACCTACGCCCCCGACGCGGCGGGCCCCGAGCGGCTGTTCCTGAAGTTCTCCCTCCCCGAGCATCCCGTGAGTACGCCGGAGGGCGGCGCGGAGGTGCTCTTCTACCGCTACGTAGCCCCGCGGACGGTAGGCCCACTCGTCCGCTGCTTCGACGCGTGTGTTCTCTGCGGAGCGTGGCCGACTCCACGTCCTCCTCGAGGACCTGTCGGACAGCCACTTTGGCGAGTCACCGTCTCAGCTGCCACCGACGCGTGACCACTGCTTTGGTATCGTCGATGCAGTCGCGCGACTGCACGCCGTGTGGTGGGAGCGCCCGCCGTGGGCGGTGCTCGGACTGCGACCGCCGGACCGGCCCGCGATCGACGCGCGCATCGCTGACGTAAGAGGGCGCACCGAACGGTTCGTGGACTTCCTCGCCGACCGCCTCTCCCAGGAGCGGTGCACCATGTATCGCGCGGTTCTGGAGGGTCTGCCCCGGCTCTACGGGCGGCTCCTGGAAGGCCGCGCATATACGGTGGTGCACGACGACATCCACGTCGGCAACGTGTTGTATCCCCGCAACCCCGAGGTCGAGTCCGTGCGCCTGATCGACTGGCAGACGTGGCACATCGATCTGGGCCCGAAGGACCTCGCTCATATGATGGCGTTGTTCTGGTTTCCCGAGCGTCGGCGCCAGCTCGAGGTGCCCCTGTTGCGCCAATACCACGAGCGTCTTTGCGCGAGCGGGGTTCAGGGCTACTCGTGGGGCGATTGCTGGGCCGACTACCGGCTGTGCGTGCTGCGGAAGCTCTTCCACCCGGCGTGGCAGTGGGACACGGGGCATCACCCCAACATCTGGTGGAACCATCTGGAGCGCGTCTGGAGTGCCTTCGATGACCTTAAGTGCGCCGAGCTCCTCGGTGCGTGAGTCGTCTCCGACTGGCGTCCGGAATCGGGGCGCGGGCCGCCTAACCGGCCGATGAAGCCGACGGGCGCGCTATGGACTGCGGCGCCGCGCGCCGCTCCGATTGGGTGCGCCCGCGGCGTATCGCCGGGGCCGTAACACGCTCGGTTAGCGGCGCATTCGCGACTGGACGGCCCGGCGCCCGGGCATTATATCGATGGTCGATATAACGACCGTCGAGCCATGCCGCAGCGCTACGCGCCGTCCCCGGAACCCGGGATAGTTCTCCCGCTCCCCGCGTCCGAGTTCCAGATACTCCTCGCCCTCGCCGACGGGGAGCGGCACGGGTACGCGATCATGCAGGAGATCGAGCAGCGCACGGCGGGCGAGGTGCGCCTGGGTCCCGGCACACTGTACGGCTCGATTAAGCGGATGCTCGCCGCTGGGTTGATCGACGAGAGCGCTCGGCGTCCGGCGGCGGAGCGCGACGACGAGCGTCGACGCTACTATCGAATCACCGCACTCGGCAAACGCCTCGCGGCCGCCGAGGCGCGGCGGATGGAGCAGCTCCTCAGGGCCGCGCGGGCCAAGCGCCTCCTCGGACGCCCGGAGCCCGCATGAGCGACGCGCGCCGGCCGACGAGTCGGCTCGCGATGGCCGCCGTCCGCGCGCTGATCCGGCTCTACCCGCGCGACTTCAGGGCGCGGTTCGGGCCCGAGATCGAGCAGTTCGTTCGCGACGCCGCCAGCGACCGAGGCGGCGTTCCGTGGCGCCAGATCCTCCCCGACTTGATCGCCGGAACCGTCCGGGAGCGCGTGTCTGCGCGACGGCTTCCACGCGACGTCCCGGCTTCGTCGCACCGCCCACCCCACGGAGACCGCATGGGCACTCTCCTCCAGGACCTCCGCTACGCCGCGCGCACGTTGCGGAAGAACCCCGCCTTCGCGCTCGTCGTCGTCGTCTCGCTCGCCATCGGCATCGGCGCCAACTCGCTCATCTACAGCGTCGTCGACGGCCTGGTGCTGCGCCCGTTCCCGTATCCCGACGCCGACCGACTGGTCGCGATCGGCGTGACCTACCCGAAGGCGGACGGCGAGCGGCGCTTCATCGAGGCGATCTCCCCGCCAGAGTACGAGGACATCCGGCGCGACAGTCGGACGATCGACCCGTTCTTCGCGTTCGATCTCGGCAACCGCAACATCTCCGGCGGCGACCGACCGGAGCGCGTCTTCTCCGGCTTCATCTGGGGCGACCCGATGGCGACGATCGGCGTCCGGCCGGTGCTCGGTCGCGGCTTCCGCGTCGAGGAGACGACCGCGCCCGGCCCGCCGGTGGCGGTGCTCAGCCATCGCATCTGGCAGTCGCGCTTCGGCGGTGACTCATCCCTCGTCGGCCGCACGATCCAGGTGAACGGGGCGCCGACCCAGGTCGTCGGCATCATGCCCCCCGGCTTCCTCCTCGCCGGCACCGACCTCTGGCTGCCGATGGGGGTCGCGCCGGCGAACATCCCGCGCAACGTGCGGAACTGGGCGGTCGTCGGCCGGCTGCGGGACGGAGCGACGCTGGAGCGCGCGAACGTCGAGCTCGCGGCGATCGCGCGGCGGATCGAGGGCGCGCACGGGGCGGAATTTCGGGAGTACGCCGGCTGGCGACTCGAGGCCGACACGTGGGCGAACGCCGTCGTCGGCGAGTTCCGCCCCGCCGCGCGGATCCTCCTTGGCGCGGTCGGACTCGTCTTGCTGATCGCCTGCGCCAACATCGCGAGCCTGCTCCTCGCGCGCGCGGCGTCGCGCCGTAGGGAACTCGGCGTTCGCCGTGCGCTCGGCGCGGGCCGCGGCCGCCTCGCGCGGCAGCTCCTGACGGAGAGCGCGCTGCTCGCGCTCGTGGGCGCGGCGCTCGGCCTCGGGATCGCATACCTCCTCCTCGGCCCGACCGCGTCGCTGTTCCCGGAGCGGCTGGAGAGCGCCGGCGTGCAGGCGACGATCAACCGGCACGTTCTGCTGTACACGCTCGGAGCGGCGCTCCTGTCCGGCATCGTTTTCGGCGTCGCGCCGGCGATTCAGGCGGCGCGCGGCGACCCGCGCGAGTGGCTCTCGGCCGACGGCGGCGGCGAGCGACTGACGACGAGTGCGGCGGGGCGGCGGCTGCGGAGCGGATTCGTCGTCGCGCAACTCGCGCTCTCCTTGATGCTGCTCGTCGGCGCGGGCGTCTTGATCCGGAGCTTCGCGCGCCTCCAGGCGATCGACCCCGGCTTCGACATCTCGCGCACGCTGACGATGCGGCTCTCACTGCCGCGAGAGAAGTATCCGCGCGAGCGGATCGGGCCGTTCTTCGAGGAGCTCGCGGCGCGTCTCGCGGCGGTCCCCGGCGCGCGGGCGGCGGGGGGAGCCACGCAGTTCCCGCCGGGAAACGTCTTCAACGCGCGCGTCGCGGTCGAGGGTGAGGTCGCGGTCGCCGACCGGGTGCGCACGGTCGACGTCACCAACGTCACCGAGGGCTTCTTCGGCGCGCTTGGCTACACGCTCCGGACGGGGCGCCTATTCACGCGGCGCGACGATGAAAAGGCACCGCCGGTCGCCGTGATCAACGAGGCGGCGGCGGGCCGGCTCTTCCCCGGCGGCAGCCCGATCGGCAAGCGGATCGCGCTCGGCGAGTCGACGCCCGTGCGCTGGGTCGAGGTCGTCGGCGTCACGAACGACGTCAGAAATCATGGTCTCGACGCGCCAACGGAGCCGGAGGTGTTCATTCCGGTGCGGCAGCAGGACGCCGCATGGAACAATCAGCTCTTCCTGCTCGTTCGCGCGCGCACCGATGCGATGGCGCTCCTGCCCGCGGTTCGGCGGGCGATCGCCGCGCTCGACCCCGAGCAGCCGATCTACGCGATCCGCACGCTGGAGGACGCCTTCGCAGATTCGATCTCGCAACGCAGGGCGGCGATGGTGCTGCTCTCGGTCTTCGCGGGGATCGCGCTCGTGCTCGCGGCAGTGGGCATCTACGGGCTGATGTCCTACATGGTCAACGAGCGGCGGCACGAGATCGGGATCCGCATGGCGCTCGGCGCCGCGAGCCGAGACGTGATGCGACTGGTAGTGAGGGAGACCGGCGTGCTGGTCGCGACCGGGCTGGTCCTCGGCGTCGCGGGCGCGCTCGCGCTCGGGCGCGCGCTGACGAGCCTGGCGTTCCAGGTGAAGGGGTCGGATCCGGCGACGATCGGAGCGGTCGCGGCGATCCTGGCGCTCGTCGCGCTCGCGGCGACGCTGGCGCCGGCGCGGCGCGCCACGCGGGTGGCGCCCGTGGTGGCGTTGCGGGAGTAGGCACACGCGAGCGGCCATCCGTGGTGGGATGGCCGCTCGCGGATGGTGTACGACTCCGAACGCCTACATCACACCGATCTGCCGGAGCAAGGCTGTTTGGTCCCACTGCTCCCATCGCTCGACGACCTTGCCGCCCACCAGGCGGTCCATGGCAATCCCGTCGACGCGGGTGCGCTTGCCAGTGGGAGGGATGTTGCCGAGCGGCCGGGTGTGCGTGCCTTCGGCGCTCCAACGGATGACGATGGTATCCCCCGACTCCACCTGGTCTTCGACTTCGAAGTGGACGTCCGGGAATCCGGCGATGAACCCGCCGACGAACTGCGCGAAGGCTTCCGGGCCGTGCAGCGGCTCCGGGCTCCCGGTGATGTGGACGACGCAGCCGGGCGCGAACGTCTCCTTCGCCGCTGAGACGTCGCCGCGATTCAATCCCTCCAGCCAGGGACGGATGTACTCCGCAATTTGTGCGACGGCCATGTTGCCCTCCTTGGTTCGTCGTGGGCGCTGCGAGCGATGAGAACGGGCTGACGACGCTACGCGCGCCCGGTCGTCCCGTCAACAGGCGGTCGCTGCGAGGCTCAGCTGGCGGACTCTGCCCCCTCGGCGGCAACCCGGAAGAACTTGTCGATGCGCAGCATGCGATACACCGCGGCCCCGACCCGTGGTGATAGAGCCCAAAGGGCGACAACGGGGCGGGTCGGGAGGGGATTCACGATCTGCTCGACTCGCTCATGCTTGACCGCGTCGACCACGGCCCGGGCCACCCGCTGCGGCGTTGGCGCGCCCAGCGCGGGGTGAACGCCGCGCCGGGTCCGTGCCCACATCCCCTCGCCAGAGACCGTCCCGGGGCATACAGCGGAGGAGTGGACGCCGGTCCCACGCAGCTCGATCTGAAGCGCGTGGTTAAAGCCTACGAGGGCATACGTGGTCGCGGTGTAGATCGAGAAGAAGGGGAGCGGCACCTTCCCGGCGAGCGAGGCGACGTGCACGACGTGGCCCCTCCGCCGGGCGAGCATCGGCGACAGAAGTCGGCGAGTCAGATCGATTGTCGCGACGAGGTTGACTTGCACGACCGCGTCCACCTGCGCTGCCGTCCGGGTGTGGAGCGCGCCGGCGTGGTGCGCGCCCGCGTTGTTGATCAGGATGTCGATAGGACCGATCTCCCGCTCCGCCCGCTCCACGACCGTAATGTCGCGATGCGACCTCGGTGAGATCGGCCGCGATTGGAACTGCGCGTACTCCGAGGGCCGCGATCTCCCTCGCGAGCCCTCGAGCTCGACGCCCGAGCGTGCGACGAGCGCCAGGTTGACGCGCTCGCGGGCGAGCGCCCGCGCGATGTGCGGCCCGATGCCGCGCGAGGCGCCGGTCAGGATCGCGGAACGACCTTCGAGCTGCATGGCGGGATCTCTCCTAAAGCGGCGATGCCAGGACGGTCTCGGTCGAGGCCAAGGCGCCGCGACCGGCCGACCCCTGCAACGCTACGGCCGACAATCACGCGGCTTGCCAGTGCTGTTCTCGTCGTCGCACATTCGTGCGCGCTGCCTCGGGAAGCACTGTGATCCGTCTCGCCCGCACAACCGCGTCCATTCTCGCCGCGCTGCTCGCCGCGGTCGGCGCGTCGTGCACAATCCCTGGCACCGGGCCCCTGGAC
>JBHELH010000325.1:0-30072 GCA_046263215.1 Gemmatimonadaceae bacterium | reverse complement strand
GGGGCCGAACTGGTCGCGATCAGGATTCTCGACCGTCACCCGACTAAGACGTCGCGGTTACTCGCCGTGAGCGTGCGCACGAAGCTTGGTCAGGTGCCCGCGGCGAGCGAACGCACCAACAGCCGTTCGGGGCCGCCGCTGCGCCGTGGTCGTGGCGCAGGCACCTGACCAGTCAGTACAAGACGCACGCCTGGGCCTCGCCGCCGCAACGCGGCGACCATGCCGGCCGAGCTCGGCGCGTCGTCCAAGACGAACACCTCGTCCGTTCCTGGGACCATGAGCGCGAGCGTGTCACCGCGTTGGACGAGCGAGCCAGCGACGCTGACTTCCGCTTCCCTCGCCGTGAACCCGTTCGACCGGATCGCTTCGCGGATCTTTGCGAGGGTGACGCGGTTGGCGGGCGCGAACTGGATCGTCGCGGCGCCCTCCTTGAGACTCACCTTGACGGACTGGACGCCTTCGATCTTTCCAACGACCACGCGCACGGCGTGGGCGCAGACCGCTCAGTCCATGCCGAAGATCGTCTGCCGCATCTCGCGCAGCTGCGCGTGCGCCACCGCGGGAAGGAGCCACAGCGACAGACCGATCGCGAGCGTCGACGCCTTCATACTTCCCCCCTCAGAACCAGAAGATGAGGTCCAGAGCCAGCCGTACTTTCTCACGCGGCTGCTCACCGTTCAGTCGTTGATACACCGGGAAGAGCGGACCGCCCGAGACGCCCCACCCGCCGTACAGCCCGAGCAGCGTGGGCCCAACGAACACCCGGTGCCCTCCGCTACCCGCACGCTCTACGCCCGCCGCCACGTCGCGTGCCGTGACCTCGCCCACGGCCTCGACGAACATGCGCCAGTCCGCGTGCGGGTATTCATGCTGGAAAGCCGGCGGCCGGTAGCCGAGGACCGCGCTGTAGATCGCAAGATCGCCGGGATGATCGCTCGTCGGTCCGATCGGCGTCACGTAACGCCGGAACAGGCCCCCAACCCACGCGTACATCGTTCGCGAGACGTAGCCCGTCGTCAACGCCGCCGCGACGCCGGGCGCGGTGCGGAGCCCCACACGCGTCTCGTCGCTCGGGTAATCGAGCAGGACGTATGTCGTCGTCTCGAAGCGGGAGCCAACGCCCAACTCGCGATTGTGGAACCGCCAGCCCAGCGTGAGCTCGACGTCGGGCGTGGCGGGCATGCGCGTCGAGACGCGCGCCGGCATCATCCCCTGCGACGTGTAGATGGGAACCGGCAATGATGCCGAGAGTTGGAGATTCTCCGTGATGCCGTAGCTCACCATCGGCCGGAGCATCACCATCTCGTGCTCGCCGATGAGCTGGCCCATGAAGCCCGCGTCCAGACTCCACCCACCCCTCCGGAGTGTGGGTGTCGACAGGCCGTAAACCGGGCCGTGGCCCTGCGCATCGCCTGAGGACGGCACGCCACCGACCGCGAGCAACGCGAAGAAAGCCCGCCTGCACTGCGGGATCACGCGTCCGGCGGCCCGAGGACGATGGGGAGCAGGTACGCCACCGAGAACCCGGCCGTCAGCAGGAGCGCCGACACCCACAGTAGCGCGCGGCTGGTTCGAGTCGCGCGGACGCAGTTCGGGTCGTCGACGTCGCACGCGCCACTCCGCGCGAGGAGGCGCGGCGCGAGCCGGTACACGTAGTAGAAGTTGCCCGCGACTAGGAGGCCCGACGTCGCGAATACCCAAGCTTTGTGACGCGACAGTGCCACGAGCCACGGCGCGCTCGCGAGCACGGACGCTACCGTCGCTCCGAGCCCCAGGATGACGAGGAGCGACGGCAGCGCGCAGCAGAGGAGTGTACCGACCGAGGAGAAGAGGCCGAGGTAGCCGAGCAGCCGGCGCTCTCGCGGCAGCACGCCCGCGGTGTCGACACGTCCCGGGGATGAGGCCGAGCGCGTGTCGCGCCCGTCGATCGCTCCCGTCGGAGTCACGGCGCCGTCAGGCCCTCGCGGCGCGAGACCCGCTTACGATTGGCAACAGCAGTTCCCGCAACAGGGACTGCCGGGCGTGCAGTCACACCCGCAGTTCGGGCAATCACAGCAGCAACACTCAACGCTTGCCATTGGAGCCTCCAGAAAGATTGTTTCGTCCACGAGCGGGAAATGCGCGCTCTGGCGCGTCGTCGTTCAGGGCGTCGATGATGGGACATTCGCCGGTCGCTTCCGCACATTCGCACGCTCTCACAAGCTGCTCGAGCGCCCTTTTCATCGCCATGAGCCGGCGGATGCGGGCGGCAACGTCCGCGACCTTTCGCGCCGCCACCGCGCGCACGGCAACGCGGTTCAACGACGGATCACGGCGTAGCGCGATCAGTTCGCCGACGTCTCGAAGGCTGAAGCCGAGCCCCTGTGCGCGCTTAATGAAGCGCACGAGTCGCACCGTCTCCGCCGAGTACTCGCGATAGCCGGACGGTCGGCGTGTAGGTGCCGGCAAGAGCCCGCACCGTTCGTAGTAGCGTAGCGTTTGGACGTTCACGTCGGCGCGCTGCGCGACTTCGCCAATTCGCATCATGATCGACGTAACAGTCGCCATAGGTGAAGTCTGAAGCCTATACATAGGTATAGGGTCAAGGGCAGCGTGGCCGCCAGTCATCCTGCTAATTCGGCAGTCGTCGGTTCGTCGGGTTACACGCTCGGCGCTCGTCCTCGGGGGTAGAGCGCGTGCGTGTCGCGCGCCTCGGCCTCGGGGATGCCGCGCTCGACGAGCTGCCGGCCGACCGCGCGCCCTCGCCACGCCGGCTCGACGACACTACCTTTCGCGCGCCATTGGGCAGGTGATGGAGTTCACCTTGAACCGCTGCGGCTCGCGCAGCTGATGACTCCTACGCGCTCGCCGCGTAGGAGTCTTTTGCTACCCGCCCCGGCGCAACGGAGGACGTCATGATCTGGTACGTAGCGCTCGGCAGCGCAGCCGGGGGCGTCGCCCGCTTCCTGCTCGGTGCGTTCGTCCAACAGCGCGCGGGCGCAGCGTTCCCGGTAGGTACGCTAGTCGTGAACGTCACCGGCTCGCTCCTGCTCGGGTTCCTGATCCGCTACGCGCTCGGAACGCCGGCGATCGGTCCCGAGGTGCGCGCGCTCCTGACGGCAGGCTTCTGCGGCGGCTACACCACGTTCTCCACGTTCACGTACGAGACAGCGGCGCTGCTCGAGGACGGCCAATACGAGCGCGCCGCGCTCTACGTCGCGTCGAGCGTATTTCTGTCGCTGATCGGCATGTACGCCGGCTTCGTGGCCGCGCGCGAGCTGCTGGTGCTGCGCGGGCGGGTTTGACCCGGCTCCCCGAGGGCCCGGTCTTGCGCCCGGTGCGGCGGCGCTCGCGATTCTGGCTTCGCACCTGCATCGTGAATCGTCGCTCGCAAGAGGCCGACGTCGACATGATCACGAGCTTGTGCGCGAGATCGGCGTCCGCGAGACTCGAAAGATGACGGTAACCGGGAAGCCCACGTCGTGACCGAACGCCGAGTCAAGGAGGGCGCAGCCATGCACGGCTTGAAGGGAGAGCGGGTGCTCATGCGCATCCACATCGGGGAGCGCGACAAGTACATGGGACGTCCGCTCTACCAGGCGATCGTCGAGCTGCTCCGCGAGCGGCACTACGCCGGCGCGACCGTCTTCCGGGCGATCATGGGCTTCGGTGCGAGCGCGCGACTGCGCACCGACCGCTTCGAGATCCTCTCGCTCGACCTGCCCATCGTGATCGAATGCGTCGACACGGAGGAGAAGATCGAAGCCATCCTGCCCGAGCTGGACCCGATGATCGGGGGCGGGCTGATCACCCTCGAGCGTGCGAGGGTCATCATGTACCGGCCGGAGGTGCCGCCGGGGGAGCGGCGCACGCAGGAGGCCATCCACCTCGAATAGACGACGACTCCCCCCGTGAGCGCGCCGGATGCCTCCGACTTTGTCATGATCACACCGGAGGTCAACCCGGTAATCGGAGCGCTAAGCGAGGGCTGCCAGGGCTACCGGCCGCCGGTCCCTCCGGCCGCCTCGGCCGACGTCGCCCCGGCCGCCCGCGCCGCGAGGTCCGCCGTGGCTCGAGCCGCGTCGCTGTAGGCGGCGCGCACGGGGAGTCCGGTCCACCCATCCGGTGCCGCGATGCCGAGGAGCCAGAGCGCCGTGCCCGCGGTGTCCATGGTGCGGATGCCCCGCGGCAACTCCGTCCCCGCGTGCACGCCCTCGCCCCAGGTAATCCACGGGATCGTCACGTCCTCGGCGCGGTCGCTCCCGTGCGTCCGCCCGTGACCTCCGTGATCGGCCGTGAGGATGAACGTGTAGTTCCCCGCGCCAAACGCACGGTCCGCAGCCGCCACAAGGCGAGCCACCGCGGCGTCGGCCGTGCGCACCGCGCGGCCGTACATCCACGACATCCACCCCCAGAGATGCCCCGCGTAATCCGGCTCACCGAGGTGGACGAAGAGGAGGTTGGGCCGTGCCCCAGCGAGGTAGCGCTCCACGTCGCCCACCGTGCGAGCGGCGGACCAGCGACCGTTACCGTCCGGAGCCTGCGTGTGGTCGAGACTCCCCGGCACCTCGAGGTGGTTGAACTTCCCTTTGGAGAAGAACGCCGCCGTGCGGAGCCCACGCTCGCGCGCGAGCGTGAAGACGGTCGGCACGGCGACGTGAGAATGTGTCTCCGTCTCGTTCGAGTTCCAGCTGATGCCGTGCTCCTCGGGCCCTTCGCCAGTGAGCATCGAGGTGTGCGACGGGAGCGTCTTACTGGGATTGATCGTCGTCGCGGCGAGCGAGTGACTTCCTTCGCGGGCCAGGCGGCCGATCGCCGCGGCCTTGAAGCGCGCGATCGCGTCCGGGCGGAGGCCGTCGACTGAGACGATGACGACGTGATCGGTCACCGCGCCGGTGCGTACGGCGGGCCCGCCCGGGACCGGGTCGGAGCCCCAGCCGGCCGGGATCGACCGAGCGGGGTACGCGCAGCCCGCGCCGAGCGCGATCGCGAGCGTTCCGACGATTTGGATGGCGGACACGAGAGTACGCCGCGTCTGACTGGACACGATCGATTACTCCTTTTGGCCAATGCTTGGTTTACTCGGTTCGCGAACTGAATTAATATTCGCGTAGCCGAATACTATAATCTAACGCCGCCATGCCTCCCTCTCCAGTACCCACCACTGCCCACTCCGTTGCCGATCTCGACGCGCTCTTCCGGGGGTTTGCCGATCCGACTCGTCTTCGCATCCTGAACGTGCTCGCCGCCGGCGAGCTCTGCGTCGGCGACATCGTGGACGTGCTCGGTCTACCGCAACCGACGGTGTCGCGCCACCTCGCATACCTGAGACGGACCGGCCTCGCCGACGTGACGCGTGAGTGGAACGTCGCGCGCTACCGGTTGGCCGACCCCGCGCACCCGGTTCACGAGCAACTGATCGACTGCGTGCGCTCCTGCTTCCGCGGCATCCGCTCACTCGACCGCGAGCGTGCCCGGGCCGCGGGGCGTGTCGGGAAGCGTGCCGCGTGAGCTCAGCCCAACTGGCGAGAGTTCCTACCCGTGATGTCCCGTACCGAGCGCACTCGACACCGTAGTCCGGATGCGTGAACAGGCCGGCGAGGGAGGACCGGATGAATCGCCGAGAGCATTGGCAGGGCATCTACCGCGCCAAGGCGCCGACCGAGGTAAGCTGGTATCAGCCCGAAGCGCGTCTCTCACTCGAGTTGATTCGCCGCGTCGCGCCTGACCTCGACGGTCCTGTCATCGATGTCGGCGGCGGCGCGTCGACGCTCGTCGATGGGCTGCTCGACGGCGGCTACCGAGCGGTGACGGTGCTCGACCTTGCACCGGCAGCGCTCGGGCGCGCGCGATCTCGCTTGAGCCACCGCGCGACGCCCGTTCACTGGGTCGCGGCAGACGTATTGGACGCGCCGCTCGCCGCCGAGCATTACGCGGTCTGGCACGACCGCGCCGTCTTCCACTTCCTTACCGAGGCGAGCGACCGAGCGCGCTACGTCGCGCAGGCACGTCGGGCGGTTCGTAAGGGTGGCCACGTCATCGTGGCCAGCTTCGGGCCGGACGGTCCGGAGCGCTGCAGCGGTCTCGAGGTCGTGCGCTATACGCCCGAGGCCATGCACGCTGAGTTCGGCGGGAACTTCCGCCTGTTGGACAGCGTGCGCGAGGACCATCAGACGCCGTGGGGAACGACGCAGGCGTTCGTTTACTGTCTGTGCCGAGTGGAAGGGGGACCGCCGCCATGGTGACCTGTCGCCAGTGTGAGGGCATCGAGAGCCAGTTTGGGCGCAGGACCGCGAAGTGGGAGCTACGCCGCTTTCGCAAGCGCGGGCCGAGGCCGACGACGCGCCTCCTCATCGACGCGCTGCGCCGCGAAGGCGTGGCCGGCGCGTCGATTCTCGACATCGGAGGCGGCGTCGGCGCGATCTACCACGAGTTGCTCGCGTCGGGTGCCCGCGGTGCGGTACACGTGGACATCTCGCCGGACTACCTGAGCGCGGCGAGCGAGGAGTCGCGACGACAGGGCCACGCCGCGCGAGTCGAATTCGTCCGCGCCGATTTCGTCGAGGCCGCATCTACCCTGGCGGAATCAGACGTCGTCACGCTCGACCGCGTGATCTGCTGCTATCCGGAGATGGAGCGCCTGGTCGCGCTCTCGGCCGCCAAGACCCGTCGACTACTCGGCGCGGTCTACCCGCGCGAAGCGTGGTGGATGCGTGTCTTGGTCGCTGCCGTCAACGCCGTAAGCCGCATTCGGCGGTCGGGCTTCAGGACGTACCTGCATCCGCCAGCGGTAATCGACGCGGTCGTGCGCGGGCATGGGCTCGAGTGTCGGTCGCTCCAGCGGACGCTCGGGTGGGAGGTCGCCGTGTACTCGAGGTAGGTGGTCAAGGGCACCCTCTACTCCCCCCGCATCACCCTCACCGGATCGACGCGCGCCGCCCGGTGTGCGGGCGCCCAGCACGCGACGGCCGCCGTTCCCGCGAGCACGACCGCCGATAGCGCGAAGGTCGGCGGGTCGAGGGGGCTGATCTCGTAGAGCAGCGCCGCGAGCACGCGCCCGACCGCGAGCGCGAGCGCGACGCCAAGCAAGCCGCCGACCGCGACCAGCCGCATCCCCTCGCCGAGCACGAGCCGCACGACATCGCGGCGGTCCGCGCCGACTGCCATGCGCACGCCCATCTCGTGAGCGCGCTGGCTCACCGAGAAAGCGAGCAGGCCGTAGAGGCCGACCGCCGCGAGCAGCAGCGCGAGGCCCGCGAAGAATCCGAGGAGCGTCGCCGGTGTGCGGCGCGAGCGCGCCGACTCGGCCACGACCTGCTCCAGCGGCTTGATGCCGTAGACCGGGAGCTGGGCGTCGAGCGCGCGCACGTAGTCGCGGACGGCGGCGACGAGGCTCGCCGTCGGTCCGGCCGAGAGGACGACGAGTGTCATCGACGGGCTGGTACGCTGCGCAAAGGGGACGTACGTCGCGAAGGTGGCGCTTCGGTCGACCGCGTCGTGCCGCACGTCGCCGACAACGCCGACGATCTCCTGCCACGTCGTGCTGTCGCCGAAGACGCGGATGCGCTGGCCGATAGGGTCGGCGTTCGGCCAGAACTGCTTCGCCATCCCCTCGTTGATGACGGCGA
This sequence comes from Gemmatimonadaceae bacterium, assembly GCA_046263215.1. Classification (GTDB taxonomy): domain Bacteria; phylum Gemmatimonadota; class Gemmatimonadetes; order Gemmatimonadales; family Gemmatimonadaceae; genus JBHELH01. The sequence goes on along the minus strand of JBHELH010000325.1, from coordinate 22,465 downwards.
CCTCGCGCGCGTTCTCGCGGTCCCGCTCCGTGAATAGGCGGCCGCGCACGAGGCGGATGCGCATCGCCCGGAAGTAGCCGGGCGTCACGACGTGCTTCTCCGCGGCCGGCGCGTCGGCGGCGCGGAACGGTGGCCGGCCGTCGATGGCGAAATCGCCGTTCATGCTCCCGCCACTGAGCGGCAGGTTCATGACGGCGCCGGCCGCGCGCACGTCGGGGTTCGCCTCCAGGCGATCGAGCAGCGCGCCGAAGAAGGCGCGCTGCTTCGCATCCTCGCCGTAGCGCGACCCCGGCAGCGAGATCTTCGCCGTGAGCACCGACTCCGGGTTGAAGCCGAAGTCGGCTCGCAGCAGCCGGTCGAGACTGCGGATCGTCAGGCCGGCGCCGACGAGTAGGACCATTGTCAGCGCGACCTCGCCCGCGACGAGCAGCCGGCGGACGGCGCGCCGGCTCCCGGTAACCGCAGGCCCCCGCTCGCGGAGCGTCGCCCGATAGACCCCCGCGGCGCTCGGCGCGACGGCCGCCGCGACAGCCGCGAGGACGGAGACGCCGAGCGCGAAGCCGAGCACGCGCAAGTCGACCCCAACCTCGACCGGCCGCGCGCCGGACGACAACCAGCGGGTGTTCAGCAGCCGGACCCCGCCGTAGGCCAGGAGCACTCCGGCGGCTCCGCCGAGCGCGGCGAGGACGAGCGCCTCGGTGAGCGTCTGGCGGAAGAGCCTGAAGCGTCCGGCGCCGAGCGCCCGGCGGATCGCGAGCTCGTGGGCGCGCGTGGCCGCTCGCGCCTGGAGTAGCCCGGCGACGTTCGCCAGCGCGATCAGCAGCACGAAGCCGACCGCCGCGAGCATGACGAGCATCGAGCGTCGGCTACTCCCGACGATGTGCTCGCGCAGCGAGGTGACGGCGATCCCGTGCTCGGTGCGGCGCTCCTCGTCGCGCAGCCGCTTCGCGAGTGCGGGGAGGTCGCGCCGGGCCGCGTCCAGCGTGACGCCCTCGCGCAGGCGGCCGAGCACGGTGAGATAGTGCGTGCCGCGATTGCGCCACCTGGTGTTCCGCTCCAGCGGGACCCACGCCACCGTGCGCTCCGCCGCGAGCTCCAATCCCTCGTCAACGACGCCGACGACGGTGTAACTCTGCTCGTCGAGGACAACCGGCCGCCCGACGACGTCGGGCCGTCCCCCGAGCTGCTGCTGCCAGAAGGCGCGACTGACGACGACGACCGGCGGCGCGCCTTCGGCGTGCTCGCTCGCGGCGAAGCCGCGGCCGAGGACCGGCTTTACGCCGAGGAGGTTGAAGTACTCGGCCGTCACCTGCCCCACGCGCACGCGCTCGGCGCCCTCGGCCCCGCGGTAGTTCATGCCGCGATGGAACGACGCCGCCAATTGGGCGACCGCGCGGGTCGACCGGCGCCAGTCGTCGAACTCGACCAGCGATACGCTCGTCCGCTCGTCGAACGCTTGGGTGTCGAACAGCACCACGAGGCGTTCGCCGTCGCGGAATGGGAGGGGCCGGAAGAGGTACGCGTCGACGACGCTGAAGATTGTCGACGTCGACCCGATCCCGACGGCGAGGGTGAGGACGACAACGCTCGCGAAGAGGGGATAGCGCCGCAGCGATCGTGCGGCGTAGCGCACGTCCTTGCCGAAGTCCTCCAGCGGCCGGCTGCGGTACTCGTCGCGCGCCTCTTCGGTCCATCGGTCGCGGCCGCCGAAGCTGCGCAGCGCGGCCGCGCGCGCGTCGGCGGGCGACATCCCGAGACGGAGGTTCTTCTCCGTCTGCATGTCGACGTGGAACTGGATCTCCTCGTCGAGCCGCTGCTCCATCTCGGCGCGGCGGAAGAGTCGGAAGAGACGCGGCACCGGTTCTCCTTTCGACGGTCGAAAGAAGAAGATAGGAGGGGCTCCTTTCGACGGTCAAGGGGAACGGCCGACGGCCGTCCGCAGCAGGGAGGACGTGGCCGTATGGAGCACGTAGCTGGCCCCGAGCACAGCCGCCGAGAGCACGAGACTGGCGACCGCCTGCGGCGTGAACGGGTTCGCGATGACGACGTCCGGCGACGCCGCGCTCTCGAGCATGCCGATGTACGCGGCGCCGGTGCAGACGACGAGCAGTGCGATGCTGACGCTGCTCTCGGCGAGGCCGACGACTGCCGTCCACCGTGGCCACGCCGCGACCGCGACCCCGCACGCCAGGTCCAGGGCGTAGTAGACCGCCCTGGCGCCGGGCAGAGCGTCGAGAAACGGGATGCGCAGACTCACGCCGTAAAAGAAATCGAGCGCGACGAAGAGCGGCGTCGACCAGTACACGGCGCGAACGAGAAAGGCGGCCGCGGAACGGCCGGGCTGCGTGGATGTCACGCTCAGTAGACGAGCGCCCCCGCTCGCGGGTCGCAGTTCCGCCGGGTTCTCAGTTCGCCGTTCGCACTCCGTGGTTCGCAGTTCGCCCTTACCCCTCAGGTTCCAGCCCCAGCCACTGCCGCGCCTCCGCCATGTCGCGGAAGACGCGATGCTCCGCCGGTGCGCGCTGACCAACGCGCAGCGCCTCGTACATGCGCGCGGTCTCGTAGGCGACGTCGTCGGCTGCGACGACCGCTACCTTGGTCGGCAGCGAGAAGCGGTCGATCTGCTGCACGAGGTCGGCGAGCTTGCGAACGCCCGCAGGGGTGACGTCGACGCGCCGGACGCCGCGCGCGTCGACGAGGTCGTTCAACGTCGGGTCGAAGTTCGGGTCACCGAGCACGGTGCCATACGTATCGAGCAACTCATCGTCGCCGACCGTGCCCTCCAGTACCGCGTGTCTCACCCGCGCGGCCGGGTCCACGCGAATCCTGATCGGCATGAGGAAGGTCGGAGAGAGACCGTCGGCGGCCGCAAGCGGTACGCCCCGTAGGTCGGGGCTGCCGAAGGGACCACATGAGCCCGGTCACTCGTACCCGCTTTTCCCCCTGCGCCGTCGCCCGCAACGCGCAGTGTTTGCGGTGCGGTGTCATGTCAGCGCAGCGAGCAGAGACGGAGCTTGAGCGTGATGACGCCCCTGCTACACTTCGGCGTGCCAATCAGCGTCACGCCGAACGGGCAGCAACCGCAGGCGCCACACCAGGCAGTCCGAGGGCGACATGGTCGACAACGCGAAGCAGGAGCTACTGGCGGGACTGAACGAGGATCTCGCGCACGAGTACGCCGCAGTAATTCTTTATCGCACGTACGCGAGCTCAGTGACCGGCCCCTTCCGTCAAGAGCTGCGCAACTTCTTCGCAGGCGAGATCCCGGACGAGCTAGGCCACGCGCAGCTCCTCGCCGACAAGATCGTCGCGCTCGGCGGGACGCCGATCGTGCGGGCGGCCGACGTGAAATACACTGACGACCCGAAGCAGATGCTGCAGAACGCGCTGGACGACGAAGTGGCCACGATCGAGCGCTATGTCGAGCGGCGGCGCCAGGCCGAAGACGCGGGCGAGCCGGGGCTCGCGGTGGATCTCGATGACGTGATCGCCGACGAGAGCAAGCACCGCGACGAACTGCGGTTGATGCTGACGAGGTGGCGGTAGAAGGACTGCGGACTGCAGCCGACTGCGGACGGACCGACTGCGGACTGCGGACTGCGCACTGGAACCCACCGGGATGCTCCTACCCGCCTGTGGAGGCGTCCCTGGGGTGTTAGTCCGCAGTCCGCAGTCCGCAGTCCGCAGTCCGCAGTCGAGTCGCAGTCCGTTCAGTCCCCCAGTCTCACGTTCGCCGGATCCAGCTCGCCCGTGTAATACGACATCAGCGATTGCTGGAACACGAGGTTGTACCGCGCATTCACAAGCGCGCTCGCGGCCTGCACCTGGGACGCCTGCGATTGCGTGAGCTCGACGAGCGTCGCCGCGCCCACGCGGTAGCGCTCGCGCGTTGCGGCGACGGCCTGGTCGGCCGCCCGCTGCTGCGCCTGCGCCGCCGCGAGTCGCTCCTGCGCCGCGCGGTGGTCCAGGTACGCGCGGCGCACGTCGAGCGCGACCTCCTGCCGCTGCTGCTGGAGCGCGAGGCGGGCGTTATCCGCCTGGATCTGCGCGCGCTGCGTCGCGAGGTCCGTGCTCCCGCGGTCGAAGAGCGGGATCGAAACGCCGATCCCGATCGACCCGCCGCGTCGCTGGTTGAGCTGGTCGGCGACCGACAGGTCCGACGCGCTGCTGTAAGCCGTGTTGTAGCCGAGGCTCAGCGAGATCGTCGGCCACTTGCTCCCCTGCGCCGCCTTCACGTCCTGCTCGGCCGCGCCGACCCGCGCCTCGTCGGCGTCGATGTCCGCGCGCTGCGCGTACGCACGCGCGACCAGGCTGTCGAGGTCGTACTGCCGGGTCGCGGCGGCGGAGTCGTTCACCGTTGGCGCGACGAACTCGTACGTGCCGGCCGGGTCGAGCTGGAGCGTCTGGATGAGGTCGACCTTGGCTAGCTCCAGCGCGCGCTGCGCCTCGACGACCGACGCCCGCGCGGCCGCCACGCTCGCCTGCTGCTGGTAGAGGTCCGAGATCGGACGACTGCCGACGTCGACGAAGCGCTTGATCTGCTCCTCCTGCTGCTGGAGCGCGGCGAGGTTCTGCTGCTGAACGCGGAGCTGCTCCTGCTGCGCGACGAGGTTGAGGTAGTTCGACGCCACGGTGAAGACGACGGTCTGGCGCGTGCGCGCGAGGTCCTGCGTGCTCGCCTGCTCGCCGAGCCGCGCCGCCCGGAGGTTGGCGACGTTCTGCCCGCCGTTGAATAGGGTGACGCTCGACGAGACGCCGGTGCTCACCGCTTGGGTCGTCTGGTCGGTGATGCGGCCCTCGGTCTGGCTGAAGCTCCGCCCGACGCTCTCCGAGCCGCTGACGTTGAGCCGCAGGTCCGGCAGGAACTGCAGCCGCTGCTGGCGCACCGCGGTCTCGTCGAGCGCCGTGGCGTTTTGCGCTTGGCGGATCGCGACGTTCTGTCGCAGCGCAATACCAACCGCGTCGCCAAACGTGATCGTCCGCGGCGCCGATTGAGCGGCGAGTGGTGCGGCCGAGAACGTGAGTGCTGTGAGGATAGCGCGGAAGTACATCGTTGGCTCCTTTCGTGTCATGCCGCAGGCGCTGCGCGCCTGCGGGGCACCGGCGAAGCGGGTCATCTACTTTCATTGCAGCGTGGCTTCCCACGCGTGACGCGACCTAGATCCCGACACTTGCCGCCCGTCGGGCAGCTCCTGCGGGATGACAGCCTGCAGCTGTCATTCGTACCTCAGCGCCTGAATCGGGTTCAGCGCCGCCGCCTTTCTTGCGGGGTAGTACCCGAAGAACACCCCGACCGCGGCCGAGAACCCAACGGCGATCAGCACCGCCGACGCCGGCGTCGCCGTCGTCCACCCGGTGAGGTGTCCGAGGAGCGCCGCGCCGCCAAAGCCCGCCGCGAGTCCGACGACCCCGCCGAGCAGGCTCATGACGACGCTCTCGACGAGGAACTGCGTCAGCACGTCCGAGCCGCGCGCACCAATCGACATACGGATGCCGATCTCGCGCGTCCGCTCGGTCACTGACACGAGCATGATGTTCATGATCCCGATCCCGCCGACGAGCAGCGAGATCGACGCGATCGCCGCGAGCAACCCGGACATGACGCGCGTCGTGCTCGTCGCCGCCTGCGCGATCTCCGTCTGGTTGCGGACGGTGAAGTCGTCCTCCGCGCCGTCACCCAGCTTGTGCGCCTCGCGCATGATCCCTTTGATCTCCTCCTGCGCCGCCGGGATCTCCTCCGGCGAGAAGGTGCTGGCGAGGATCTGCCCGATGCGGACGTTGCCGCTGAGTCGCGTCTGCGCCGTCGTGTACGGCACGAGGACGACGTCGTCCTGGTCCATCCCGCCCGCGTTCTGCCCCTTGGGCGCGAGGACGCCGACGACGGTGAACGGGGTGCTGCGGATCTGCACCTGCGACCCGACCGGGTCGCCGCCCGGGAAGAGGTTGTTCGCGACCGTCGCGCCGAGCACGGCGACCGTCCGGCGCGACCGGACGTCGGCCTCCGTGAACAGCTCGCCGCTCGTCACCTGCCAGTCGCGGATCGTCAAGAAGTCCGTCGACACGCCGTTGATGAGCGTGCGCCAGTTTCCCTGCGGCCCGATGAGCTGCGTGCGTGTCGACACGACAGGCGACACGGCCGACAGCGTCGCGCCTTCCCGCTTCAGCTTCTCAGCGTCCTCCACGGTCAGGCGGTTGAAGGTACCCGCGCCTTGACTCACGCCGCCCTGCGCCGTCGCGCCGGGCATGACGATGATGAGGTTCGTGCCGAGGCTCTTGATCTGCTTCTCGATCTGCGATTGCGCACCGTGTCCGACGGCTACCATGACGATGACCGCGCCAACGCCGATCACAATGCCGAGCATCGTCAGCAGCGTCCGCATCTTGTTCTTGAGGATGCTCTGCGACGCGACGGTCACTAGTGTGGTCGTTCTCATGCAGCCTCCGGATGAGTGAGGAGGTCGGAGGTGCGAGGTGCGAGGGGAGAGCCGACCGAGCTTTCTCCCACCTCCCACCTTGCACCTCCCACCTCGTCGAGCGCACGGAGATCCTCTGCAGCACGATGCCGCTTCACCACCGGGTGATCGCGGACGATGCGTCCGTCACGTACCTCGACGATTCGCTTTGCGTACCGGGCGACCTCCGGCTCGTGCGTGACGAGCACGATCGTGATCCCCTGGTCGTTGAGCTCCTGGAAGAGCGCCATCACCTCGATCGTCGTGCGACTGTCGAGGTTCCCGGTTGGCTCGTCGGCGAGGAGCAGCGTCGGCTGCGTCACCAGCGCGCGGGCGATCGCTACGCGCTGCTGCTGGCCGCCCGAGAGCTCGCTCGGCTCGTGGTCAAGGCGATCGCCGAGGCGGACGCGCGTCAGCGCGGCAGCGGCGAGCTGCTTCGTGTTCTTCCACCGCTTCGCGCGATCGTAGAGGAGCGGGAGCTCGACGTTGTCCACCGCGCTCGTGCGCGGCAGTAGGTTGAACCCCTGGAAGACGAAGCCGAGCTTCTGGTTGCGCAGGTCGGCGAGCTGGTTCTTCCCCAGCCCGTCGACGCGCGTCCCGCCGAGCAAGTAGCTCCCCTCGGTCGGCACGTCGAGGCAGCCGAGGATGTTCATGAGCGTCGACTTCCCGGAGCCCGACGTGCCCATGACAGCGATCATCTCGCCCGCGTTCACGGAGAGGTCGACGCCCCGGAGCGCGAACACCTCGTTCGCGCCCATGCGGTAGACCTTCTTCACCTTCGAGACTTGGATGACCGGCTGCACGCCGGTTGTCGATGTCGTTGTCATGCTCGGTGAATCCCAGATCTGAGTCGTCGTCAGTAAGTCTTTCCACACGTGGCGGTCGTGGCGTCTTTTCGCGGTCGTGGGGTCTTTCCGGGGGTGACGCGTTAAATCGGACTTTGTCCGACAGACACGCCTCCGGGCGGGAGAGACCCCAACGACTGCCACGGCCGTTAGAATCCGCCCGGCCCGCCCGGGCCACGGCGCATGCCGCCGCCCTGCGACTGGAACGGGCTGCTCGATGGCGCGGACGCGCTTTGCGCGGCACTCCCCGAGCCGACAATCACCTGTATGCCCTCGGCGAGCCCCTGCCCCTGCACCTGGGTCTTCGATCCGTCGGAGAGACCGGTGCGGACGCGGATCGCCTTGAGCTTGCCGCTCGAGTCGACCGTCCAGAGCGTACCGAATCCACCGCCGCCCGAGCCGCCGGCGCCCGCGCCGCTGCTTGCCCCGGCGCGGCGTGCGCGGACCCGCGCGCTGTCGGCCGCGGTGCGAGCGCTACCGCGCGCCGACGAATCACGCCGCGCCGTACCGGCGCCCGCGGTGATCCCCGCCTCGGCCATCTGCTCCGCGCTGGGGCGGAAGCGCAGGGCCGCGTTCGGAACCGTCAGGACGTCGTTCGCTGAGCCGGTGAGGAACTGCACTGTGGCCGTCATGCCGGGGAGCAGCTTCCCGTCGGGGTTCGACACCGCAATCACCGCCGTGTAATTGACGACGTTGTCCTGCGTCGTCGACTGGAGGCGCACCTGGCGCACCGAGCCGGTGAAGGTCTGATTCGGGTGAGGCTGCACGGTGAACTTGACCTGCTGGCCCTCGTTGATCGCGCCGATGTCACTCTCGCTCACCGACGCGAGGATCTGCATCTGCGACAGGTCGTTCGCGATGAGAAAGAGCTGCGGCGCCGAGAGGCTGGCCGCGACCGTTTGGCCGACGTCGACGTTGCGCTCGACGATCACGCCGTCGATCGGAGCGTAAATGGCCGTGTAGCTCAAGTTCTTCTGCGCGCGCTCGAGCGCGATGCGGGCGGACTTCACGTTCGCCTGCTGCACCGCGAAGTTGGACTCGACGGCGCCGTACTCACTCGCCGTGACGATCTTCGCGTCGAAGAGCTGCTTGTTACGCTGGTACTCGGCCTGCGCCAGCGCGAGCTGCGCCTGAGCGCGCTCGAGTCCGGCCTGAGCGTCCTGCACGGCCTGTTGCTGCAGCGTCGGGTCGATACGGGCGAGAAGCTGCCCTTTCCGGACGCGGTCGTTGAAGTCGACGTAGATGGCCGCCACCTGGCCGGACACCTGAGTTCCCACCTGGACCGTCCGGACGGCACCGAGCGTCCCGGTGGCAGCGACGGCCGCCTGGAGGCTGCCGCGCTCGACGGTGGCGACCCGGTACGCGGGCGTCTCCTTCGCGTCCGCGCGTCGGTAGAACCATGCGCCTCCCGCGAGCAAGCTCAGCCCGGCTGCGGCGGCCGTAAGATGGGTCCTGTTCATGTCGTCCTCGGTCGTTGGCTGTCATGTCGTTGGCTGTCCTAATAGTATACGTGCTCCTCGGCACCTAAGTTGGCGTATTGTAACGAGTTGCACTTAGGTGTCACGAAGTGCGTCTCGGCTGGCGTGAATGGAAAACGGCGGCGTCGAACTGTCGACGCCGCCGTTGACCACGTTATGGATTGCCGAGCTTGCTTGTTACGAAGCGGAGTCCTCGAATCCGTACTTCTCCGGCTCCTTCGCGATGCGCGCCGCAGCGATGAGCTTCGGTACGTAGTCGCGCGTCTCCCGCGGGAGCCTATTCGAGATCTTGTAGTAGTCTGCGTCAGTGCCGCGCTCGCTTCCAGTCACCTGGCGCATGATGCGGGCAACGCGGCCCTCACCGGTGTTGTAAGCAGCTGCCGCGAGGTACCAAGAACCGAACCTGTCGTACAGGTCGGCGAGGTACGAGAGCGCGGCGTCGGTCGCCCTCGCCGGGTTGTTGCGCTCGTCAACCTTCCGGCTGACCTTCAGGCCGTAGCGACGACCCGTCTCCCCGATGAACTGCCAAAGACCGGAAGCTGCGGCCGGCGACTTGGCAGTCGGGTTGAAGCCTGACTCGATCATCGCGAGGTAGATGAGCTCCTGCGGCATCCCCCGCTGAGCCAGCTTCGTGGAGATCATGGACTCGTATTTGTCCATGCGCTGCATGTACGTCGAGAAGCTCCGCTTGAGATCCGACGTGAACCGCCCGATCCACGAGTCCACGCGCTGGTGGTCGAGGTTGGCCAGGTCCCACTGCACGAAGCTGTCGGCCGACTTCATCTCCTCGTCGGATACGGCAGCCGTGACGAACTGGGCCGACGGCGCGAGCACGCTCGACGGCGACGACGAACCCGTCGCGACGAGCCCACCGGCCGCCAGCGCGGCTACGAGCACGAGTCCAGCGGACTCTGCCTTTCGTCGCGATAGCGCGCGCATTACGACACGCGTGATGTCGTGAAAGGTCATCGTGATCCTCCTGAAGTCATTCGCGCCCGTCGTACCAACCTTGGAGGCCGGCGCGGCGGGCGATGCTAATTCGTTGTCAATCAAGGTACTAAGGCCCGGAGGCCGATTGCAGCCTTGATTTTTGGACAGCACCTGGGGGGTCACGAAGTGCACTCGATCGTTACAAACACCTCATGAGCTCGCTATCTATCCGCCAGACTCTACCGTATGTGGTGGACGACCTCGGGCGGTTCCAACGACGAACAACCGTCCGTTCAGGCCTTCGTCGGTGTCGCCCACAGAGCGGCTGACGGCCGGCGCTTGCAGATGAGGCTGTCGAGGCTGTAGGGACCGGCGCCCTGCGCGGCGAAGAAGAGGAAGATGAAGCAGAACAGTACGGACGCTTCGCCGCGATTCATGATCGGCCATAGCGCCCGTGGGGCGTGGGAGAGGAAGTAGGCGAAGGCCATCTCGCCGGATAGGATGAACGCGACCGGCCGCGTGAAGAGCCCTACGATGATCAGGATTCCGCCAAAGAACTCGAGCACGCCGGCGAGGCCAGACTGGGACGCGAGGTCCTGTACCTGACGGCCGTCGAGCCAGCCGAAGAGCTTCTGGGCGCCGTGCTGCCAGAACATGAGCCCGGCCACCATCCGGAGCAGCGCGTGAGTGACGCCGCGCGCTGTCTGCTCGAACGTCGCGTTCATCGACAGTTCACGTCACTGCCCACGTATCGTCACGTACCGCTCGAGACGGGCGACTTCCCGCTCGTTGACGTATTTCCCGATCTCGCGCCGAAATCGGTCCATCGACCGATACGGACGATACTCCTCGAACTCATGCTGCATGCGTGGGCCGACGCCCGGGATGAGGAGGATCTCCTCACGGGTCGCGGTGTTGAGGTCGATCGGTTTCCAGAGGCGCGTGTAGACCGTGTCGCGCTGCTGCTCGGTCAGGTTGTTCTGCGCGAGAATGCGGTCGACGGCAGTCATGCTTCGGTACGGGCGGCCGGCGACGAGCGCGTCGGCGATCGTTGCGGTGACCCCCGGAATCGTGAGCAGCTGCTCGCGCGTCGCCGCGTCGGGATCGATGAACGCACCGCCCGCCGTTGTCGTCGCCGGGCCGGCGGCGGTGGCCGACGTGTCGGCCGCTCCCGCGGCGGTCGAGGTGGCGCCCGCCTGTGCGTTGTCGGTCTCTCCGCCCGCGCAGGCGGCGAGCGCGATCACTAGCATCGCGGCGCCGATGAGCGCCCGGGAACCGTTGGATCCGTTCATGATGTCTCCTGTGGTTTGGTCGGCGCCGCGCCGTGCAGCGCCGGGTGGCGATAGGCAAACACCAGGCCCAGCAGGCCGAGTTGCGCCATCGCCGCGGGGGCGAGCAGCGGCACGCCGCCGCGCAGCGAGCGCCAAACGAGGTCGAGTCCGCGGGCCGACGGGTCGGTCTCGCGCTCGAACCCGATGTTGCCGCGGAGGTGCAGGTACAAGCCGAGCAGACCGGAGACGACAAAGAGCAGCATCACCAATTGAAAGACCCGGATGTTCCGTGGCGCGGGACGGGCCGCGACGGTGAGGGTGCCTGCGAAACCTGCGCCGAGTACCGCGAACGGTATCAGCTGCGTCGCCGACTCGGTGTGCTCGAGGAGGAAGAGCTCCAGCGAGAGCCCCGCGATGCCGAGCAGCACCAGTGCGAGAAGGATGCGACGGATCCTCGCCACCAGCTCCGGTTCGGCGGCGGGGTGCGGGCGGTCGCCGGACATGAGGGCAAGATAGAAGTGCGAGCTGCGAACGGCGAACTGCGAGCCGCGAACTACGATCCAGAGGCCTCGGGATGCCACCTGGTCGCGATTCGCAGCTCGCCGTTCCTAGTTCCGAGCTCCGAGCTCCGAGCTCGCAGTGCCTGGCTCGCAGCTTTACTTCTTAGCCCTGCCGCGTGCCGCGGCGCTCCCCGCGCTCTCCCCGCTCGCCGCGCCGCTTCTGCATCTGGTCGCGCAGCTCCTTGTACGTCGCGCGCTGTTGTGCCGTGAGCACACCGTCGATCTGCTGCTCGGTGCGCTGACGGATCGCCTGCATCTCGGGCCGCAGGCTCTCACGGCTCGCCCCGCCCTCACCCTTCTGCCGGAGCGCTTGCAGCTGCGTGCTCTCCTGCGTCAGGATCTGACGGATCTGGCTCGCCTGCTGAGTCGAGAGCTGGAGGCGCTCGGTCAGCATCCCGACGCGGCGCTCCACGCGCTGCGCGGGATCCATGCGCTGGCCGCGCTCGGGGCGGGCTCGCCCCTGCTGCTCGCTCTGGGCCCCGGCCTGCGGCGCCAGCACGAGGCCGGCCGCGAGGGCTGCGCCGACCGCCAGGAGTCGCGCGCGGCCGGTCGTGCGGGGCTGGATCACGTTCGTCATGATGGATCTACTCCTCGAATGTTGTTCTTCCGGTGACGTCTGTGGTGGTGTCCGCGATGTGCGCACCGGATCGTCTTAGCGGATGAATGATCGGCGGGTTCCCGCCGGTGTAACGAACTGCACGCCAGGCGACATGAACTGCGGGCTCTCCGCGCTCACGCGAGGTCCAGGACGAAGTCGAACCGCCCCTGGCGCGCCACCCCGGTGTCGGTCATCCGCAGCAGCAGCTCGGGGTCGAAGATCCTGTCCCGATCGTTCCGGCGCTCGTCCGGGAAGTAGAGCTGCGTCGTGAGTATGGGTTGCCGTGGTGCCTGTACCTTCACGTGGATGTGCCGCGTGCGGCCGGGGTAGAGGCCCGGGACGATCGTCTCCAGTCGGTAGACGCCGCGCGCGTCGGTGAACTGATGCCCGCGGAGGCGGTACCCGGCGTTGTCGTACTCGCCCGCGTCGTCGCACTGCCAGAAGTCGACGAGCGCGTTGGCGACCGGGCGGCAGCCGCGCGTGAGGACCATGCCAGTGACGGCGAGCCGAGTGCCCTGAATCCCCGGCTCGAGCAGCGACGCCCGCTTCGGCGAGTTCGGCGTGAAGTACGGCCCCTCGGTCTGGCGCGGTGTCGGGGCGTCGTCGTCATCGTCGCCGCACGCGGGGGTCGGCGTCAGCGGCGCCGCCGCGACGCTTGAGCCGAAAGGCACACCGCCGAGCACCGCCGGGACAGCGAGCGCGATCGGCGCGACGAGCATCGTGCGCACCAGGCGGCGGCGCGTCTCGTCCGGGAGTCCGTCGGGCGTGTCGGGCTGTACGTCTGCCGTCTTGTGGTCGCTCATGGGAGTCGCGGTGGGGGTGTGAGTTTAGAGGCGCCGGGAGCGCGGCCGTTAAGGGCTGCGCGGCGTCGACTGACCGACCCTGGATTTCAGCAGATCGCGTCCGATGCACTATACGTCAAGGCGGCGCGGTCGGCGCCGGCCGTGTAACCGACCGCACGGGCGCGTTCCGAATGGCGGGATCCGCGTCACGAACGTGCATGTCGTGCATCGGTCCGTGCAGTCTGTGACGCGGGATTTGCGCGTGACTTCGCGCGGCCGGTATGCTTCGATCGTGAACGAGACCTCCGCCTACACGAGTGAGTTTGCCGCCGCTGCGAACGGGCGACGGAGCTACGCCCGGCTCCGGCGCTCCGAGCTGCTCGGGATCTTCGCGTTCTGGACCTTCCTCGCGGTCCTCAGCGCGGCGAACGGGCTCCTCGACCCGCGCGGGCGTGGCCTGCAGCCGCTGGTCAGCGCGGCACCGGTCACGCTGGCGTTCGTCGAATCGTACCTGTGGGCGGCGCTGACGCCGGTCCTCTTCTGGCTCACCAGTCGCTTCGCCCTCGAGCGCGCGAACCGGGTCGGGCGCGTGCTGCTCTTCGTCGGCGTGGGCATCGTCGTCGCGATGCTCGTCGAGGCGCTCCTCGCCTACCTCCGCTTCGAGGTGTTCTTCATCCCCGGGCGCCGGCGGCCTCGGGTCTTCGATCCGTTGTTCGGGGTCACGCGGCTCTTCTGGCTGGACGACCTGATGGTCTACGTCGCGGTGGTCGCCGCCGGCTTCGCGCGGGACTACTTCCGCCGCTACCAGGCGCGGCGCGAGGAAGCCAACCGCCTGCGCGCCCAGGCGGCGGAGCTCCACGCGCAGCTCGCCGAGGCGCGGCTGGCGGCGCTACGGACACAGCTCAACCCGCACTTCCTGTTCAACACGCTGCATGCCGTCTCGACGCTCGTCGAGCGAGACCCGCGCGGCGTGCGCCGAATGATCGCGCGCCTCAGCGAGCTGCTGCGCACGTCGCTCGAGGAGGGCGACGAGCAGGAAGTCCCGCTGGAGAAGGAGCTCGCCTTCCTCAACCGCTACCTCGAGATCATGGAGATTCGTTTCCAGGGACGCCTGGAGGTCGACGTGCGCGCCGACGGCGCGGTGATGGACGCGCTGGTGCCGACGCTCATCTTGCAGCCACTCGTCGAAAACGCGGTCAAGCACGGGGTGAGCAAGATCGCGGGGACGGGCGTCATCGAGATCCGCGCCTTCCGCGACGAGGACCGCCTCGTGCTCCGCGTCCGCGACAACGGTCCTGGCCTCGAGCCCGATGCCGACGGGTCTCGCGAAGACGGAGTTGGGCTCGCGAACACGCGCGCGCGGCTCGAGCAGCTCTACGGCCTCGAGCAGGGCTTGACGCTCCGTCCCGCGCCGCTCGGCGTCGGACTCGTCGCCGAGGTCACGTTGCCCTATCACACACGCGCCGACCTGCGAGCCGCGTCCGTGCCGCCTGACGGCGAGCGACATTTCTCATGAGCGCGCCGAAGAACCTTCGCGTGCTGATCGTCGACGACGAGCCGCTCGCGCGCCAGCGTCTCGAGGACCTCCTGCACCGGGAAGATGGCGTCGAGATCGTCGGTACCGCCGACAACGGTGACGCGGCGATCGAAGCGATCCGCGATTGGAAGCCCGACCTGCTGTTCCTCGACGTTCAGATGCCGGGGAAGACGGGGCTCGACGTCGTGCGCGAGATCGGTGCTGACGCGATGCCGGCGACGATCTTCGTGACCGCCTACGACCAGTACGCGCTCAAGGCATTCGAGATGGCGGCCGTCGACTACGTGGTCAAGCCGTTCGACGACGAACGGTTCGAGCAGGCGTTCCGCCGCGCGCGCCGGATGATCGAGCTGGAGGAAGTGGGGCGGCTGCGCGCGCAGTTGCTGGCCGTGCTGCAGAGTGGCGGAGGGCCCGCACCGCGGGTGCCCTCGGCGGGCGGTGACGGGTCACGCTCTCCGTACCTCGAGCGCATCGCCGTCGAGACAAAGGGCCAGGTGCGCGTCGTCCCGGTCAAGCAGATCGACTACATCATGGCGAGCGGGCCGTACGCGGAGCTGTACGTCGGCGACAAGCGCTACATCATCCGCGAGCGGATGCAGACGCTCGAGGACCGCCTCGATCCGAACCGCTTCTTCCGCATCCACCGCTCGGCGATCGTGCGCTTGGATCTCGTCGAGACGCTGCTCCGGAAGCCGGGCGGTGACTACGCGCTCCAGCTCAAGGGGGGCGTGCGGCTCAAAGTGAGCCGGAGCCGGTTCGAGGAGCTCGAGAAGCGGATGGGGATCGGGCGGTGAGGGCCGACTGCGGACTTCGGACTGCGGACTAGAATCCTCGGGGGTGCTCCTACCGACGGTTCGAAGCTCCCCGAGGGGGTTAGTCCGCAGTCCGCA
This sequence comes from Gemmatimonadaceae bacterium, assembly GCA_046263215.1. Lineage (GTDB taxonomy): Bacteria > Gemmatimonadota > Gemmatimonadetes > Gemmatimonadales > Gemmatimonadaceae > JBHELH01. The sequence goes on along the minus strand of JBHELH010000325.1, from coordinate 7,122 downwards.
GTCGGTTGCAGTCCGCAGTCGTTTACCAGCTCACGTCGAAGTCGTAGAACCCGAACCCGCCCTGCCGGTCGCGGACGCGGATCACCGCAGTGTAGCCGTTCCACTGGCTCGGCTGCTGGACCACGCTCACGGTGCCGCGGCCCGAGCGCTCGCGGACGCTCACCGTCACGTCGCGGCGCGGCAGCGCGCGGCCGTTCAGGTTCGCGCGGACGTCGCGCGCGCCGTTGCCGCTCAGCGTGCGCGTGTCGACGTTGCGGCCTTGGATACGGATCTCGACCTGGTCGTCGACCGCGCCGCTCCAGCGCAGCATGCCGCTCCCGTAATCGTAGCGGTCGCCGACGTCCCCTCTGTCGTCGCCACCCCAGCGCCCGCCGCCGATCGGCCGCCAGTACGCGGCGAGTCGATACCGGTCCGCGCCGCCGCTGCGGTCATAGATGCGCACGATCGCGGTGTAGTTGTTCCGGCGACTCGGCTGCTGGATGACGCTGACGTCCCCGCGGCCGTCGAGCAGTTGCACCCGCACCTGCCCGGCCTGTGCCGGTAGCGCACGCGAGACGCGCGCCCGGGTCCGACGGCTGTCGCGGCCACTGACGTCCTGCGTCCAGACGTCACTGCCGCGCATCACGACGCGGACCTCGCGGTCGACGCGACCCGTCCACTCGAAGAGCCGCTCCTGCGCCGAAAGCACGGACGTCGCACCGGCGACGAGCGCGATCGAGAGAAGGGACGACTTCGTGAATTTGGATTGCATGAACATAGCTGCTCCTTGAAGAACGAATGCGACGGCACATCGCCGCGCACGACGTATTCAAGGCACCTCGCGTGCCCGGACAAAACGCCGCACCTGCAGGCGATGACGAGACTGCGAGCGCCAGTCCAAGTCGCGTCGGGCCATCGCGTTACGCACGCGTTACGTTTCCTCGGCACGCTCGTTGTCGCTTGAGGCCGCGTCCGGCAGCCGGGACGGCCCCGCGTCCGTCCGCGGGGACATCGCGCCCCCGCGGTGGTGTGACGCGCGACACACACACGCGTCGAGCGATCCGACAGCGGCCCGCGGTGTATGAGTACGGTTCCCGGGTGAGCCGTCGGCACACGTAATGCCCCGAATGATCGGCCTGACCGAGCGCAAAGCTATGCGAATCCCGTCCATCTACCTCCTCGTCCTCACGATTGGCCTCGCGGCATGCCGGGGCGACGGCCCCACTCCACCGCCGCTGCCGCCCGGCGTCATCGCCCTCGCCGTGGGCGAGTCGCGCACACTCACCGCGGCGCAAGGGGCGACGATCGAGGTGAGCGGCGGGTCGGGCGGCGGGGAGTTCGTCATCATCCCGTTCCACGGGTCTCAGACGGCGTCGTCGAACGTCGCGCTGGAGTTCACCCCGACGCAGATCACGGGCGTCACTGGGCCGCCGACGCCGCAGGTCGGGCCGGCGGCGGAGCCCCTACTGTCCCGCGCGTCGAGCATCGCGGGGATGAACGCGGCCGCGCGCTTCGACGCCAGCCTCCGCCGCCTCGAGCGCGAGGTGTTCGGGCCGAAGCTCGCGGCTATCCGCGCGGCGCGTAGCGCCCGCCTCTCGCCGAGCTACTCGGTCTCCGGCTCCGCCGGCGTCCCCGCGGTCGGTGACCAGATGACGCTCAACGTCACGCGCAGCGCGTGCAACAACGCCGACCTCCGCACCGGTCGCGTCGTCGCGGTGACTCCCCGCACGGTGATCGTCGCCGATAACGCCAACCCGTCGGGCGGGTTCACCGACGAGGAGTACATCGCGATCGCCAACCAGTTCGACGCGAGCGTCTATCCGCTCATCACGCAGAACTTCGGGGTGCCGCAGGACATCGACGCCAACGTAGGCCGGAGCGTGATCTTCTACACGCGAGCCGTGAACGAGCTGACGGCCGCCGGCTCCGAGTCCGTTATCGGCGGCTTCTTCCACCCGCGCGACCTGTTCCCCAAGGTCGGCCCCGACCCGAACAGCACCAACGACGACTGCGCGGGGAGCAACGAGGCCGAGATGTTCTACATGCTCGTCCCCGACCCACTAGGCGAGGTGAACGGGAACGTCCGGACGAAGGCGTCCGTGCAGCGGTCGACGGTCGGCGTCCTCGCGCACGAGTTCCAGCACCTCATCAACGCGTCGCGCCGCATCTACGTCAACGACGCCAGCTCGTTCGAGGAGGTGTGGCTGAACGAGGGGCTGAGCCACATCGCGGAGGAGCTGATGTTCTACCAGGCGGCGGGGTTGGGGCCGAGGCAGAACATCTCGCTCTCCACGCTACAGTCGTCGCAGCAGATTCTCGACGCGGTGAACGCGTACCAGGTATCCAACCTCGGCCGGCTCGTCGAGTACATCGAGGACCCCGAGGTGCGCTCCCCGTACGCGAACGACGACGAGCTCGCGACGCGCGGGGCGACGTGGCAGCTGCTCCGGTACGCCGCCGACCGGAGCTCGACCGCGCAGCAGACTCTGTGGTTCAACCTCGCGAATGCGAGGAACGCGGGAATCGCCAACTTCACGGCGGTCTTCGGCGGGGACTTCATCCCGCTCGTGCGCGACTGGGCGACCGCGCAGTACACCGACGACGCGGTGTCGACCGCGCCGGCGCTCCAGCACCCGAGCTGGCACTACCGGTCCATCCTCCCGAGGCTCGTCGACCCCCAGAGGTTCCCGCTCAAGACGCGCACGCTGACTGCCGGCACGCCGGTGTCGCTGACCGTGCGCGCGGGGAGCGCGGCATACCTGCGCTTTGGCGTCGGGGCGGGTGCCACCGGCAGGATCACCGCGACGTCTTCAGGCGGGACGCTGCCGTCGGCGGTGTCGCTGACGCTCGTGCGTACGCGTTAGCCTTCGACCGCCGCGCGCGCGCGGCTGACGGCTTCAACCGGGGCGACGCCCAGTTCTTGTCGGGGCGTCGCCCTTTTTTTGTGCGCGTCCTCGCACACATCTGGTGCGAATCGCCCGGCACGCGCCGCCGCGCCGCGGGCCCGAGTGGGAGCGAGCGGCAGCCTGCCCGAGGCGGTGACGGGCACATGATATGCCCCCGATGACTTCATTAGCTCGGCGAAGTCACGGTGACGTACATGCGAACCTCAGCAGCCTCCCTTCCCGCTTTCGCCACGCTCGCATCTGCCCTCACACTCGCCGCGTGCGGCGGCGTCGGTGACGTCATCACCGGCATTAGTCCCGGCCCCGGGGGACCGACGGCCGAGATTACGCTCGGCGTCGGTGAGGTGCGGACGATCGGCGCGGCCGAGGCCACCTCGCTCCGCATAAACGGCGCGGCCGGCGGCGCCGACTTTACGCTCATCCCATTCCACGGGACGTCGAACCCGGCGTCGACCGTCACGCTGGAGTTCGCGGGCGAGCAACTGATGGCCGCCAGCGGTCCGCCGACGCCGCAGATCGGCGGCCTCACTCCGGGGCTGTCACTCGCCCACGCCGGCGCCGTCCACGCGGCGACGAGCTTCGAGGCGCGGCTGCGTCTCGCGGAGCGCGCGGAGCTGACGTCGCGGATCGCGGCGTCGCGCGCGGCCTACGCAGTCTCCGGCGGCGCGCGCGGCGCGGCCGCGACCGAGGTGCCGACGGTCGGGGCGACGATGGCGTTCAACGCCGCCCCGTCGGTGTCATGCACGGAGCAGAGCACGCGCACGGGGCGCGTCGTAACGCTGACGCAGCGCGCCGTGATCGTCGCCGACAACAGCAACCCCGCCGGCGGCTTCACCGACGCCGAGTACGCGGCGATCGGCGAGGAGTTCGACGCGCACGCCCACCCGATGGTGACGCAGACGTTCGGCGCGCCGACGGACCTCGACCAGAACGGGGGCCGTGTCGTCGTCCTCTTCACACGGGCCGTGAACGAGCTCACACCCCGCGGCGCCCAGGGGATCACGTTCGGCTTCTTCACCGCGCGTGACGTGCTCCGGAAGTCCGCCTGCGCGGCGAGCAACGAGGCGGAGATCCTGTACATGATCGTCCCCGACCCGGCCGGTGAGGTCAACGGGAACGTTCGGACCAAGGCGCTGGTGCGGCGGATCGCGACCGGCACGCTGGCGCACGAGTATCAGCACCTCGTCAACGCGGCGCGCCGCGTGTACGTGAACAACGCCAGCACCTTCGAGGCGACGTGGCTCAACGAAGGGCTCAGCACGATCGCCGAGGAGCTGATGTTCTACCGCGTCGCCGGGCTCAACCCGCGTGGGAACACGACGCTCGAGACGTTGCGCTCGTCGCAATCGATGACCGCGACCGCCGACGCCTACCAGGTTGGCAACTTCAATCGACTGATCGAGTACCTGCGGGACCCGGAGTCGGAATCGCCGTTCAACGACGTCGACGACCTCGCGACGCGCGGGGCGACGTGGCAGTTCCTCCGCTACGCAGCCGACCGCACGGGCGTCGCCGAGCAGACGCTCTGGCAGAATCTCGTGAACGCGAGGACGGCGGGCGTAGCCAACTTCAACGCCGTCTTCGGTTCGGACTTCATGACCCTCGTACGGGACTGGGTGACGGCGCAGTACACGGACGACGCGGTGCCGGAGGTGCCGTCGACGTTCCAGCAACCGAGCTGGAACTATCGCTCGATCCTCCCGGCGCTCACCGCGAACTCGGCCTACCCGCTCAGGATCCGCCCGCTCGCCGGCGGCAGTGTCTCACTGACCTTGGCCGGCGGCGGCGCCGCGTACCTCCGCTTCGGCGTCGCGTCTGGCGCGACGGGCACGGTGCGCGTAACGTCGCCGAGTGGGGCAGTGCCGGGCGCAGTCTCGCTGACGGTGGTTCGGACGAGGTGACGCAACAGCTTGTGAGCTTGAGAGCTTGTGGGCTTGTGGGCTTGTGGGCTTGTGAAGGAATGGCCGTTGGCCCGTGAGGCCGAATGGGGGTGTCCGCGGCACGGCCGCGGCCTCACAAGCTCACAAGCTATCAAGCCCACAAGCTCTCAAGTCCACGAGCCACCAAGCCTACAGGCCTCCTACATCGGCTCCGCGTTCCTCACCGACGACGTGAACGGCGCGGTCGAGCCGGCGATGCCGCGTCCGGTCGTCGTCTCGATGTCGGCTGGCCCGCTGCGCTGAGCGGAGACCAGAGCCGAAGCGCCGGGAACGCTCCCGATCGCGGCGGCCGTCTCGCGGATCGTCAGCCAGTCGGTCCGCACACGGTCCCAGTCCTGGATCAGGAATCCGTGCTCCTCGAACAGGGAGCGGATCTGACCCGGTCCGTAGCCGCCGATCTCCTCGAGCACTGGCACGAGGACGCTCAGCGCGTCGTCGCTGATGACGGTTCGCTTCGCGATCTGGGCGATGTGCCTCGTCTCTGACGCGGCGATCGTGAACCCCTCGCCCCGGTTCACGTGGAGCATCACATGGATGTCGGAGCTCCCGTCGCCGACGTAGACGACGCGGTCGCGCGGTACGCCGAGGGCGAACCGCAGCTCCTCGACGGCCGCAACTTTGCCAAAGCCTGCCGGAACACGGACGATGGAGTCGATCTCGCCGGAATTCGGGTCGTAGCCGAGCCTGGTCGCGATGACGTGATCGGGGGGCACGATCCCGTCGAGCGCCGAGAGGACCACCTCCTCCGGCGCTGCGGAGACGACGTAGAAGTCGAACTCGAAGCCGTCGATTCCGCCCCCGAGCACGGCGGCGAGGAGCCCGACATTTCGCTTGAGGCGAACGAGGCGGCCGACCCTCATCAGATTCTCTCGCCGAACGCGCCGATATTCCGGATCGTGACGCAGCAGGTACGTCAGCTCGGCGCCCTCCTGCACCAGGTTGAGGCGCGAGAGCCCGGCGACCTTCTCCTGAAAGCTGGTGATGCCGAGCATCTCGCTGAGCACGAAGCCCGAGTCGTCGAAGCTCAGCGTCTGATCGAAGTCGCTCACCAGCAGGTAGTGCCGTCTCATCGGTGCCTCCACAACTCACACAGTCATGCCGGCCGGCGAACCCGCGCAGCGACAGTGAAACAAACTCGCCCCCGCGTCCGGATCGGATGCGGGGGCGAGCCTCACGAGCCCAGGTGTCTGCTCAACTCAATCGCATCCGCATTCAGTAATCCACCGAGCCTCCGCGAGGTTCAGGCGGATCTCGAGGATCGTGGTAAGGGTGCGGAGCGCGAGCGAAGAGACCATCGCCTGGCAATGTATCGGCGCCGACGTCATGGATCAATCGCCGCGGATCAACCCTCGCGGATCAATCGCCGCGGCCGTGATCCGCGTCACGTTGGCGGTCGTGACGACTCCGATACAGAACGAGTGCGTTGCACCCTGCGGAGACTCTGACTCGGGAATACGCGGATCAGGTCGATCGGAGCGGATCAGGGGATTGAAGCGTTCAAACCATTTGGAAGGCCTATCCGACCGATCCGCTTTATCCCACCTGATCCGCGTATTCGTAGTCGTACAAGCGAGCCCGAGCGGTTCCCGCGAAGGTGAGGGCGTGGTCACTCCGCGATCCGGACGCCGACCTCGTCGAGGTGCCTGAGCAAGTCCGCGGGGTCCTGGTACACGCGGTACGCGCCCGCGCGCGCTAGCTCGTCCTCGCCGTACCCACCCGAGAGGAGCCCGACGCCGAGCGCCCGCGCTCGCTGGGCGGCGAGCAAGTCCCACACACTGTCGCCGACGACGACGGAGACACCGATCTGCACGCCGAGCTTGCGCGCCGCGGCGAGGAAGAGGTCGGGGTCCGGCTTCGCGTGTCGCACCTGGTCGCGCGTCACAATCGCCACGCTGGCCTCGACGTCGAGCATCTCGAGCGCCGGGCGCGCGCTCTCCATCCACCCGCTGGTGGCGATCGCCCACGGCACGCCGGCGTCGCTGAGGTAGGCGAGCAGCTCCCGAGCCCCGGGCAGCGGGCGCACCTGATTGACCAATCGCGCGTACGCCTCGGCGTGGTACTGCCGCGCACGCTCCGCCTGCTCACGCGGCACCGACGCTTGTCCCGTCTCACGGAGCAGTGCGTTCACGAACAGGCCGCCGCTCATGCCGATCCGGCGGTGGATGCGCCAGACAGCGAGCTGGATGCCCGCCCGTTCCAACGCCTCGCGCCACGCCAGTACGTGCTGGTAAACGCTGTCGACCAGCGTTCCGTCGAGGTCGAAAAGAAAAGCTGGCGTGATCGACAGCTGTTCGTTC
>JBHELH010000324.1:0-14421 GCA_046263215.1 Gemmatimonadaceae bacterium | reverse complement strand
GGTGGCCACGGCGCGGGAGCGTCAGAGCAAGGGCGTTGGTCGTTGGGCACGCGGACGAGCGCGGATCGGCGAACGGCGAAAGCGCGCTGATAGTTCGTCAGCGGGCAAGATTCCTCACGGCACGAGCCGGGACGATGCTTTGGCTACACCGTCGGGACGCTACTGAGCGACGGGCCAGTCTCCTCGCCTCGTAGCGTCCCGACGGTGTAGCCAAGGTCTTATCAGCGCCGGCGGGCGGAGCCCGGACGGCCCGAGGAGCGATCCGCGCACTTGGCCGTTCGCCGATCCGCGGCCATCCGCGTGCGCGCTCTTCCCCGCGACGCCCTTGCTCTGACGCCGACGCTCTTCCCTACCTCCCCGCCAGAAACGCCCTCGCCATCCTCGGCTCGACCCTATCCGCATCCGCGCGGTCCATCAGCTTCGCGAGGGCCGCGTAGTACTTGCGGGCGGCGTCCGTGTTCTTCGCCAGCTCGGCGGCGCGCGCGGCGCCGGCGAGGGCGCGGGCGCGGTTGGGGTCGCGCTCGAGCGTCTTCTCGTAGGACCGGAGCGCGTCGGCCGGACGACCGAGCTCCAGGAGGAGGTCGCCCTCGAGCTCGCGCGCCGGGAGCAGCGGGCCGGGCGTGACCGGATGCTTCTCGACCGTCTCCTCCAGCTCCGCGGCGGCGCGGGCGAGGCGGAGGGCGGCTGCGTCGTCGCTCGCTACCCGGGCGGCCCATGCCGAGGCCGCGAGTCGCTGCGCTTCGACCAAGGTCGCCCAGTACGAGTCACCGGCCGCCTTCAGGGTGTCGCGTAGCGACAGGAGTCGCGCGATCTCCACATTCGCGAGCGCGGGCTGCGCGCTCCGCGCGGCGCCGACGGCGCGCGCGAATCGCGTCACCGCCTCGACGTACGCCGGTGCTCCCGTGGGCACGCGGAGCTGCGCGGCGTCGGCCCAACGGCCGCGCTCGAGCGCGTAACGCGCCGGCATTGCCGCGAAATTGTAGCCGATGATGCCGCCGTAGAAGCGGTCGGAATTCTGTACGGCGCGATCGACGACTTTGCGCGCTTCTTCGTCGCGACCCTGCTGGAGGTACGCGTACACCATGTAATCCATAGGGTGTACGGCGGCGTTGGAGTCCGGTTCGGCGGCGGCGGACCGACGGTTGGTCGCGATCGACTCGTCCCAGTAACCGAGTCGCGTGAAGATGTGCGACGGCATGTGCAACGCGTGCGGCGCCGAAGGCGCGATGTCGGCGTAACGCCGCGCAGCCCCGAGACCGTGCTCGGCGAGCCGCGGCGAGTCGAAGGCGTGGATGATGTAGTGCGCGAGCCCGGGGTGGTCTGGCTGCCGCGCGAAGAGCGGCGTCAGGATTTCGGCCGCGTGCTTCTGGCGGGCGAAGGTGAGATCGCTCGCCGGTGCGTTCGCGACCACTGCGATAGCGTAGAAGATCGCGGCTTCGGGGTCCTCGGGGTGCTGCTCGCGCAGCGCGCGCATCGCCAACTCGTACGCCTGGAGGCGCGGCCGACGGTCGGGACCGACATCACGGTAGAGCGCGAGCGCAGCGTCGATGTAGCCGCGCTCGCGCGGCGACGCCTGGGCGGCCAGGGACCCGGCGCGCTCGGCCGCGGCGAGCGCGCTTCTCAGCCGGGCTTCCGGCAACGGCTGGCCGATTAGTGGGTTGCCGAGCATCGTCATCGCGATGCCCCAATGCGCCATGGCGCAGGCCGAGTCGGCGGAGGCAACTTCCTGGAATGCGCGGTGCGCTTCGTCGAACCAGAACGAGTGGAGCATCGCGACCGCGCGCTCGAACCGTGGCTGCACGTCGGCTTTGCATGTCGTCGGGAAGCTGATCTTGCCGAGCTTCTCGGCCGAGCCGGCGGGATGCTGATGCGCGGCCTGTGGGCGAGCGTTCGGCCCGTTAAGGACGAGCGCGACAGCAGCGGCGGCGGCGAGGGCGGTCTTCCGCGGGCGGGGCATTAGAACTCCTGCTTGTGAGCTTGTGAGCTTGTGGCTTGTGAGCTTGTCAGGTTAGGCAGCCATTAAGCTGCGGCGGGCCGAACAGCATCACAAGACTGACTTGTTGCTCAGCTCTGGAAGAGTCTCGAGATCGCCCCGGGGGTGTCCGCGCCGCGGGCGCGGGCTCACAAGCCCACAGGGCTCCTCTTGACACCCGCCGTGCATCGCCCGCATATGTAGCCCGTCGACCTGTAGGCGGACTGGTTGTATGGGCGAAATCGTCCCCGGCACGCTCGACATGTTGATCCTGCACTCGCTGACGCTGGGCCGAATGCACGGCTACGCGATAGCGCAGCACATCGGCCGGCTCTCCGAGGACGTCCTGCGCGTGGAGCAGGGCTCCCTGTACCCGGCGCTCGACCGCCTTCAGCGCAAGGGGTGGGTAAAATCCGAATGGCGCGAGACGCCCACGAAGCGGCAGGCGCGCTACTACACGATCACCGCGTCCGGGCGCAAGCAGCTCGGTGAGGAGCTCGGGCGCTACGACCGCGTCTCCGAAGCGATTGCGCGCGTCCTCCGCCGCGCGTGAGCCGGCCGCGTCCCGCAGTTGAGTGTCTGCCATCGACGCGCTCCGCTATCGCGTCCGCGCGCTGTTCGGGCGGCGCCGATTCGAGCGCGAGCTCGAAGCCGAGCTGCGGTTCCATCACGAGCTCGAGGAGATGCAGCTGCGCCACGGCGGCGCTCGACCCGACGAGGCGCGCTTCGCCGCGCGCCGTCGCTTCGGCAGCGGAACCCGCGTGAGAGAGGAGATTCGCGAGATGTCCGCGATGCGATGGCTCGATACCCTCGCCCAGGACCTGCGCTTCGGCGTGCGCAGCCTCCGCAAGAGCCCAGGGTTCGCGACGGTCGCCGTGGTGACGCTCGCGCTCGGGATCGCCGTGACGACGGCGATCTTCAGCGTCGTCGATGCCGTCCTGCTCCGCCCGCTCGCCTTCCCAGACGCCGAGCGGCTGGTCGTCCCGCAAAGCACGCGGCGCGGCACCGACGATCAATGGAACATCGCCTACCGGGACTTCAGGGCATGGAAGGATCGCGGCGTCTTCGAGTCTGTTGCCGTCTACCAGATCGGCGCGCTCGACCTCACCGGGCACGAGCAGCCGGTGCGTGTGCCGACCGCGTACGTCAGTCCGGAGTTCTTCGCGACGCTGCGCATTCGGCCGCTGCTCGGGCGGCTACCGGTAGCGGAGGAATACACGCCCGGATCGCCGCGGCCGCTTGTGTTGTCGTACGGCTTCTGGCAACGGCACTTCGCCGGCGCGCGTGACGCGGTTGGTAAGGCGGTGCAGGTCACCGGGTACCCGGCGACGATCGTCGGCGTCCTGCCGAAAGGCACTGAGTGGCCCCGCGACCTCCAGATGTGGCACCCCTTCCGCGCCCGGATCACCGAGAGCACGCTCCAACCGGACAACTTCATCTTCGGCAGCGTCGCGCGGCTGAAGCCCGGCGCCACGCTCGAGTCGACCCGCGCCGAGCTCGCGGCGCTCGCCGCACCGCTCGAGGAGCAGTTCCCCGCGAAGCGGCGCGGTGTGACGGTGACGGCCGTGCCCCTCCGCGACTGGATGGTCGGCGAGCAACTGACGCGCACCCTATGGGTGCTGCTCGGCGCGGTCGGCTTCGTGCTCCTGATCGCCTGCGTGAATATCGCCAACCTGATGCTCGCCCGCGGCGCGGTGCGCGGCCGCGAGCTGTCCGTGCGCACGGCGCTCGGCGCGGGACGAGGACGCATTGCGCGTCAGCTCCTCACCGAGAGCCTCGTCCTCGCGCTCGTCGGCGGCGCGCTTGGGACCGCGCTCGCGCTTTGGGGCGCCAAGGCGCTCATCGCGCTCGCGCCGAGCGAGGCGCTCCAGGCGGGCATGGAGATCCGCCTCAGCTTGCCCGTTTTCGCGGCGGCGCTCGGCGCGACCATCCTCTCGGCGATCTTCTTTGGCCTCGCCCCCGCGCTCCAGGGCTCGACCGCACGCCCGGGCGAGGCGCTCGGGGAACGCTCGACGCGAACGACCGCCGGCGTGCGGTCGCGGCGCGCCGCGTCGCTTCTCGTAGTCACGGAGGTGGCGCTCTCGCTCACGCTCCTCGCCGGCGCGGGCCTCCTCACGCGAAGCCTCCTCCGCCTACGCGCGGTCGACACCGGGCTCGACCCGCGGCGCGTGCTCACGTTCCAGGCGTCGATCCCGCAGAGCCGGTTCAACACCAACGAGAAGCTGCTCGCCTTCGCCGACGAGCTGCGCCGCCGACTCGAAGGCGTCCCCGGCGTCACGGTCGCGGCCACGGCGTCCGCGCTGCCCGTCGGTGGGGGCGGCTTCTACCTCGGCCGCACGATGATCGAGGCCGGCGCCCCCGAGCCGCCGGCTGGGTCGGAGGTGTCGATCATGTGGAACGTGGTGAGCGCGGGCTACTTCCGAGCACTCGGTCAGCCGCTGCTCGCGGGCCGTGAATTCACCGCGCGCGATGACAGCGCGGCGACACCGGCGATCATCGTGACGCGGACGTTTGCCGAGGCGATGTTCCCCGGACGGCCGCCCGCCGCCGCGGTCGGGAACCGCGTCTTCTCGTGGCGCGACGAGCGAATCGCACGCGAGATCGTCGGCGTCGTCGGCGACGTGCGGTACGGCGGCGTTCGCGACACGGCGAAACCGGTCGTGTACGTTCCGCTCGCGCAAAGTCCCGTTGGCAACCTCATAGTGATCGTGCGCGCCTCGGCAGGCGAGGCGGCCACACTCGCGAGCCTCGCCCGGCGTGAGCTCGCGGCGCTCGATCCGGGGATCGCAATGGCCAGCGTGCGCACGATGGACGAGGTGCTGGCGCAGTCGGTCGCGCCGCATCGATTCACCACCCTGCTGCTCGGGTCGTTCGCCACACTCGCCGTGCTGCTGGCGGCCGTCGGACTATACGGTCTGCTCTCGTACGGCGTCGCGCGGCGCAGCCACGAGATTGGCGTGCGCATGGCCCTCGGCGCGACCGGAAGCGGTGTCGTGCGCCTGATACTCCGCGGCTCGATGATACTGGTCGGCGCCGGAACGATCATTGGCGTCGTCGGCTCGCTGGCGGTCACGCGGGTGCTCGGCTCGCTCCTCTTCGAGGTTCGCCCGAGCGACCCCGCGGCGCTCGCGGCGGCCGCAGGGATGCTCGTCACCGTCGCCTTGTTCGCGAGCTACGTTCCGGCGCGCCGGGCGACGCGGGTGGATCCGACGGTGGCGTTACGGGCGGACTAGGATCGAGGCCCAAGGGTCGGAGAACGTCGCCTGGTCAGGGGTGGGCGTGCGGCCTGACGCGGGTGCCTAGCTCGCCGTGTCCGCGCGATCCGAGCGTCGAGCGCACGTCGGCCACGTATTCCGGGTGTCGAGGGTCGACCGCCGGCCACCGGCTGCGTCGCGAGAGGACGACGATCCCGCCAAGCACGCCCATCCCGCCGTCCGGGATGGTGCGCGGTTCGGGGTTCTCGTAGACGGCGGTCAGCCGATACACGTGATCCGGGCGCATCGCTTTTCCACCCGACCACACGAACAGCTTGACGGGCATTCCCTGCACTTCGCCGGTGCTGTCGGATCTCGGTCGGACCTCCCACATGACTTCGCCGCTCGTGCGATCTTCCAGACGTAGCGCGACGCCATACCGATGGAGGTGTCCGCTGACGCCCAGAATACGGACGCGCGTGCTAGGCGATCCCTCCCAGTAGTGCTCGGAACGACCCGGCGGAAGGTCGAAGACGTTCGGGCGGCCTATTGGGCCGATGGCGATGCTGAACGGGTAAACCGCGACCGCGCCGACGCGTGATCCTGCAGGCGTGAACGGTATACGAACGCGCAGCCTCACACCGGCGTACGGTGTCGCCGTCGGATTGTGGAGCATGAGCGTCATCAGGAGCGTGTCCCCTCGCTGAAGGCGCACGCCGAGGAGGCGCGGCATCGTGATCGCCTCCGTCTCCGGTCCCGCCGACCCGACGCGCAGCATCACGTTGCTGAACAGATCGCGCCGGTTCTTTGCGATCAGGTTCATGTGGTGCAGCAGCGCCGAAGGGACGCGGCGCCCGTCGGCGTCGATCAGGTCGGCGGCGTAGCCGCGCATCCATCCTTCGACCGGGAGGGCGAAGACGAGCGCCGGCGGCTCGTGCGTATCCGCGTGCCCCGCGTTCGCCGGCAGCTCGACCGGCCCGTACTCGATGACCAGCTCACGCTCCCGGCTCTCGACGTGGAGGGCGGGCCGGACGTCCTGTGCCGGCGACGAAGTGGCACTCGCCGCGAGAAGGCAAATCGTGAAGAGGCGGCAATATCGAGAGCGCATCCCTATTCCCCGCACGCGGGCGACGTGCGATGATAGGCCGCCAGGTCCGCTCGCGCAACGTCGAACGCGCGCGATCCCGGCCGGCATATTTTCCACTCGTCATCGACCGTACGGACCTTCGACTCTCGACCACGCCCGTGTACACCCGCGCCGAGTTCCTGCGCCTCAGCGCGCTGCTCGCCGGTGGCGCCGCGCTCGCCAAGCTTCCACTCTCTCGCGCGCTCGCTCAGGCGGTGCCTGTCGGGCCGCTGCCGCGCGGCGCGCAAGCCGAGCCAGACCTCGTCGTCGTCAACGCCCGCGTCCTGACTATGGACGGGGCGCTTCCGCGCGCCGAGGCGTTCGCGGTCAAGCACGGCCGCTTCGCGGCGATCGGTAGCTCGAGCGACGTGCGAAACCTGGCGACGCGTCGCACTGCGGTGATCGACGCCGACCGCATGACCGTCACGCCCGGCTTCATTGACTGCCATTGTCATCCGAGTGGCGTGTCCGAGCTGTACGGCGTGAACACGAATCTTCGCAGCGTCCGCGAAGTTCAGGATGCCGTCCGCCGCGCCGCAGCCCGGACCCCAGCGGGCTACTGGATCAACGGCTACATGTTCGACGACACGAAGCTCGTCGATGGGCCGCTGCACCGCCGGCATCTCGACGAGGTGGCCCCTGAGCACCCGGTGAGCGTCAACCACCGGGGCGGCCACACGAGCTGGTACAACAGCAAGGCGCTCGAGCTGGCGGGCGTCACTCGTGCGACGCCGGACCCCGAGCACGGCCGCTTTTTCCGCGACGAGAGCGGCGAGCTGACCGGCCGTGTCGCCGAGGAGGCGCGTGGGGTCTTCGCCAGAGTGGGCCGCCGCGAGCAGTTCACGCCCGAGCAGCGCCGCGAGCGCGCCCGGGCCGGCATGCGGCACATCTCGACGCTGCTCACCGCGGCCGGCCTGACGACCGTGCACGACGCCGGCGCGAATGAGGACCGCTTACGCGCCTACGAGGACACCTACAACGCAGGGGAGCTCCGCCACCGGGCGTACGCGATGATCCGCGGGCCGTACGAAAAGCTCCGCGACGCCGGCGTCTACACCGGCTTCGGCAACGAATGGGTCCGCATCGGCGGGGTGAAGTACGCGGCGGACGGCTCGGCGTCCGAGCGGACGATGCGCATGAGCACCCCGTACGTCGGCACGAGCGACTACGGGATCTTGACGATGACGCAGCAGGAGATCGACGAGGCGGTCGAGGACGCGCACCGGCACAACTGGCAGATCGGCATCCACGCGAACGGCGATGTCACAATCGACATGGTGCTGCGGGCATACGAGCGCGTCCTCGCCACGTGGCCGCACCCTGACCGCAGGCACCGCATCGAGCACTGCACGCTGGTGAATCCCGAGCTGCTCGGCCGCATCAAGGCGACCGGCACGATCCCGACGCCCTTCTGGACGTACGTGTACTACCACGGCGAGAAGTGGCAGCACTACGGCGACGAGAAGCTGCGCTGGATGTTCGCCCACCGGTCGTTCCTCGATCACGGGATCCCCGTGCCGGGCGCGTCCGACTACGGCCCTGGACCGTTCGAGCCGTTGATGGCAATCCAGAGCATGGTGACGCGGACCGACTACCGCGGTCGTGTGTGGGGTCCGAACCAGCGCGTCACGGTCGACGAGGCGCTGCGGATCGCCACGGTCAACGGCGCGCGAGCGTCGTACGAGGAGCAGCTCAAGGGCTCGATCGCCGCTGGGAAGCTCGCCGATTTCGTGATCCTGGCGGAGGATCCGCACGACGCGGAGCCGAACCGCATCAAGGACATCAAGATCGCGCGGACGGTCGCGGGCGGCCGGACGGTGTACGAGGCCTGAGGGCGGAGGAATGAGGAGGGGAGACGCTGGATGACGCCCGAGGAATTCCGCGCCCTCGGCCACCGCGTCGTCGACTGGATCGCCGACTACCGCCGCGACGTCGCCGATCACCCCGTCATGGCGCGGACGCGGCCGGGCGAGGTGAAGGCGGCGTTGCCCGACGAGCCGCCGGTGGAGCCGGAGTCGTTCGACGACATTCTCCGCGACCTCGACCGCGTCATCATGCCGGGCCTCACACACTGGCAGCACCCAAGCTTCTTCGGGTTCTTCCAGTCGAACGGCGCGTTGGCGAGCGTGCTCGGCGACTTCCTGAGCACCGGACTCGGAGTGCTCGGGCTGAACTGGCAAGCCAGTCCGTCGCTCACCGAGCTGGAGGAGGTCACGACCGGTTGGCTGCGCCAGATGGTCGGGCTGTCGGACGCGTGGACTGGTGTCATCCAGGACACCGCCTCGACGAGCACGTTGATCGCGCTGTTGACCGCCCGCGAGCGGGCGTCGGATTACGCGATGCACGGTGGGGGCCTGCGCGCGGCCGACCAGCCGCTCGTCGTGTACGGCTCGGGACAGGCGCACAGCTCGGTCGAGAAGGCAGCGCTACTCGCTGGCTTCGGCCGCGACAACTTCAGGGTCGTGCCGCACGACCGCCAGTTCGCGATGCGGCCCGACGCGCTCGCGGAGCTGATCGACGAGGACCTGCGCGCGGGACGTCGCCCATGCGCGATCGTCGCGACGACGGGCACGACGAGCACCACCGCGCTCGACCCCGTGGCGAGGGTTGTCGACGTGGCGCGCCGGCACCGGGTCTGGGTGCACGTCGACGCGGCGATGGCGGGGTCGGCGATGATCCTGCCCGAGTGCCGCTGGATGTGGGAGGGAGTGGAGGGCGCCGACTCCCTAGTCGTCAACGCGCACAAGTGGCTCGGCGCGGCCTTCGACTGCTCCGTTTACTACGTGCGCGACGCCGAGGCGCTCGTCCGCGTGATGTCGACGAGTCCAAGCTACCTCAAGACCTCCACCGACACACAAGTCAAGAACCTGCGCGACTGGGGCCTCCCGCTCGGCCGCCGCTTCCGCGCGCTCAAGCTCTGGTGCCTGATCCGTGAGCAGGGCGTCGCCGGACTTCAGGCACGCTTGCGACGCGACCTCGAGAACGCGCGCTGGCTCGCCGACCAGGTGCGCGGCACGCCGCCGTGGCGTCTCGTCGCACCCGTGCAGCTCCAGACCGTGTGCGTCCGCCACGAGCCGTTGGGCCTCGACGGAAACGCGCTCGATCGTCACACGCTGGCGTGGGCGGACCGGCTGAACCGCTCGGGCAGCGCGTATGTCACGCCGGCCGTGATCAGCGGCGGGTGGATGGTGCGCGTGTCGGTGGGAACGATCACCACCGAGCGCTCGCACGTCGAGAAGCTGTGGCGGGACATGCGGGAGGCGGCGGAGGAATAGAAGGACTACAGCCATTACCGCCGCAGCTCGACGAGCGCCTGATACACCAACATCGGGAACTTCGCCGCCAGATCGCTGCGGTTGGGGAGCTGCTGCATCATGAAGACCAGCACCAGCCGCTGCTTCGGGTCCACTTGGTAAGTGCTGCCGTACGCGCCGGCCCAGCCGAACGTGCCCACTGACTCGACATGTCCGTTGGCGCCCGCGCGGTCCAGCGTGCTGAATCCCAGACCGAATCCCTCGCCGCGCCGCCAGTAGAGTGTGTCGATCTGGTTGGTGGTCATGAGCGCGACCGTGCTCGGCGCCAGGATCCGCACCCCGTCGAGCGCGCCGCCGTCGAGCAGCATCTGGAGGAAGCGGGCGTAGTCGCGCGCCGTCGACACGAGCCCGGCACCGCCCGCGAAGCTGCGGCGCGGCCCGTCGGCGTAGTCACCTTGCCCGCGGGGGCCGGCGGGCGCACGCGTGATCTGTGTATCGGCGACGCTCGCGTAGACGGCGGTGAGTCGGGGACGCTTCTCCGGCGGCAGGAAGAAGTGCGTGTCCTTCATTCCGAGCGGGCCGGTGATGCGCGTGCGAATGAACTCGTCGAGCGGCATGCCGCCCACGCGCTCGACCACGCAGCCGAGGACGTCGGTGTTGTATCCATAGACGAAGCGCTCGCCTGGCTGCGCCACGAAGGGCAGAGTCGCGAGCCGCTCCATCGTCGTGCAGATGGGTTCATTCTTGTCAGCCGTGTACCACCCGTACCCCGCGGCCGGGCCGAGCGCCTGCGCAGCGTACAACGGCGCGACGAGGCTGTCCGTGCCGTACGAGATGCCGGCGGTATGCGTCAGGAGGTCGCGTATCGTAATCCGCCGCCGGGCGGGAACGATGACCCGGCCGGTGTCGCTGCGCAGGGCGACGGCCGTCCGCTGGAACGCGGGGATGAAGCGGCCGACCGGGTCGTTCAGCGTCAGCTTCCCTTCCTCGACGAGCGCCATGATCGCGACGCTCGTTAACGCCTTCGTCTGGGAGGCAATGCGGAAGATCGCGTCAGGGGACATCCGGCGCCCCGCCTCCCTGTCCGCCCAGCCGCCGGCGCGCTCGTATACCGTGTGGCCATCGCGCATGACTAGTGCGACAGCGCCGGCGATCTCGCCGCGGTCCACCGCGCGTTGGAGAACACTGTCGATGCGCGCCAAGCGCTCGGCGGAGAACCCGAGCCGGGCAACAGCGGCGCGTTGCCCGGCGGGTTGCTGCGCGCTGAGCGGAGTGGTCGCGGCGAGTACGGCGAACGCGACACAGGCGGGGCGCAGGCAGCGGAGAAGAGGCATGGGAGGATGTCCGCGTCGAGAGTTGGGGTGAGGTAAGGCGGCTAGCGGCGCAGGTCCGTCACCGGCTCGTCGCCGAATGCGTCGGAGAGCAGGAACCCCACCAGGGCGCCAGCCACCTGCTCGGGGCTCGGAATCCGCCCGTCCCGTTTCATGGCGACGAAGCGCGGCCGGTCGGGGAATTTGTCGTCGGTGGTCGCCCGGATCTCCGCCTGCATATCCGTGTCGATCACACCCGGCGCGACGCTGCTGATCCGGAGGGTCGGCGTGCGGTCGAGCGCCACGGCGCGCGCGTGGTGATCCAGCGCCGCCTTGGTCGCACAATACACGCCCCAGCCAGCGTAGGCCTTCCTCCCCGCCCCGCTCGAGACGTGCAGCACGCGCCGGTCGCGCGCGCCGGGTGCCGCGGCGACGAAGGCGGCCGAGAGCGCGAGCGCTGCGCCGACGTTGACGGCGACAGCGCGCGAGACGGTGGCGACGTCTTGCGTCTCCAGCGGCCCGGTCGGCTGCACGATGCCGGCGTTGTTCACGAGCAGCGCGACCCCGGCGTGGTCCAGGAATCGCCCCAGCGCGCCGCCCTCCAGCCAGCGCTGGAGTGCCGTGGAATCGGCGAGGTCGAGCTGGACCTCCGTCAGCGTGCTCGCGTGGCGTCGTGCGAGGTCACCGTTCGTGTGGCGGGCGATGCCGAGCACCCGAATGCGCTGCGAGAGTAGCCGGGCGGCGACGGCCGCGCCGAGTCCTCGGGTATGACCGGTGACGACGGCGGCTGATCCGTTCATGTCTCGCCAATGTATTCGCGCGCCCGCGCGACGCCTACATCGGAGACCTCATGGCCGCTCGGCGGGGCTGGCGATCCCCCGCGACTCGCCCACCTCGGAGCGCGCCGTGGCCGATTGCGCCGCCGCCCCGCCCGGCCACGCCAGGAGCGCGAGACCGAGCGGGGCGACGAGCCGTCTACCCAACTCTTGACCACCGCGACCGGGGCTTACCCCTGCACCGCGTTCATCATGTCGAAGATTGGCAGGTACATCGAGACGACCATGCCGCCGACGACGACGCCGAGGAACACGATCATGACCGGCTCCATCATCGAGAGCAGGCCGCTGACCGCCGCGTCGACCTCCTCGTCGTAGAAGTCGGCGATCTTCGAGAGCATCTCGTCGAGACCGCCCGTCTGCTCGCCGACGGCGATCATCGAGATCACCATCGGCGGGAAAACTTGAGACTTTTGCAAGGGGGCAGCTATGGACTCGCCGCCCGCGATTGACGCGCGGCTTTCCATAATTGCGTCCTGTATAACTCTATTGCCCGCCGTCTTCGCGGTGATCTCGAGCCCCTCGAGAATACTCACGCCCGAGCTGATCAGCGTGCCGAGCGTACGTGTGAAGCGCGATACTGCGGACTTGCGGAGCACGTCCCCGAGGATTGGGAACCGCAGCAGCGCGCCGTCGATCTGTCGCTTGCCGACGTCGGTCGTGTAGTAGCGCCTGAGGAGGAAGACCGCGCCAGCGACGCCCCCAAGCATTGCCCACCAGTACGTTTTGAGGATCTTTGACAGGCCGATGACGACGCGCGTCGGCAGCGGCAGTGCCATGCCGACCGAGGCAAACATCTCTTCGAAGACCGGGATGACGAAGAGGAGCAGTACGCCAATCGCGATCACCGCGACGCTGAGGATGACGCCGGGGTAGATCATCGCGCCCTTCACCTTGCGGACGAGGGCGTCGTTCTTCTCGAGGAAGACGGCAAGGCGCAGCAGGATCGTGTCGAGAATACCGCCCGCCTCACCCGCGGCCACCATGTTCGTGTACAGGTCGGTGAACGCCTTCGGGTGCTTGCGGAGCGCGTCGGCCACGGTGTGACCCGACTCCACGTCGAAGACGACCTGCCGCGTCACCTCTTTGAGCGACGGGTTTTCGCTCTGCTTGGCCAGGATGTCGAGCGCCTGAACGAGGGGAAGACCGGCGTTGATCATCGTCGCGAACTGTCGTGTGAAGATCACGACGTCGCGCATCTTGATGCTGCCGGTGCTCTTCTTCTTCGTCTGCTCGTCGACCTTGACGACGGTCAGCTTCTGCTTGCGCAGCTGCTGCACGACCTCCTCGCGGCTCTTCGCCTCGATGGTCGCCGACTTGAGCTGGCCGTTGAGCGCGCGTGCGGTGTAGGTGAACGTTGCCATGCGTTACTCCGTGGTCTTCGGTGCGCGGACCGGCATCATCGACGTGCGCGCTCGCCCATCGGCGGGCCCAGTCCCGGCTTCTTGCCCTGGTCCGGCTCACCGTCGACGGGCATCCCGATGAGGCGTTGGAACTCCGGGGGATCGTGCGTCACGCGGAGGCACTCCTCGACGGTCACTTCCCGGCTCATGTAGAGCTGGTAGAGCGCGTCGTTCATCGTCTGCATTCCGTACTTCTTCCCGGACTGCATCATCGAGTAGATCTGGTGCACCTTGTCGTCGCGGATGAGCGCGCGGATCGCCGGCGTGGCGACGAGGATCTCGCACGCCAGCGCGCGCCCGCGCCCCTTGGCGCGCGGGATGAGCTGCTGGGTGATGATCCCCTCGAGCGTGAACGCGAGCTGGGTGCGCACCTGCGACTGCTGGTGGGACGGGAAGACGTCGATGATGCGGTTGACCGCCTCCTGCGCCGAGTTCGTGTGCAAGGTGGCGAAGGCCAGGTGGCCGGTCTCGGCGATCGTCAGGCCGGCGCTGATCGTCTCGTAGTCGCGCATCTCACCGATCAGCACGACGTCGGGGTCCTGCCGCAGCGCGTACTTCAGCGCCGATTGGAAGGTCTTTGTATCGCTCCCGACCTCGCGCTGGTTGACGATCGACGCCTGGTGGCGGTGGATGAACTCGATCGGGTCCTCGATCGTGATGATGTGGCCCTTGAGCTCCTTGTTGATCTTGTCGATCATCGCCGCGAGCGTCGTCGACTTCCCCGAGCCCGTCGGGCCCGTAACGAGGACGAGGCCGCGCGGCCGCTCCGCCAGCTCGGCGATCACCTTCGGCAGCCCGAGGTCGTCGAACGTCCGGATCGAGAACGGAATCTGCCGGATCACCATCGACACGCAGCCACGCTGCTTGAAGCAGTTGCCGCGGAACCGCGCGAGGTTCTGGATGCCGAACGAGAAGTCGAGCTCGTCCTCCATCTCGAACCGCTTCTTCTGGTTCTCGGTGAGCACGGAGTACGCGATCTGCAGCGTGTCCTTCGGGTGCAGCACGTAATCGACGTTCGAGTTCGTGATGTCGCCGTCGATGCGCAGCTTGGGCCGCTCGCCGGCCGTGATGTGCAGGTCGGACGCGTCCCGCTCGATCATCTCCTCGAGGAGCGACCGGAGATTCAGACTCGAGGGCGCTTGCGGGTGTTGCGCTTGGGGAGCGGTCATTGAATCGGAAGCTCGGCGTGGCTAGCTGGGTGATGCTCGACTGCGGATTGCGGACTGCGGACTGGAACCCTCGGGGCGCTTCTAGCAGCGGTTCGGGACCCCCCGAGGGCGTGAGTCCGCAGTCCGCAGTCAGCAGTCGTCGTCATGCCGACGTCTC
>JBHELH010000323.1:0-19727 GCA_046263215.1 Gemmatimonadaceae bacterium | reverse complement strand
CCCACGCCGACGAACATCTCCACGAAGTCGGAGCCTGACATGGAGAAGAACGGACGGCCGGCCTCACCGGCGACCGCCTTCGCGAGCAGCGTCTTGCCTGTGCCCGGCGGACCGACGAGCAGCGCCCCCTTCGGTAGGCGCCCTCCGAGCCGCGTGAACTTCTGCGGATCCTTCAGGAACTCGATGATCTCCTGGAGCTCCTGCTTGGCTTCGTCCGCGCCGGCGACGTCGGCGAACGTCACCTTCGGGGTGTCCCCCGTCAGGAGCTTCGCCTTCGACTTCCCAAACGAGAACGCCTTCGCCCCGCCCGCCTGCATCTGCTTGAACAGGAACAGGTAGAACCCGATGAGCAGCAGCCACGGGAGGAAGTTGAGGATCCAGGCGGTGATCGACGGGCGCGCGTCCTCGGCCTGGATCTGTACACGCTTCTCCCGCAGCTCCTTGACCTCGTCGGGTGAGTTCTCCATCGGGAGCTGGGTCGTGAAGCGCTTCACGTCGCGGCTGTTGACGGCGATGCGGTCCTTGAACTCGCCGCGAACGACCTTCCCGGCCTGGATCGTGACCTTCGAGATGTTGTCCCGCGCGAGCTCCTCACGGTACTTCGTGTAAGAGATCTGCGGTGCCGACTCGGCACGCGCGCTGGAGAGCTGAATCAGCGCGACCGGAACGAGCAGGATGAGGATCCAGAATGAGAGCGTCTTCGAGAAGCGCCCCCAGCTGAAGTCCTTCTTGTTTTTTGGTGGCATGGGTACCGGCATCTACTGCAGGCTCGCGATGTAAGGCAAGTGTCGGAAATTCTCCGCGTGATCCAATCCGTACCCGACGAGGAACTCGGTCGGCGCGTCGAACCCGATGAACCGCACCGGGTGGCGGAGCTCGCTTGCGACGTGCTTGTGCAAGAGCGCGCAAATCTCCAGCGAACGCGGATTTCGTGCCCGCAGGAGGTCCACTAGGCGATTCAAGGTTCGCCCGGAATCGACGATATCCTCGGTCAGTAAGAGATGCTTACCCTCCAGTCGGGTCTCCGGATCATACAACAACCGTACGTTACCGCTCGACACAGTGGCGTCACCGTAGCTCGACGCGACTAGAAAATCGATCTGAAGTGGACGCCTGACCTGACGGACCAGATCGCTCACAAAGATGAAGCTGCCCTTGAGGAGGCCCAGTACCAGAAGGTCCCCGTCGGGGTACGCCGCCGTGATCTGCTCGCCGAGCTGGTGGACGCGGCGCGCGATGTCGTCCGCGGAATAGACGATGCGACGGACCGCGCGTCCGAGCAGGCGCGGGTCAGCGGTCGTTGAGTTCACAAGAATAGATGAGGCCCGGTGTGTGCGACGCCCCAGTGACCGCGGCGCCGCGGCCGACTCCCGGGATCCAGACGATCTCCTCCCCCACGAGGACAACCGGCCATCCCGCCCGGTCCGGACCGATCACGCCCGCATCGCCGAAGAAACGCTTCACGCGACGCGGCCTGCCACTGGGCCCGGCCATCCGGTCGCCGGGCCGCCATGCACGAACCGATAGCTGTTGGCCCGCGGGGAGCACCGCCCGCCAGGCCCCTCCGCCCCTTTCCTGCTGCTCTCGAGCGAACGACCACCGGCCCCAGCGCAGTGTTCCGTCGGCCGGGAGGGGCGCGGGTGGTGGCTCTTGTCCGCGCATCCGTCGCAGCGTCAAGCGGTACCGGTCGCGCACGACCTCCCAGCCACCCGCCAGCTGCATCGAGGCGCCGACCCGTCCTCGGGAGATACTAAACGCGACGAGCCGTCGGGTTCCGCGCTGATCCAGCGCGAGACCGGCGCGGGCCGCGAGCGCCGGCCACAGCACGGCGAGCGATTCGGCATCGTATCCCGCCAAGTCAGGAACCGCAACGCTGAGCGAGCGCGACGCGCGGGCTCCCCCGGCCTCGGTCTGGATTGTCTCGGCGAGGCCATCTACCTGGGCGCGCCAATCTGCGGCTTGCCGCGCGACCGCCAGAAGGTCGCGGTCGACGCCCGGCCGCGCACGCAGGAGCGCCGGGAGCAGGTCGTGTCGCACGCGGTTCCTGAAGAAGCGACGCGAGTCGTTCGTCGGGTCGCGCACCCAGCTCACGCCGCGCGCGGCCGCGTATTCCTCGATGACTGCGCGCCGGACAGTCAGGAAGGGGCGGCGCACGTCAGTAGCGGGCGCGTAGAGTCCGGCCAGGCCGCGCGCGCCGGCGCCGCGCATCGCACGCATCAGCACCGTCTCGACCTGATCGTCCTCGGTGTGCGCGGTGATCACCACGCCGCTGACGCGCCCCGCGACGGCGCGCAGAAATCTCCACCGCGCCTCACGCCACGCGGCCTCGCCGGCGGACCCGCGGCGCTCCGTCCGGCCGACCACCGCCGGCAGTCCGCGGGCCGCGGCCTCGCGGCAGACAAACCCCGCCGCGCGCGCTGCGTGCGATCCGGACCCGTGGTCGAACGTCGCGACGACGGCAACGCGCGCTCGCGCGACGCGTGCCGCGGCGTCGAGCAGCGCCATGGAGTCCAGGCCGCCGGACACCGCCAGCACGATCGGCTCCGACCGCGCACTCGCGGCCACCCGAACGCGCCGCTCGATCTCGCGAATCGCTGGTAGAGTCACCCCTTAAGTTACACCGCACGCACCGCCCACGACCTGGAACGGCCCCACCGGGCGGGGTATACTTCCGCGGTCGCCCTATCCCGTGGAGCACCACGTTGGAAACTCACGGTCCGCTCGGCACGCTCTGGGTCGGGCTCGGACTCTGCGCCTTTTACATCGCGCTGATCTGGCTGAACACGCTGCTCGGCGTGTTCCTCACGCCACTGTTCATCATTCCGGGGACGTGGCTGCTCGAATGGATCCAGGCGCGACGGCGTCGCCGGCAACAGGCCGAGCACTGAGCTGTCTCACGGGGATGGCGACACGCCGGGGGACGGTGACGTCAAGCCCGTCCCCTTCGCGTTTCCGCGTCGTCGCGGCGGCGGTTCTGCTCGCGGCTAGCACGCGCCCCGCGGACGCCCAGTTGCCAGCCCGCCCATTCCTGGACTGGCGGACAGTCGAGACGGAACACTTCGCGTTTCACTACCCGCGCGAGCTCGAGGCGTGGACTCTTGGCGTCGCCGAGCGGATGGAGTCGGTGCGCTCGGCGGTCGGCGCGCTCGTCGGCAACGTGCCGCGCCGCAAGGTCAACGTAGTCGTCGATGACCCGTACACCCTGCCGAACGGCTTCGCGATCCCGCCGATCGATTATCCGCTGATCGTCTTGTGGACGACGCCGCCCTCGCCGCGCCAGGAAATCGGGCACTTCCGCAGCTGGGGCGAGCTCCTCGCCGTACACGAGTTTGCGCACGTGGCGCATCTCACCTGGCCGTCGCGAAATCCCTTCCAGCGCGACTTGTGGCGGCTGCTTCCGGCCGAGCTAGGACCTGTGCTCCGCCGGTCGCCGCGCTGGGTCATCGAGGGGTACGCGACGTACGTCGAGGGCCGCATTACGGGGAGCGGCCGTCCGTACAACGTTTGGCGGCCCGCAGTGCTCCGGCAGTGGGCGCTCGAGGGGCGGCTGCCCACCTATGAGCAGCTCAACGCCTGGAACGCCTACGAGGGCGGCGCCTTCGCGTACCTCGCCGGCTCGGCCTACCTCGAGTGGCTCGCGCGTCGCGACGGCGACTCAAGTCTCGTCTACCTCTGGCGCCGACTCAGCGCCCGGCGCAATCGCGGCTTCAGGCACGCGTTCGCAGGGCTGTACGGCGACGCGCCCGACGTGCTCTATGGACGCTTCGTCGCCGAGTTGACAGGTAGCGCGCTCGCCGTCGAGCGACTGATCGCCGACGCCGGCGGCGTCGTGGCTGGTAACATCGTTCAGCGGCTTGCGTGGGAGACGGGCGACCCGGCGATCTCGCGTGACGGCGGTCACGTAGCCGTCGTCTTGCGCGCCGAGCGCAGACCGCCCCGTCTTGTCGTCTGGCGCACCGGGCCGGATTCAGTCCCGGCCGCGCGTCGCGCTCGCCGGCCGGCCCGCGGACGACCGGCCGATCCACTCGACGTTCCGGACCGGCGCGTCTACCCGCCGCCCAAGCGGGCGGTGGCGACGCTTCATCCGGCGGGCGGCAGGTCACACGAGGAGCCTCGCTTCTTCGCCGACGGGGAGCGCATCCTCGTTTCGCGCCTCGAGCCGCGCGGCGACGGCTCGCTCACGCCCGATCTTTTCGTGTGGAACTATCGCCGCCGGGCACTGCATCGGGTCACGCGTGGCGCCGGGGTCCGCGCCGCCGATCCGGCGCCTGACGGCCGCACCGCGGCGGGAACGCGCTGCGCTCGGGGACGGTGCGATCTCGTCACCGTGGACCTCGCCACCGGTGGAGTGACCGCGCTCCAACCCGGCACGCCGGACCTTTCGTACCACCGGCCACGGTACTCCCCCGACGGACGGCAGATCGCAGTCAGCGTGCAGCATTCAGGTCGTTGGCGCGTCGGCGTCATCGACGTCTCCAGCCGCGCACTTCGATTCGTCGAGCCCGATGATGGCGCCGGCCGATACGACGTCGCGTGGCTTCCCCGGGGTCAAGGGCTCGTCTGGGTGTCCGAGCGCGGCGGCATCCCGAACGTCGAGACGCTCGACCTCGAGGCAGGCGCGACGCGGCCCCTGACGCGTGTCACCGGCGCGGCCCTGGCGCCGGAGCCCAACCCGGCGGACGGCTCCATCTGGTTCTTGTCGCTTCACTCCCGGGGCTTGGACGTCCGCCGCATCATGCCCGACAGCGCGCGCATCGAGCGGCGGGTCTCTCTTACCGAGCATCTCGCGCCGGCGGTGCCGGTGCGGCCGGCGTTTCGGCCGGACACGATGCGTCGCGCCCCGGTCGGCAGGCCACGCGCATACGGATTCGGTCCGCTTCAGTCGCGCTGGTTCCCCGGCTTCTCGTTCTCGGCCGACGGGGTCGGCGCCGAGGTGGTGGTGAACGAGGCGGATCCCGTCGGACGAGTCGCGCTCCGGTCGGGCGGCGCGCTCGGGGACCGCAGCGCCTGGCGAGGCGCCGCGCTCGGCGCGACCCTGCGACGCCGCGTTGCGGTGACTGCAGAGGCGTACATCGCGCAGCAGGAGCCGTCGCGCACGTTCGTCGGTGAGCCCGGCGCGGAGCTCGACGTGCGTATGACTGGCGGCGATCTGCGCCTCGAGATCGTCCGCGACTTCTGGTCCGTGCGGCACCGGTTCAGCGTCGGAGGCGCAGCGGCGTGGGTCGATCGGCTCGCGCTGGTGGCGGCGGACGGAGGCAGTGGGCGGACGCGCGGACTCGGGTACGTCGAGGTACAGGCCAACTATCGGCAGCGCGTTGGTGAGCTTCGATTGTCGCAAGCGTTCGCGGCGCATGGGGACGCCGGCGGGATTGGACGCGAGCGCTTCGTGCGCGGGCTGATCTCGGGCGCCTTCGCGGCGCGCGGGCGATTGCCCTTTGGCGGCGTTCAGGGCTCGGTGACGTACGGTGAGTTAGGCGGGACGATCGATGCCTTCGAGCGCTTCGCGGTGGGCGGCTCGCGTCCGCCCCTCGTCGACGACGCGGTTCTCGCGCAGCGAATCTCCATGCCCGCGCTCCCGACCGGCGTGGCGACGGGAGAACGCCTGCTCGCGTTCCGCGTTGCGCTCCCCTCCGGCCCCTTGTGGCCGTACTACTGGGGCGCGAGCGCAGCGAACCGCGGCGAGTCGTTCCAACGGTGGCATCGCGTCGTCGGCGCCGAGCTGAGGCTCGGCTCCGAGGCACTACCGCTCGTGGCGCTGCCGGAGGTGCACCTGGTCGCGGGGTACGGCCGGTCGCTCGACCCGCCGTACCGCCGCGGTAACCGCTTCTACGCCGCGCTCACGTACGGCCGGTGAGGCGCGCCGGCTATGCCGGCACCCCCGGCACCTCGTGGAACTGCTCGGCCTCCGTCGACCCTACCAGGGCCGCCGTCGCGGCCTCGCCGCCCGAAATAGCGAGCAGCACCTGGTCGAAGTACCCGGTTCCGGCCTCGCGCTGGTGCTTCGTCGCCGTGTAGCCGTCTCGCTCCCGGGCGAACTCCCGGTTCTGAAGCTCGACGTAAGCGGGCATTCCCTCAGTCGCGTATGCGCGCGCGAGCTCGTAGGTGTGCAGGTTGACGAGGTGCCACCCAGCAAGGGTGATGAATTGGAACTTGTAGCCCATCGCCGCGAGCTCGCGCTGGAACTTCGCGATGGTGTGCGCGTCGAGGTTTTTGGACCAGTTGAACGACGGAGAGCAGTTGTAGGCGAGCAGCTTTCTGGGGAACTCGGCGTGGATGCCTTCGGCGAACCGCCGCGCCTCGTCGAGGTCGGGACGTGAGGTCTCACACCACACGACGTCCGCGTACGGCGCGTACGCCCGCCCGCGCGCCAGCGCCGCGTCCATGCCGCCACGCACCGTGTAGTAACCCTCGAGCGTGCGATCCCCGGTCAGGAATGGGCGGTCGCGCTCGTCGACGTCCGAGGTGAGGAGCGTCGCCGCCAGCGCATCGGTCCGGGCGACGATGAGCGTCGGGACGCCCAACACGTCGGCGGCGAGGCGCGCGCCGCTGAGCGTGCGAAGGAATTGACCCGTCGGCACAAGCACCTTGCCGCCCATGTGTCCGCACTTCTTCTCGGCGGCCAGCTGATCCTCGAAGTGGACCCCCGCGGCACCGGCCTCGATCATCGCCTTCATCAGCTCGAAGGCGTGCAGCGGCCCGCCAAAGCCAGCCTCGGCATCGGCGACGATAGGGAGCATCCAGTCGCGGTCGTGCCGGCCCTCACTCCACTCGACCTGGTCGGCGCGCAGCAGGGCGTTGTTCAACCTGCGCACGAGCGCAGGCACGCTGTTCGACGGGTACAGGCTCTGGTCGGGGTACGTCTGGCCCGCGAGGTTCGCGTCCGCCGCCACCTGCCAGCCGCTGAGGTAAATAGCCTCGAGCCCCGCGCGCGCCATCTGCACGGCTTGAGCCCCGGTGAGCGCGCCAAACGTCCGCACGAACGGCGTCGAGGACAACATGTCCCACAGGCGACGCGCGCCGTTGCGGGCGAGCGTGTATTCCTGTCGCACCGAGCCGCGAAGCCGCACGACGTCGTCGGCCCTGTAGGGCCGCTTCACTCCGGCCCAGCGAAGGTCCTCGGTCCACGCGCGTCCGAGCGCGCCCCCTTCCGTGGAGAACCCGACCATCGGCTTACCTCCCGTTATGCGGGCGTGCGTACCAGTCGCTCGTAACCGGGAATCGTCAGGAACTCCTGGAATTCCCCGAGCACGAGCTCGTCCAGCAACGCCGCCGCGTCCTGCCAGCGCGAATCCGCGTGTGCCGACGCCAGCAGCGGCGCCAGCTCCTCGTCGCGCACCCTACGGTAGAGCTCGGCAGTAATCGTGCCACCCCTCGGAAGGCTTACACCATGGCGTATCCACTGCCATAGCTGCGTCCGCGAGATCTCCGCGGTGGCCGCGTCCTCCATCAGGTTGTTGATCGCGACCGCCCCGATACCGCGAAGCCAAGACTCGAGGTATTGAATCGCGACGCTGACGTTAGTCCGGACCCCGGGCTCCGTCACCTCCCCTCCCCGGATACGCACGTCGAGCAGCGCGTCCTCGGCCACGTTCACGTCCTCGCGCTTGCGCTCCTTTTGGTGGGGCCGGTCTTCCAAGACCCGGTCGAACGCCTCGCGTGCGACCGCGACGAGGTCGGGGTGGGCGACCCAGGTGCCATCGAATCCGTCCCCTGCCTCGCGCTCCTTGTCCTCACGCACCCGCGCCAAGGCGCGGGCGTTGACCTCCGGATCGCGGCGACTCGGGATGAAAGCCGCCATGCCGCCAACCGCGTGCGCTTCGCGCCGGTGGCACGTTCGGACGAGCAGCTGCGCGTAAGCCCGCATGAACGGGACAGCCATCGTCACTTGCGCGCGGTCGGGCAGAACGAACTCTCGCCGCTCGCGGAACGTCTTGATGAGGCTGAACAGGTAGTCCCACCGACCGGCGTTCAGGCCCGCCGCGTGGTCACGCAGCTCGTACAGGATCTCGTCCATCTCGTGGGCAGCGAGGATGGTCTCGATCAGTACCGTCGCGCGAATCGTCCCCCGCGGAATACCGAGCGCGTCCTGCGCGAAGGCGAAGACGTCGTTCCAGAGCCGGGCTTCGAGGTGGCTCTCGAGCTTCGGCAGGTAGAAGTACGGGCCCGTACCGCGGTCCAGGAGCTCGCGAGCGTTGTGGAAGAAATAGAGTCCGAAGTCGAACAAGCTCGCGGCAACTGGATTGCCGTCGACGACGACGTGCGCCTCGTGCAGGTGCCACCCGCGCGGACGCACGACCAGAGTCGCGACCCGGTCGGCCAGCGCGTACCGCCGGCCGTCAGGCGCGGCGAAAGCCAGCGTGCGGCGGACCGCATCCATGAGGTGCCCCTGCCCGCTCACGACGTTCTGCCATGTGGGCGCGCAGGCATCTTCGAGGTCCGCCATGAAGACGTTTGCCCCCGAGTTGAGGGCGTTGATCATCATCTTCCGGTCGACCGGGCCCGTGATCTCGACGCGGCGGTCAGTGAGATCGTTCGGCGCAGGCGCGACCGTCCATTCGCCCCGACGCACCTTGGCCGTCTCCGGCGGGAACGAGAGCGTCCCACCCGCCGCGAGCTGCGCGCGGCGCTCCGCTCGCCGGCTCAGTAAGGCCTCGCGCGTCGCCCCGAACTCCCGCTGCAATTGCGCCACGAAGTCCAGCGCGCCGCGCGTGAGGACCCGCTCCTGCTCGGTGACTCCCGCCGCGAGCACCCGAATGCCCGACGGTGTGGTGGCTCTCATGCGCGATTCGTACGTTCGGATGGGACCGGCGACCAGCGTGTGACGAGCCGGCCGGCGCGTTCGGGCTCGCGCCCGAGTTGAATGATGAGCGCCGCCACCCGACAGCGGGCCGCGCTTAGTGCTCGCCTGGCGGGGGGCCAATTCCGTGCCATCCGGCGGGCCTCCGTCGCCGACGGCGCCTCGACCCCCGTGGCGCGGATTTTCGGCGCCGGGGCTGTATATTATGCTGCGCCCGTTTGCCCTCTCCGCTTACCCGCACGTCCCCCGCTCGTCCTGCCCACGGCGGCCCG
Organism: Gemmatimonadaceae bacterium; assembly: GCA_046263215.1. Lineage (GTDB taxonomy): Bacteria > Gemmatimonadota > Gemmatimonadetes > Gemmatimonadales > Gemmatimonadaceae > JBHELH01. The sequence continues at coordinate 10,658 of JBHELH010000323.1, read as the reverse complement.
CGCGCCGTCGACCCGCCCGCGGCCCAATAAACCGTTCGCCGCCGAGCCACCCACCTGGAGGATGGAGATGACCTTCCGCCGTGCACTGCGGCCGTTGCTCGCGTTGGCAGTGCTTCTCCCACCGGGCGCCGCGCGCGCCCAGGCATTTGCGGTGAACGAGATCGGGAGCTGCGCCGTCGCGCGCTCCTACGCCGTCGTTGGCGCGCCGTGCGCGGATGCGTCCACGATCTTCTGGAACCCGGCGTACGCGTCGAGACTGAGCGGATGGTCCGTCCTCGCCGGCGGCGCGGCGATCGATCTCGTCGGCGAGTTCGAGCGCGACACGCTCGGCACCGTGTACGAGACGACGGTTCCGTTGCTCCCGGTCCCACACCTCTTCGTCAACTACAACGCGCCGAACAGCCGGCGCTCCGTCGGTCTCGGCGTGTACGTGCCGTACGGCCTGACGATGGAATGGGGCGATGACTTCCCGGGCCGATTTCAGGCGCAGCGGGCGTCGATCGCAACCATCTACGTCCAGCCGAACGTCGCCATCCGGATCAACGACTCCTGGTCGGTCGGCCTCGGTCCGATCGTCGGTCACTCGACGGTGGAGCTGAAGCGCTCGATCGACCTTTCCGAGCAGCCGACGACGACCCCGGGTGTCACCTTCGCGCAGCTCGGCATTGCGCGGCGCACCGAGTTTGCCCGCGCCGAGCTCGAGGGCAGCGCGTTCGAGCTCGGCGGACAGCTCGCCGTCCACGGGCGCTTGAGCCCCATGTGGACGGTCGGCGCGCGTTTCATGCTGCCGATGTTCTTCGAGTACGCGGGCGACGTGACGTTCACGCAGGTGCAGACCGGGCTCGTGCTCGGCGGCGGGCTCCCGCCGTCCATTCCGGCCGGCACCGAGGTCGATGACCTGGTTCGGCCGAGCTTCACGGCTGGCCCACTCGTTCCGCAGGGGGTGCGTACGAAGATCGTGCACCCGGCGCAAATTCAGGCGGGGTTTGGATACACGGGCTTTCCCAACCTGACGCTCGCCGTCGACTACGCGTGGATGGGGTGGAAGAACCTCAACCAGATCATCATCGACTTCGAGGGAGCCGCGCCGGACGCGACGCTGATTCAGGACTACAACCACTCGTCGGGGATCCGCGTCAGCGCCGACTACGCGCTGCCGCAGATTCCGGGCGCGCGGCTGCGTGCCGGGTTCTCGGGTGTAGCGACCGCGGCGCCCGACGAGACGGTTACGCCGCTCCTTCCGGAGCAGGACCGCAATTACATCACGGTCGGGGCCGGGCTGCCCGTCTGGCGCGCGTGGACGATCGACGCCGCGTACGCGCGCGTGAACACGCCCGGGCGCCGCGGGCGCATCGTCGAGCGGTCGGGCCGCAACCCTGCAACGCAATCGGCGGCGGCGCTCAACACCGGCGTCTACTCGCTTGGTGCGAACGTGTTCTCGGTCAGCCTCAAAGGTTCTTTCTAGTCACCGCCACTCACAGCGAGATCAACCGATGTCGATGATCAGATCCCTCGTCCGCGCGGCCGGTGCGTTAACGATCGCCGGTGTTGCGCTGAGCTGCGACCACGAGGCCGAAGTCTTCATGCCCGAGCCGGCGGACGACCTGTTCCGCAGCTACGTCGCGATCGGAAACAGCATCACGGCCGGCGTCCAGGCGGACGGTATCAACAACGCGACGCAGCGCCAGAGCTACGCCTTCCTGTTGGCGCAGCAGATGCGGACGCGGTTCGCGTACCCGGCACTCGCCGGACGTGGGTGCACCCCGCCAATCATCAATTGGCAAACGGGTCAGCGCTTTGGGACCGGGTCGACGTCCACCACCTGCGATCTGCGCGACGCGGCGGTGGCCACCGATATTCTGAACAACGTCGGGGTGCCGGGCGCGTCATCCAATGAGGTACACTCGTTGGAGTCCCCGAACCACAACGTTCTGACTACGCTGTTCCTGGGCGGGAAAACGCAGGTGGAGCGAGCGCTCGAAGCCAATCCGTCCTTCGTGACGATCTGGCTCAGCGGCAACGACGCCTTTCAAGCAGCTGCTACTGGCGTGATAGTACCCACGCCGAACGTCTCGAGGGGACTCACGCCCATACCGACGTTCATCGCCAACTACGATCGCATGCTGGCCGACCTCACGGCCGGCGCACCGGGGGTCAAGGGTGTGCTCATCTCGACCGTCCAAACGGCCAGCGCTCCGCTTCTATTCCCTGTCGCTGCGTTCGAGAATCCAGCCTTCCTTCAGGGCTTCAGCACTGCGGCGGGCGGTCCGGTAACTGTCCACCCGAACTGCGTAGGCTCCGGCGCGCTCGTGTCCTTCGTCATTCTCGGCCGTATGGCGTCGGGCGCGCACCCGAGGACGATCGTTTGCGAGCCCACCGCGCCAGCCTCGGTGGGTGACATCTTCATCCTGGACGCGACCGAGCAGGCGACAGTGCGGACGCACGTCGACGCCTACAACGCTCACGTCCAAGCCAAGGCGACCGAACTTGACTTCGCCTACGTGGACCCCAATGTCGTGCTCGGGCAGTTCAAGAGCGAGGGGTGCGCTACTGTATTCCCGAACCTTGCGGCGGCGGCCACCGCGTCAGCGTTCGGCCCGTGCGTCTCCCTGGACGGTGTGCACCCGTCGCCGACGGGACAGGCGCGAATGGCCAACACGATCATTACCGCGATAAACGCGAAGTACGGGACCTCTCTCGCCCCGGTGACAGTTCCGTAGCGCACGCCGAGGCGAGGATGGCCAACACGTTCGCGGCTCCGACCGCCCTCCTCGCCCGCTGGTGGGAGCGGCTCCGGCCGCTCCCCGGCGGCAAGAGGTTATTCAGCATCCTGGTCGGCCGCCTCGCGCCGTACACCGGCAGCATGGGGGCGCGAGTCGTCGAGCTGCGACCCGGCTACGCGCGCTGGGAGCTCCGCGACCGGCGCAAGGTGCGCAACCACCTCAACTCGATTCACGCCGTCGCGCTGGCGAACCTCGCCGAGGTCGCGAGCGGCACGGCGATGCTGATGACCATCCCGCCCGGCATCCGGGCGATCGTCACCGCGCTCTCGATCGAGTACCTCAAGAAGGCGCGCGGGCGCCTCACCGCCGAATGTCGGTGTGACGTTCCGCCGGTCACCGAGGAGCGCAAGCAGCTCGTCGAGTCAGTGGTTCGCGACGAAGCCGGTGACGTCGTCGCGCGCGCGACCGTTCGCTGGCGGCTGGCGCCCGCGTCGGCGCCCGCGCGGCCGGCCGTGCAGGTCGCCGGCGCGCCGCGCTAGCTCCGGCCGCCGGGTGCGCACCGCGCCGCCGCCTCCGGCGCTCGCGACCTCATTCTCGCGGCAAGTCGGCATCGACGTTCCGCTCATTTGCGGCGCGATGTACCCGTGCAGCAACCCCGAGCTCGTGGCCGCCGTCTCGTACGCCGGCGGCATCGGCGTCGTCCAACCGATCTCGCTCACCTACGTGCACGGTCATGAGTACCGTGCAGGGCTTCGCTACATCCGATCGCTGACCACGAAGCCGATCGGCATGAACGCGTTGATCGAGCAGTCGTCCCGCGTCTACCGCGAGCGCATGGAGCGCTGGATCGACGTCGCGCTCGAGGAAGGAGTGCGCTTCTTCGTCACCTCGCTCGGGAACCCCCGGTGGGTCGTGCAGCGGGTCGCGCCGCTCGGTGGCGTGGTCTATCACGACGTGACCGAGCGAAAGTGGGCGCTCAAGGGCGTCGACGCCGGCGTCCATGGCCTGATCGCCGTCAACGCCGAAGCCGGGGGCCACGCCGGCCCGCGCACGCCGGCCGCGCTGCTCGACGAGCTAGCCGACCTCGGCCTCCCGCTGATCTGTGCCGGCGGGGTCGGCGACCCGGCGCATTTCCGAGCCGCGCTCGCCATGGGCTACGCCGGTGTGCAGATGGGCACGCGGTTCATAGCAACGGCGGAATGCCACGCCCACCCCGACTATAAGCAGGCGATTCTCCGCGCGACGGCGGACGACATCGTACTCACCGAGCGACTGACTGGCGTCCCCGTGGCCGTCATCCGTAACGAGTACATCGACCGCATCGGCACCAGGGCCGGCCCACTCGCGCGTCTGATGCTTCGCCGCCGGCGCACCAAGCACCTGATGCGGACCATCTACGCGTTACGCTCCCTCCGCGCCCTCCGCCGCTCCCTCAACGCGCCGGCCGGTGACCGCGACTACTGGCAAGCCGGCCGCAGCGTCGCTCAGATCCATGACATCAAGCCGGCGTGGGAGATTGTGAGGGAGTTCAGGGCCGCGGTGGAGTCCTGAGCCGACTGCGGACGACTGCGGACTAGAACCCTCGAGCTGCCCCTACCGCCCCTAGGAACATCCCGAGGGGGTGAGTCCGCAGTCCGCAGTCCTCCGCAGTCCGCAGGCGGTCACGCCCACACCATGAGCACGAGTACATCGTACATCGCGTGCGTCCACGCCGTGATCCCGAAGCCGCGAGTGAGATAGAGGGCGCTGAACATCACGCCGGCGATCGCGCGGAACGTGAACGACTGGAGCGCCCAGTCCTCGCCGAAGGGACCAATGTAGTGGAACGCCGAGAAGATCAGCGCGCCGAGGATGGTGGCCACCGCGCCCGCCGTGCCGCGACCCCAGCCGAGCGCCATGCGCGCGCCGTTGGCGAGGGCCGAGACGAGGGCGACGCGGAACAGCAGCTCCTCGTACAGTCCCGCGCCGAGGGAGAGCATGAGGCGCGCGGGCCACCCCATGGTGTCGATATCTCCGCCCGCGGCGAGCGCGCCGAGGGGCCCGAGGATGCGCACTGTGAGCGCCCCGACGATGACCCCGAGCACCACCGAAAGCGCCGCTGCCTCGAGCACCATCCCGCCGAAGATCCACGACTGCAGGCGGCCGCCGTTCGCCCGCAGATCGCGCCAGACGAGCCAGATGCTGACGCCGACGACCACAGTCATGAAGAGCAGCGGACCCCGGTGGCCCGCTGTTGCGACGAAGAGCGACTTGAGTAGGACATCGGCGCCGTTTCGAACGCCGCCGACCGATGGATCGTGTGCCAGCACCGCCGCCAGCGCCTCGTAGAGCAGCAGCAGGGGGAGGGCGAAGAGCAGGCTGTAACGGTGTGCGCGACTCGCTTCCCAGTAGGAGGTGCGTCGCTTCAGGGCGCGGGTGGGGGTCGGCATCGACCTCTCCTACGAGATCCGCCGCGCGATGGTTCTACTGCTCAGCGCCGGGCCGGCTCGGTCTTCCAGAAGTCGATGCCGCCAGCCATCTGCCCAACGTCGACCTGAGCCACCGATCGCAGCGCGCGTAGATCGATCACTTCCACCGTGCCGGGCGCCGAGCCGATACCCTCGACGGAGATGAACGCGTACCGGTCGTCGGGCGACGTCGCGACGCCGTGGACTACCGGACGCTTCGTCGGGATCCGCGCGAGCTCGCGGCCCGACGCGATCTCGATCACCGACACCGACTGGCCGCGCTTGTTCGTGCCGATCAGCAAGCGCCCATCACGCGTCACGCCAAGGTTGTAGACTCCCAGCCCCGCCGGAATCCGGCGGGCGACCGTCCACGACCCGCCGTCGATCTCCACGATCTCGCTCGACTTGTTGCAGGCGACGTAAACGCGCGACCCGTCCGCCGACGGCTGAGCCCAGGTAGGCGAGCAGCTCGGCTCGCGGTGGGTGTGGCCGGTCGGCAGCGCGTCGGCCGCGGGCCCCTCCTTCGCCCTCGCCACGCTCAATCGCCGAGACACGCCGAACGTCCTCGTGTCGATCTCGACGAGCATGTCGTCCATCATGCAGGCCGAGTAGTGCTTCGTCCCCTGAGCGTTGATGCGCGAGCCGTGGGGCATGGTGCAGGTCTGCACGCGCGCGACCTCCACCATCTCGTCGGTCGAGACGATCGACACCGACGAAGGGACCATCTCGCCGTGCAGGTTGAAGTTGACGACGTACGCGAACGCGCCGTCGGGCGTGAGCTGCAGCGTCGCCGGGAAGTTGCCGAGCATCACCTTTCCGGCGAGCGAGTCGTTCGCCGTCGCGTACTTCCAAAGGAAGCCGTACGGGGTGCCGTGGGCGGTCGTGACGTAGTAGAAGCGACCGTCAGGCGACACGGCGACGCCGTGCGGACCGTCGACATCCGCCGGCATGATCCCGGTCATGGTCTCGCGGTCGATCCGCGCTCCGCCCGGACCGAACCGCACGAGCGCGATCTTGTCGGTAGCCTCCGAGCCGACGAACACTAGGTAGTCCCGGTCCGGAGGCGTCGGTAGCGTCCGCGCCGGTCCGGAAGCTGCCCCACGCGGCGCGGCGTCCATCGGCCCGGCGCTCGCGGCGGCAGCGACCGGAGAGCCCGCGCGCGGCGCGCCGGCGCAGCCCGAGAGCACCACGAGCGCGACGCCGCGAACCGCGAGCCGCCCGGCGGGTACCAACTTCGACTTCGGCATGGCTGTAAGGAAGTAGTGATGCAACTTGATCGCTCATTACCCCGCAGTGCAAGCTAGTGTTCGATCGGCGCCAGCCATGCGCCGCACCGTCATCGGATCCCATACGACATGATACTTCACGTCCTCGCGCTGCTCGCGTTCCAGCAACAAGGCCCGCAGGCCCCGGCACTGCCGCCGTCGCCGATCGCTAAGGTGTTCGTCACGCCCACACAACGAACGGTGAACGTCGGTGACTCGCTCCAGCTCCGCGCCGAGCCCGTCGACGCCGCCGGGCAGCCCGTCGTGGGCGCCGCGATCCGCTTCGTTGCCGGCGGCGCCTGGTTCGAGGGCTCCGTCGATTCGACGGGCCTCGTACGCGCCGGGGCCGTCGGCACGCTCCCCGTGACCGCGGTCGCCATCGTGGCGGGAACAAAGCCGGTCGTCGAGCGAATCGAGGTCCGGATGACTCCCGGGCCGGCCGCCCGCGTAGCGATCTCGCCACGCGTCACGCGACTGGTCGTCGGTCAGCGCATCCGCCTCGGCGCCAACTCATATTCGGCGGCTGGTGACGAGCGCGACGACCGCATCACCTGGCGGAGCTCGGCGCCAGCGCGCCTGCGCATCTCCCCGGAGGGCGTCGCCACGCCCCTCGCGCCTGGCAGCGTGATCATCAGCGCCTCCGCCGGCGGAGTCACCGAGCAGCTGCCGGTCGACGTCGTTGCCAACAACATCGCGACGCTGCAGCTGACGCCCTCGTCCGCCGAAGCGCGGCAGGGCGACGTCATCTCGTTCAAGCTGACCGCCAAGGACGCGGCCGCGCGGACGATCGCCGGCCTGAGGCCGGCGTGGAGTATCTCGCCCGGCCGAGGTCTGATCGATGAGGACGGCGCGTTCGTCGGCTACGACCCCGGAACGTACGTCGTCACGGCGAGCCTCGGCTCCCGGACCGTCGATGCGGTCGTGACGCTCGAGCATCGCGACGTGCGGCGCCCACTGCGCGTCGTGGGTCGGCTGCCGCGGATGCAGTTCACCACCGAGGAGGTCTGGATCCACCCGAACGGCCGCGTCGCTTACCTCGGCACCGGTAGCGGCGGCGATCGCATGTACGCGATCGACATCAGCAACCCGACGAACCCCGTCGTCACCGACTCGATCGTCGCCAACACTCGGCGCGTCAACGACATCATGACTACGCCGGACGGCAGGTTCCTCGTGTTCACCCGGGAGGGCGCAGCCGACCGGAAGAACGGCGTCGTCTTCGCCTCCCTCGAGGACCCGCTGCACCCGAAGCCGATCTCGGAGTTCACCGACGACGTCACCGCCGGCGTGCACTCGTCCTTCATCTACAAGGACGCGAAGTACGGCACGCACGTCTACCTCACCAACGACGGTACCGGCGCGCTTCACATCGTCAACATCGACGACCCCTACAAGCCGAAGGAGGTCGGGCGCTGGAAGCCGCGCGAGACGACGGTCGGCATCTCACTCCACGACATCGACGTTCAGAACGGCCTGCTGTACGCCTCGTGGTGGAACGACGGCCTGATCATCCTCGACGTCGGCAACGGCGTGAAGGGCGGTACGCCGTCCAGCCCGAAGCTCGTGTCGCAGTACAAGTACGATCTCAACGAGCTCTATCGCGGCGTCGAGGCTACCGGCGGCCCAGGGTTCATTCGCGGCACGCACACGGCGTGGCGGCACAAGAACTACGTCTTCATCGCGGACGAGGTCTTCCCCGGGCGGGGCGTCGCCGGCGCCAAGGACGCAGCCGCCGGACGCGCCTACGGACGCCTCCAGGCTATCGACGTCTCCGACATCGAGAAGCCCCAGTCGGTGGCGTAGTACGAGCCGGAGTACGGCGGCGTTCACAACGTCTGGGTCGCCGGCGACACGCTCTACATGGGCGCCTACAATGGGGGTTTCCGCGCGTTCGACGTCTCGGGCGAGCTGCGAGGCGACCTCCGCGCCCAGGGCCGCGAGATCGCGCACCTGAATACGGCGGACATGCAGGGCTTCGTGAAGAACGCCGCGATGACGTGGGGCGTCGTCGTCAACCCCAAGGACGGCCTCGCGTACGTCAACGACATGTACAACGGCCTTTGGATCGTGAAGATCGAGCCGCGGCATCCGCTCACACCGTAACGGGCGGGCGACGCGTGGCGGGCAACAGTCGCTAGCTACCAGCCGGCTGAGCACGTAGCCATCTCTGGCGCTTCTCGCGTCACCCCGCTAGCCTAGAGTTCAGTAGCTCGATTCGCCCGAGGTCCCACCGCGAAACAGAGGAGGTGATCCATTGTCTACTGACCACACTTCGGCAAGGATCGCCGGAAATCGCTAGGTAGCAAAAGGGTTACCTGACCGACGCGCCTTGCCGATCGGTCTGACCATCGTGGGGTTTATTGTGGCTGTGGGCAGCCGCGGTAGGCCCCACGGCTTTTTTTGCGGGCTTTCGGCGGGTTGAGCAGCGGCGGCGCCGAACCTGAGTCCGCAGCGGTAGGGCTTCTCGTAACCGAAGGAGGCGGCTCGCGCCTCCTGTTGACATTCTACCGAGTACCGGTATCCTTGGGGTAGAATGTCTACCCGAGACGAGACCGGCGAGCGCGCGGCGCTTCTTCAGGGCACGCTCGACCTGCTGATCCTCCGCACGCTGGTCTTCGGGGCGGAGCACGGGCAGGGGATCGCGCGCGCGATCCAGCAACGCTCGCAGGAGGCGCTGCTCGTCGACCACGGCTCGCTCTACCCGGCCCTTCAGCGGCTGGAGGCGAGCGGATGGATCAGGGCCGAGTGGGGGCTGTCCGACAACAATCGGCGGGCGCGATTCTACACGATCACGGCGGGCGGCCGGAAGCAGCTCGCGCGCGAGACGTCGCAGTGGCACAGGTTGGTGCGCGCGGTCGGGCTCATCCTCGGGCCCGAGCCGACTGGCGGGTGATGCGATGGCGGGGTGGCGCCGGCGTACTCAGGAGGATTTCGAGGCGGAGATCCGCGCCCACATCGAACTCGAGGCCGAGCAGCTGCGCGCCGCAGGCGTGCCCGGGGACGAGGCGCTCGCGGCAGCGAGGCGACGCTTTGGCAATGTGACCGCCGCTCAGGAGCGCTTTCACGACGCGCGCCGGCTGCCGCTTGTCGACGCGCTGTTGCAGGACCTGCGGTACGCCTGGCGCACCCTCCAACGATCGCCCGGGTTCGCGGTCGTCGTCTTGCTCACGCTTGCCCTGGGGATCGGCAGCACGACCGCGATCTTCAGCATCGTCGACGCGATCGTCCTGCGCGGCCTGTCGTATCGCGACCCGAGCCGCCTGCGCGTGATCTATGAGCGCAGCGACGACGGGAACATGCGCGTTCCGTCGTACCCGACGTTCAGGGACTGGGAGGCACAGACCGCCTCGCTCGCGGGGGCGATCAACGGATTCGCCTTCGTCCGCGGCGACGGCGTCGACCTTCCCGGTAGCGACGGCCCGGAGCGGCGTATCGCCGCCTACGTGACGCCCGGGTTCTTCCGGCTCATGGGGACGCGTCCCGCGGTCGGCCGCACTTTCGCCCCGGATGAGGAGCGGCCCGGCGCGGCGCGGGTCGCCGTCATCTCCTGGGAGCTCTTCCTGAGCCGCTTCGGCGGCGACCCGAGCGTCCTCGGAAAGAGTCTCCCGGTCGACAGCATGCCGACGACGATCATCGGCGTCATGCCGCACGGCTTCGCCTTTCCGAACTTCGCCGGCTCCGGTAGGTGGATCGCCCCCGCCTTGTGGCAGCCGATCGCGGTCTTCCAGGCGACGCACCCGCAGCTCGCGCTCCGCGGGCTGCACGTCGACAGTCGGACCGTCGTGCGGCTGCGCCCCGGAGCCGATTCCGCCCGCGTCGTCGCCGCGATGCGCACGATCCAGCGCCGCCTCGCGCAGGAATACCCCGTCGAGCAGGGGCGCTGGACGTCGGTCGCGCTCCAGCCACTGGGCCGAGCGCTGTACGGCGACCTGCCGTCGGCGCTCCTCCTGATCTCGGCCGCCATCGGCCTCGTGCTCCTGCTCGCCTGCGCCAACGTCGCCAACCTCTTCCTCGTGCGCGGGAGCGTGCGCGTACGCGAGCTCGCCGTCCGCTCGGCCTTGGGCGCCGGCCGCTGGCGGCTCGCGCGGCAGTTCCTCGCCGAAGCGCTCGTCCTCGCCTGCCTGGCGGGGGCGCTCGGCGTGCTCCTCGCCGCGGCGCTCGTGTCGTTCGTACAGCGCGCCGCCGCCGAGCGGTTGCCGTTCGTCGCCGAGCTGCACGTGAAC
>JBHELH010000322.1:0-3960 GCA_046263215.1 Gemmatimonadaceae bacterium | reverse complement strand
GTGGGCCTCGCGAGTGCGCGCCGGCAGCGAGAACGGTTCGCCACCGGCGCGCGCGTGACTTCGGGGTCGGCATCCAGCCGGTCCGCAAGCCAAAGCCCACGTTAGCACCAGTGGTGCCAGCATGGGCCTCGAAGCGAACTTGTTGATTGGTGGCGATTTACGTCAGCCGTGCCGCTGCCGAGCCGATCGTTCTGTCGCGCATCGACACGACGTGAGGCGTCGCCCGCGTGTCGGATCTACACGCACGAGCCTCGCACCGTGACTCAAGACATGGCCTTTCGCGCGAGGAACGTGTCCGGCGCGCCGCGGAAGCTTTCGACGGTTACCTCCCAGCCGCCGTACCGTACCCGCAGCTCGTCGACCGGCACGCGGCGTGGATCCGCGGGTTCTGCGGTGTGCAGCAGGTGCACGCCACCGCGTGCAGTCGCGCGCTGCAGGACGTCGATTGCATGCGCTCGTTGCGCGGGGGTGAGATCGCCGAGCGCCGCCGGCGCGCACACAACCGCGGCCAACGGGGCGGCCGGACTCCAGCTGATCAAGTCGGCGATCTGCGCGTGAACGCGGCCGCCGAGACCTGCCTCGTACGCCGCATCGAGGACCCGCTCGAGGGCGTCCTGCTCGGTGTCGATCGCCGTAACTTCGCAGCCGAGTGCTGCGAGGTAGAGCGCCGATCGTTCGTCCTGCGCACCGGCGACGAGCACGCGGCTGTCTGCGCCGGCGCGCAGGGCGCTCACGACGGCATCATCGGGCTGAAGTCCCCAGTGCTCTGGCCGCCGAAGCTCGGCGAGCAGCTTGAGCCGCTGCCGCCGCCACCCGCGATATGAGGCCAGCCGCAGGCGCTTCCGGATGATCCGGTCGACCTCTTCGCAAAGGAGGAGCTCCGTCAGTCCCATCTGCGGGTCAGCCGCCAACGCCTTCGCCGCTTCGTCGCCAATGCCGAGCAGAGCGCTGCGCGGCAGCGACTCCTTGTACTTCTCGATCTCCTCCTCCACGTAGAGCTCGTACTCGTGGCGGAGGGAGCGCTGCGGGTGATGCTGCGGCATTACGTAGGGAGGAAGGACACGGCGGACGTAAGGTAGGAACTTCGGGCAGTCACGCAAGAGACCAGTGAGGTGGCCGCACTAAGTCACGGGCTCCGATGTAGCTGACGAGCCACGGCGCCCGGCGTTGCGGTATCTTGGCTCCGTCCGCTATCGGAGCGGAACAGGGACCTCATGGAGAGCCATGCCCGAATTGCCGGAGGTGGAAGCCGCGGTTCGCATGCTTCGCGCGGCAGCCGAAGGCCGTACGATCGTGCGCGCCCGTGTGATGCACCGCGCGCTGCGCGCGCGCGTCGCGCCTGCACGCGTGCGTTCGCTCGTCGGCGCGCGTATTGAGAGCGTCGAACGGCGGGGCAAGCACCAGCTCGTTCACCTCGCCGGCGGCCGCACGCTGCACGCGCACTTTCGGATGGCCGGTGATTGGCGCGTGGAGGACGCTGCATCGCGCCCGCCGCGCTTCGCTCGCGCCGTCCTCGAGCTCGACGACGGCGTTCACGTCTGGCTCGTCGACCCGCGTGCGCTCTCGACCCTCGACGTTCGTGACGACGTACTCGAACTCCACCTCGGACCGGAGGCGACCGATCCGGCGTTGCGGCCTCGCGACCTTCGGCGCGCACTCGCGCGGCGGCGCGGGGCAATCAAGCCTGCGCTGCTTGATCAAAGCGTCGTCGCCGGACTCGGGAATATCTACGCGGCGGAAGCATTGTGGCGTGCGCGCCTCGACCCGCGCATGCCCGCGAGCTCGCTGACGCTCCGCGAGCTCGCGCGTCTGCTCGCCGCCGTCCGGCACGTCATGCGGCGGGCGCTCGCCGGCCCTATTCGACTCGCCGTCTACGGACGCGAGGACCTACCGTGCCGCCGCTGCCGGCACCAGATCGCGCGGATCACGCAGGCCGGCCGGTCCACGTACTTCTGCCCGCACTGTCAACCGCCCGCGCGGACAATCAGTCGAGTGCCTCGAGCAATGCGCCTTTGATGTAACCTGTCTCGGGAATCGTGAGTACCTCGGGGTGGTCGAGCGGCTGCCCGCGCAACTCACGCAGGGCGATGCGGCGGCCCGAGTCGGCGGCGGCCGATTGCAGCATTTCGAGGAAGAGCGGTTTCGTGAGGTGAAAGCTGCAGCTCGCGGTGAACAGGAGCCCGCCGCGCGCGAGGAGTCGCATCGCGCGGAGGTTGATCTCCTTGTAGCCTCGCACTGCGGCCGGGAGCGAGGAGCGGTTCTTGGCGAACGCGGGCGGATCGAGCACGATCGTGTCGAAGCGGTCGTCGGACTGTTCCCGCGCGCGCAAGTAGTCGAACGCGTTGGCCTCCACGAGGTCCACGTTGGCGATCGCATTCCGCGCGCAGTTCTCGGCCGCGCGCGACAGCGCCGCGGCGGAGATGTCCAGCGCCGTCACGCGGTCGGCACGTCGCGCAAGATGAAGCGCGAAGGAGCCATGGTAGCTGAAGCAGTCGAGCGCGCGGCCGCGGGCGAGCGCTCCGATGAAGGCGCGGTTTTCACGCTGGTCGAGGAAGGCGCCGGTCTTCTGTCCCTCCCAGGGCGCGGCGAGGTATCGGATCCCGTGCTCGACGATCTCGACTTCGCGTGGCACCGAGCCGTGGAGGAGCTCCGATGCGACGGCGAGGCCTTCCTTGGCGCGGAGCGGTACGTCGTTGCGGGCGAGCACTCCCTCCGGCTCGAGCAGTTGGACAAAAGCGCCAAGGATCTCCGCCCGGAATCGTTCCAGCCCGGCGCTCATGAGCTGGACGACAAGCCATCGATCGTAGCGGTCACAGATGAGGGAAGGGAGTCCGTCGCCTTCGCCGTGGATCAGGCGGTATGCGCTGGCGCTTGCCCCGAGACCACCGCGGCGGCTGGCGGCATCGCGAATTCTGTCCCGCCACCAGGTGGCGTCGATTCGAGCCCGGTGATCGCGGTCGAGCAGCCGGAGCGAGATCTCCGAGCGTGGGCTCCAGAGAGCCCAGCCGATCGGGCGGCCCCGCGGGTCATTGACGCGGACGGCGCCTGCCTCGGCGGTGGGTCGTCGACTGACGTCGCTGCGATATATCCACGGGTGGCCGCCTAACCAGCGGTCTACACCTTTGGCAGTTACGACTGCGTGATCGCTCATGGGTGCAGGGACACGTTTTGGTTGATGTGTCCGCCAGATGCGCCGAGCCCAACCACAGCGAAACTGGAGAGCGAGGTCGTGAGATTTTGCGCGCTCTCGGGGGTTGAACTAGGGGGTCGAACATGGTAGTATTCGAGCCCTTCGCGACGCAGACGTCGGCCGAGACAGCTACGTAAGTCGTTTGCTGATCTGGACTTGCGTGGGCGTTGCGAGGGCGATAAATTGATGGTCTGTCGCGGCAATAACGACGCCGCGAGCGCTGTTTGAAAAGTGACGGATTAGGTAGATCGTGGGATGTTGGATCCTCATCGATGCGTCTGGTGCGCGAGCATCAGGCGTGGTCGATGGAAATAGGATTGCAACTCATGCGCGTGCTCTGCTTGCTGCGAGCGGGTTGCGTAGTCAAGCGAGCGAAGGCGTGCGGGGGATGCCTGGGCACACGGAGGCGAGGAAGGCCGCGGTAAGCTGCGATAAGCCGGGGGGAGGAGCACACGTCCAGTGAGCCCCGGATGGCCGAATGGGGAAACCCACCAGCCGGTTATGCGGCTGGTATCACCCCTTCAGTGGGGTGAAGCGAACCCGGGGAACTGAAACATCTCAGTAACTCGAGGAAAAGAAATCAACCGAGATTCCCGTAGTAGCGGCGAGCGAACCGGGAAGAGCCCAAACCAGGGGACTTGTCCTCTGGGGTTGTAGGGCCGAAGCGGGGATTTATCCCGCGGATGCTGGGAGTGTAGTCGAAGTGGGTTGGAACGCCCCACGAGACAAGGTGAGAGTCCTGTAGACGAAACACCACCCAGATCTGTGGC